>DATHGV010000103.1:0-7413 GCA_035490135.1 Candidatus Methylomirabilota bacterium
GGGTTCGCCGGCGACTTGCTGGAACATGGCGAACTGGTTCGCATAGACCGGAGCGTATTTGTGAACACCAGCCTTGATGTGCCAGCGAGCAAAGTCACCACGATAGGTTCTGGAAAATGTGCCGGCGCCGAATCCGCCAACTGGGGCACCCTGCCAGTAGCCATCGTCAATGTCTGATTTATTTTTTCGGACGCCCGGATTCGCTAGCGGTTGTCCAAGGGGCCGCCTCCAAGCCGTTTTTGGAATTTCTTCGCCCACGCAAGGTACCGGCGCCAGTGCCAGTGCACAAAGTGCAGGAATCACAGCCAGCAGCACGGGCAGATATTTTTTCATCGAGCCTCCTGAAGCGCAGTCAAGTGGAGAGAAGAATTCCAGGAGTACTTCCCAGGGATTTCTAAATTGCGCGGAGGACAGCCATCGCTGCAAGGCTCGGGGCAAGATCTTATCGTCCGCCACTCTTCACCGGTTGCTTCTGCGCGGAACCCGCCTGCCAGTAGTGATTGAAGCCGATGTAGTCGGAAGGAAGATTGGCCAGAATGGTGCGCCGCAATTCAAGTATGTCCACGGTGCCGAGATTCTTGTAGAGAACTTTGCCGTCGGCATCGATGAGAACGGTGTAGGGAACCGCCGACTGCCAGGTTGGATCAAACGCCGCTTGAAGGGCGGCCGTATCATTCGAATCGAACAACAGGTTTCGGCTGGTAGCATGCTTTTTTTCAAGCATTCTCAAGACACTGGATTTTTCGTCCGGCATGTTTGCGGAGACGGTGACCAACTCCAGGTCGCGATTCTTGTACATCTGGAAGGTATCCTGAAAATCGCCGAACTCGTCGATGCACGAACCGCACCAGGTGGCCCAAAAACTGATGAGCACCATGTGTTTCGAGGGGTTTTGACGTAGCCGCATCAGGTCACCGGCCGTCGCCATTTCTACTTTGACTGGCTGCTCTTCGATTTTCCGGAGCGCTTCGATGCGAAACGCGGATTTTTCCTGCCACTTCGTTGAGCAACCGAAAACACCGGTGTGTGTGAGGGGCACCTCCCGATTTGCCAGCAACGCGTCGATCGCATTTCGGGCGTCCTGAGTGTTCACCATTTCCTTGCGATAGCTGTTGTCCATGCGGCCTTCGTAGCGCAGCTTGCGGTCCTTGTCGAATACGAAAACATGAGGTGTGGCTTGAGGACCGTAAACTCGCGTGACCGATTGCGTCTCACCGTCGTAAAGGTATGGGTAGTGGAGATGTTTGTACTCAACGCGAATTTTCATTTCGTCGAGACTGTCGCTGATGTCGGAGGAGTCCAATTCATCGATTCGAATTGCCTTCGGATCGTTCGGCTGAATGGCGACAATGGCCACGCCGCGGTGGCCGTAGTCTGTCTCCAATTGCTGGATGCGCTCCTCGTACATTTGCGCGATCGGGCAGTGATTGCAGGTGAATACGACGACCAGGACCGGACTGGCCGCGTAATCGGCAAGGCGATGGATTTTTCCATCCACGCCGGGCAAGGAGAAATCAGGCGCAGGTGAACCTACGGCCAGAATCGGGTGGGTCGTTTGCCCCCAGGTCGCGAAAGCCAGCAGCAACGAGAACATCAATCGCCACATCTATTGAACCTCCATCCCGTCTTCACGAAAGATCGGCCTTTACGTTGACACTGTAACGAACTCACTCATGCCATTCCTGGTGTCGCCGATGCCGTGCCATCACTTATTCCGTCTTAATGGGTGTTGCCAGATTGGTCCGTAACCGGTCGCGGAGTTACATCGGCGTCAACGAGACGCATGGCCCATTTGATGGCCTCCACATACATTTTCTGCATCCGGGGATCGTCCCAATTTTGCTCCACGTGACCCAGAGTCGAGTAGTAGACGCGCCCCTTTCCGTACATTTTCGCCCAAGTTATGGCAAAATCGAGATCCTTGCGGTGAACGCGCGGATTGTTCAGGTCCAGCCTGGTGGCATCGAGGCGCATCAAAACACGCACCGTGTTCCGCGAAAAATCCTTAATCTGGTAAATCTCGTCCTTCAGAACAAATGACTTTGGCCACTGCTGCATGCCCGGGAAGTTCGGATCCTCTACGAGAATGGGCGCGTCAAAGGTGCCCCAAGGATGTTCGTCGAAGTATCCGCCAATCATTTCGCCGTATTCCGGCCAGTCCGTGAAGGTGATGGTAGCGCTGTGCACGCCGATAAAACCTTTTCCATCGTCGTGGACGAACGAAAGAAGCGCAGCTTTCTGTTCCGGATTCATTTCCAGTTCGCCACCGGTATAGAAGAGCACGGCGTCAAAATCGTTCAGATTTTTAGCGTTGTATTCGAGTTTTTTCTTCGTCAGCACTTCGGTATCTGTCCGGATTGTCGTAGTCCACAATCCCGTTTCCCTGCCGAGGCGTTCGATGGTAGCGATGGCGTGAGAAACAGCCTCGTGCCGGTAGCCTTTTTCTTCTCCGAGGACCAGAAGGCGCTTCTTCGGCTGAGCGGCGGTCTGCGCCCCGCAGCGGCCACCGAATGCCACAAAGAGAATGAGTAACATCATCCGTAGCATCTTCACGTATCGTCCTCCACTTTTTCCCGCCACCGGAAGAACTATTTCTGGTTCCCGAGCCAGAGAATCGCATTTGCAAACAACTTGTTTTGTGTCGGGTCGGAATAAATCTTTTCCCCGTTTGCGCCATGGCCCATGTTCACGTAAATCATCTTGTACTTCGTGTTTGTCCAGACCACCGGAAGGTCGCCACTGGGGATCACGTCTTTGACGCCGATGGGATAGTTGGAGGGATCGAGAGTGACGAGCACCTGGACATTTTTGTTGAGCCGAGGGCTCGGCTTCCAGAGATACCATTCGTTCGCCGGGGACATGAAGGTTGCGGGAAGGTCCTTGGTCACAGGGCTCGTGTGGTCATCCACAACCAATTTCGCAGGAAGGGGCGGCCAATTGTTCGAGTAAAACACGGCTCCGCCCATGAAATCTACAAACCAAGGCCATTTTGTCGTTTCATCGTTGTAGCCGGCGACGTGAAAGCCGATCCAGCCGCCGCCATGTTCCATGTAGTGCTCGAAGGCCGCCCTCTGCTCCGGCGTTTGCGGGAAATTGTTCAACCACAGGATCAGCCGGTACGGCTTGAGATCCTTTTCGTTGAGCTTTGCCCAGCTGGTGGTCGCGTCAAACACAAAATTATTCTTTGCGGCCAGATCCCGATAGAAGGCGAGGGCATCGTTGGCAGTGTGCACGTGATCGGGTTCGACATCCGTGGAGTAAAAAGCGAGTACCTTGAAACCGGGATCGTTGGCAGCGACAGGGCCGCCCCAAAATAAGAACAAAAGAGCAGCAGCGAACCGCGCCCGAATCCCAGTGGTTAGGGAGTTTCTGCGATTTATTTTTCCAGGAACAGTGCCATGCGTCATTTTGCGTGATTCTCCTGCTGGCCGGCGGCCCAGAAAATGGAATTCGTAAAAATCTGCGTGAAGGATTTGTTGTCGAAATGCTCCGGACGGTGGCCCATGAAAACGTAGATGTTCCTGGCCTTTACGTGCTCGTTGGTCCAGATCACCGGATGGTCCCCCATCTTAAGATCCGTGGAGGGTGTGTAGGTTTTCTCGTCCACGCTTGCCAGCACGTGGACGTTCGGCCTCGGTGAGGTGTCATAGGTGTACCACTCTTCGTCTTTGATCACGAACGGCGAAGTGATGCCTTTCATCGCCGGGTGGTTCTTGTCCTCGACAGTAACCTCTCCAGTAACAAACGTAGCGATGTAATTCTTGAATCGAATTCCTCCCATGAACTGGTGGAACCACGGCCACATCTGGAAGCCATCGAATTCACCAAGCAGGGTGGCGTGATGAAATCCGATCCAGCCTCCTTTGCCTTGTTCGATGTACTTGATGAAGGCGGCCTTGGCCGTGTCTGTCCAATTGTAAGGAGGATAGTTCAACTGGATAAACAGAGCATATTTTGCGAGAAATGCGTCGTCGATTTTCTCTGTATCCTCAATGTAATCCACAGTGAAATTATTCTCGCCGGCTAATTTTCCAAGCCAGGTCTTAGCCGCGTCCACAAATGGCTTGTGAATACCACCGTGTTCCGCCAATGCAATCACACGAAAGCTCGGGTCTTTGACTTGTGCGGCAACCACGTCATTCAGAAACAATGCCGCAAACGCGGGCAGCAGGACGAGCATCAAAATATTGGCAAGCGAGTTTCGCAAGGCTCTGGACGTATCAGTGGACGTGAATAGCCCCTTCCGGCGCGGATAACTCTTTTGCGGACATCGTCGCGTCAAATTTCAAGTTGAAGAATCCGACCATCATTTCATCCCAGCTCTGTTGTCCCCAGATCACAGATTTGGTGGGATCCGGGTTCTCGGGATTGTTCGGCGAGTTATCGAAATGAGCGGTGCATTCAATTTTTGTGCCTCGCGGAAGATCAATGGGTTCCGCGAGGTTGTACCATAGCTGCCAATGCCAGTTGTAAACAGGCACGCTGAGGATGGTCTCCTTCTTACCGTCGGGAAATACCAACCTGAACTCAAACGCTTTCCCGCGCGAGTGCATGTGTGGATGCAAACCCACAAGCTTCACGTTTTTGCGCACTTCAAACGTGGCGTCCACCTTGTAATCCGGATCACCCGGGGGAATCTTGAATGTGCCATTGGAAGCCGAGAGCGTCAGCACACGCTCTTGCGGGGGAGTCTTTGTAAAAACAAGCCCGAGCTTGGTCTGGTCCATTGTGGGTTTTCCGTTCGGCGTGTAATGCACTTCAAAGACGATGTCGGAGCCGGCTTTGATCAGCTTTCCCTCGCCCGGATGCAGAATCTCAGCGGGCTGCCCCGGGGCGTAGCCGACAAGAAAGTCGCTCGGCAGTGCACTCGCGTCCGTCTTCTCGTCAACCTTCGGAGGGGGCGCGCTAAAGAAAACTCCGGGCTTCTGGTCCTTGAAGTAATTCGAGCCCGGCTCGCGGAGGTAGGCAATGATGTGGTGAACCACGGCACGGTCGGTTGGGCGAACTTCGAGCATCTGCACCCATTTGTCTTCCTTGAAACCGGTGGGGACAATCACATACTGATAGTCAATCACTCCCGCAGCAGGCACCGAAAAAGGCTTGGGCAGCTGAAACACAACGTCTGGCGTGGGGATGCCCCAACCCTCTACAAAACTCTTCGTCAGAGGTGGCATATTTTCCGCAGCGCCCATCTGCGCGCCTCCGTTCACCCACGCTACCAGGGTTCGAATTTCATCCGAGGTCAATGATCGTTCGTTTGCGAAATGTCCGTATTGAGGGTCGGCAAACCAAGGCGGCATAATTTTTTTTGTGACCACCATCTTGATCATGGAAGCCCACGGCCGCGTTTCCTCATAAGAGAGCATGGAGAAAGGTGCTGCTTCGCCAGGCCGATGGCAGGTTTGGCAGTGCTTCTGCAAAATCGGCGCTACGTCCTTGGTAAACGTCGGAGGAGGATTGTTCGGTTCCTGTGCACGCGCACCGCCCACGCAACTAAGCCCAAACACAAGCAGAATCCGGAAACTTTTAACGGAGCGACGTGCTACTTCCACTTTTCCTCACCTTCGACAATCGTAATGTAGCAGTCGATAGGAAGATCCTTGAAGCGCTGAGTTTCACCGCCCAGCAGCGGCCAGTTTACCTCAAGACAATCGATTTGCTAGCGCTTTTCCAAAACCCAGGACGATATGAGAGTTGAGTTAGGAAAAAAAACTCGATCCCATTTCTAAAAGCGTGGCACTTATTTATTCAATACTCGTCTTTACAATCTTGGGCCCTGGGCCTTGGGCTTGGGAATGAGTCCGCATCTACAACTGCCTTCTTCGTCTCGGCTTTTTTCACGTGCACAGGATAAGCTGCGATTACCAAAGAACATTGAGACGTCCCGGATCGCAATTCATCGAAACTCGCAGGTGGGCACAAAGTGAGCAGAATAGGGTGTGATGAAGTTTGGAATTCACAAACGCATCCGAATTGTAAGGAATACGATCTATTCGAGATCGGGCGGAGTCACCTTGGCAATCCAGGAGTCGTAGTCGGAAGTGAAGCCCGCTTTTTGCTGCAGGGCATGAACTTGGCGCTCAACCTCCGCCATCTGGTCGTCTGAAAGCTGTGGGATCACTTCAATCTGCTTCCCAATCGCGTCCATGGCACTCGCGACTTGCTGTTCAGCACTGCCGGCTCCAGCGCCAGCGTTTCCATCGTCGAACTTCATGCAATCCACCACGCGCTTGGTCACTTTCTGGCTGTGCACCAGCGACACACGGATGTTCCCCTGTCCGGTGACGACGTTTCCGACCCCGAATACGCGGTCCATAGCGGTATACCGCGGCATATCCTTGCCAGCGAATGTGTAGTATTCACCATTCATGTTGATCCCAGAAAGTTTCTCCGGCACCGAGCCGATCGAAGAAACGACCAGCGGCGCGCGGAGTTCGTGTTCCGAGCCGGGGATCGGTTCAGCCTTGCGGCCCTCGATCTTCGTTTCAACCACCTTCAGCCCTGCGAGCCGTCCATTTTGCACGATAATCCCGGTCGTCAGCCTACGATCCTGGAAGCGAAAAAGGTATTTGTCGCGCGCCAGGCGCAGCATTTTCTGCCGAACCTGTTCCGTTTTGGCGATCTGCTCGGACGTCGCGTTGTCGGGTGGTTGCGCCAGCGGCATGTCCTGTTCGCGGCGGCGATAAATTAAGAGGCAACCCTTTACGCCCAACTCTTCCGGCTTGATACCGTGCGCTTTGCATACCTCCGGAATACTCTTTTCCAACTCATGCATGCTGGTCTGAATGCCGCGAGCCTTTAAAGCACGTTCGTAGTTTTCGAGCTGGAGCACCTTGACTACGTCGATTGACGCCAGCCCGCCGCCCATCACCACGGCTTCGTCGGGCGTTTCATAGCGCGGTCCGAGGTAGTCCTTTTCGTTCTTGTGGTTGTACCAATAGATAAAGGGATTTTGGTAAACGAGGCCTTTGCCAACGTACTGCTCGGCTTCCGGCACGCCCAATTCTCGGTCGCGCCACGCGCCATTGGCGAGAATCGCTGCCGAAAAGCCCCACTCGAAAAGCTGGAGGAGATTAAAATCTCGGCCTAGCTTGGTAGAGGGGATGAAATACACATTAGGCTTCTTCATGCGCGCGTCGATTCGGGCGTATTCCTGTCTGCGCTGCTCGACGTGCCAACGCGGCAGACCGTCTTCGATCTTGCCGTACGGCCGCGTGTTCTGCTCGAACACGGCGACTCGAATTCCGTGATCCGCCAGAATCTCCGCCGCCACCGAGCCTGAAATCGCACCGCCAATTACCGCGACGAAATGATGCCCAGGATTCGTCATATATCTGCCACCCCGCGCATTGGAGCACGATTGTACAACGCAAATCGTGCAAAGTGTCCCCAACCACCGAGGGTTTCTATGAC
>DATHGV010000104.1:0-3388 GCA_035490135.1 Candidatus Methylomirabilota bacterium
CGGTCCGCACACTGTCGCACCACGGCCGAATCCGCTCGCGAACGAGCTTCTGTACATTGTGCTCGTAACCGGATGGGCTCGGCGTCTCGACGAGTCGTTTGAGAAAATCTTTGCCGTCGGCGTTCATGATTTGGGGAGTAAACTTTGCCCCGGGGCAACGCATCGGACAAGCTGAGAAGTCACCCATCCGCGGCGCGCGTCTATGGAAGTGTTATTCCGAAGCTTACCACGCGCTGTTCGTGACTTTATCGACAACGCGAGAAGCGCTAGAAAAAACGGAATTGCGCTAGGAAAGGATGTTGATCGGGAGGGGAAGCTGCGGCTGAGTGAGCCTATTACTTTTCGCTAGATTCGCTGCTGGAGCCAATCGTCCATAGGAGATGAAAAGCAGGCGCGGAAGCGCAATCTCTGGTTTGGGTCAGCTCGGAGAACATTCGCGCTCGCAGCGAATGGATCGACGAAGAAACACTGACACGGCGGACCGCCCCAACGGGCTTCTAAAACTCGCTGCCCGAACTGGGAAGAAAACTCCGGCTTAGATTCGGCAAGTGGACGGTATAAAGTTCCTCGGCGAACCCTGCGGTGATGTCCTCCCAAACGGCTGGTCGATGGACAACGTCAACGAGGAGCTTCATCCCAATCATTTCGTGAAATGGTTTCAAAGACCAATCCCAAAACCACGGCTCTACGTTGACTCCGACAAAATCACCGAATGGACGAATCAATTCTTGGCTTGCGCACATTAAGAAGAAAATCCGGGAATCTTGGCAGTTTATCGCGGCAAACCGGTATTCACCTAACCGCTTTAGGAGCGCTCAACCTTTTACTGTAAAAGCCAGAGCGGTCGAAACAGCAAACGCGTCGCTTCCCCGAAGCTAGCATCGAGCAGGCATTTTTGATGCGGCGTGTGCGCGTTTCTTCTTGTTTGGCGGAGGTGATCCAGTGGATCCAATCTCGGCGCGCGTTCGGCGTGATCTCCGACCATAACGCTCGCGCCTTCGGAGCGGTGGCCACGAGAGCTTTTCTGAGATCTGTCGGGACTTCTGGTTCCGTGTCGTTTGCCGCGGGCGCGATTGCGAGCGTGACAATGTCGCCTGACTCTGCGCCCGCAGCCTCCCGCAGTTTCCGGTCCACTTTGAGCCAGTGGCCTTTCTGACCGTCCGGCTCGAGCAGAGCTTGGAACGGGAAGCCATTGATGGTGCCTTCGATCGCCGTCATGCCGCGCGAGGGGAGCTTCGCACTGGCGTTCTTTGGCAGAACGAGAAAGGTCCAGGAGTTGGCCTTCTCACTCTCCGCCGGCCGCAAGAGTTTCGCTTTGAAACGGATCTTACAACCGGTTTTGGTCATTTGGCTTGATAACACTAACTGAGTGCCGGCCAAGCAACAGTTATTTACGCTCGCCTAACACCTTTAGTCGCGGCGCGAGCGACGCAGTTCCACTCCGAGGTGCAGTATGCCGCAGCGGCATACTGAGACAAGAAACATGGTCTTTCACAAATGCCACCGGTGAGGCCGATCGTGTCTGCATGAAAAGTTTAACTAACGGAGGACAAATGTATGAGCAGAACAATTGAAGCAATCATGCGACACATGACGGCGCCGTCGAGTCACGCGAACAACCAACGGAATGGAACAGAGAAGCTGGAAAAGGAAGTCACTGTGAAGAAGGGCTGGCGGTACACGTGGCCGGAAGCGCAATTCGTGCGAACGATGGCTCCGTTTCGCAGTGACGTACGTGTCGCCTACAATGGCACGGAAGTGGACGGCAAAAGCGTTTTGGACCTAATGACACTCGCCCCGGCGGAAGGGTCAACGGTGCAGATTCGGGCTGAAGGACCCGATGCTACAGAGGCGATGCACGCCCTCGAGCAACTGATCCAATCGCGCTCTGGTGAGAATAAAAAAGCAGCTTGAGCGAAGAAGCACGGTCTTTCACAAACGCATACGACCGTAGGGATCGTCACCAAGAGAAGGACAAATGTATGAATGAACAATTTGTTAACGAACCTAACGAGAAGCCACGGATCCTAATTGTGGACAACAACTCGCAGTTCGCGCGCAATGCGCGGCTGCTTCTCGACCAAAGCGGAAAATATGTCGCATGCACGGTGATCGATCCGCGCCGCGCATTGGAAACGGCGCGCAGTTTCAAGCCCGACCTCGTAGTTGTCGAACTAATCATGTCGCAAGAGGACGGCATCGAAGTCGCGGCGCAACTCGAAGCGGATTGGGCGCTGCATGGCGTGCCGATCGTTTTCGTGACGACGCTGATTACGCCAGAGGAAGCGCGCGATGGTCGGCGCATCAACGGCCATCGCATTGTGGCAAAGCCGGCGCGTAGATCCGATCTGCTGAGAATAGTGGACGAAAGCCTGCCATGCTGTGCCGCTGCATGACTATTCTCGCCCAGGAACACGAGGCGCCGCATGAAGGCAAGCTTTCGTTGAATTGGAACCGGGAGGTGCGGCGTAAAATGCGTGTAGTTCTGTGGGCTTATCCCAAAGGAGGGATTACAGACAACCTCCAGAGTGGCAGCGGAAAATCTCGCCAAAGGCGAAATAGCCGTGCTCTATCTCGCGCGCGAAGGTGTGAGCATGAAATCGAATGACCTTCGACGCGCACCTGAGGTGCGCAGCTTCTACAAGTCAGATCGACCCATGCGACCGGGCGGGGACGACAAGAAATGGGGGGTGGATCGCGTAATGAGCAGCCGCATACTAGCAACTGGCAATTCGCTGAGCGACCCTGGAGCGGCGATGTCCGCGCGGCGGGCGTTCCCGCTCCGCACGCTTATGGTCTGTTTCACAGTCTGGCTTATCGCCACCGAGGTCCTCATCTTCGATCAGATTAAATTTGACGCAAAGGCCGAGCTTCTCGAGCAAGCCGCGCGGGCACTTCGTGGACCGCAGGTTATGGTCCCGACTGAACGGCCGTCCAATCGCCCAAGCGGTGCAAAGATGGAGAGGTTATGAAAGCAAAAAATTTCAAACCATTCAACATGCGCACTCACGAATCGCTGCGTGAGGAAACTTGCGGTGATACAACGGGCCTCGTTGCACGGTGGCAGACCAGACTGGAAGTGAGGCCCCGGCTACGGCCTCTGCAAGTTGCGTTTGGAGTTCGCACCTTCGGAGCCACAAGCAATTACTAACTTGAACCTGTAGGAGCAATAACCATGATCGCAATCTCAATCGCGTGCGGACTTGTGATTTGCCTGTTTCAGCTCGATGTGGGCGAAGCTACTGGTCAGGATTGATCCTGCCATTGAAGAAGCAAAAAGGCGAGCTACTCACCCAGCGTTTTTTCAGCCGTGCAATTGTGCGCGACCACACCTGCACGCGTCGTGCAAATGCAATGGCAGCGAACCGGGCGTTGATGTAGCTTTGAT
>DATHGV010000105.1:0-30817 GCA_035490135.1 Candidatus Methylomirabilota bacterium
CGCTGGGGCTGATTCCCGACGAACATCGAGAGGGAATGGGGAAGGGCTGGAAGCATATTCATGAGATGGTGCGGCAACGGGCCGAAGTGAAGAAGTCGCGTTAAGAGCGTGGCTGATTGCGGAGAGCGGTTATGTGTCCAATATGCCTGATGCGCGTTGCGGCGATGGCTGCGGGAGTTACGTCGTCGGGAGGAATGACGGCGCTGGTGGTGAGAAGTTTTCGGTCGGGAAATAGCACGAGAAAGTTTCGTCACAAGAATGAAAATAAAAGGAGAAGCGACAATGGCTACCTCAGTAACGAGCAAGATAGAAAATCCGAAAGTAACGTCGCCAGCGCTATGGGTGGCGGCACGCAAAGCGCTGCTGACCAAGGAGAAGGAATTCACGCGGCTGCGTGATGAGATTAGCCGGCAGCGTCGTGAATTGCCGTGGGAACGAGTAGAGAAGAGATATGTGTTCGAAGGGCCAGATGGAAAAGAAACGTTGGCTGATCTGTTTGAGGGACGCAGCCAATTGATCGTGTACCACTTCATGTTTGGGCCGGACTGGGTAGAGGGCTGTCAGAGTTGCTCGCTGCTGGCGGACCACTTTGACGGAAGCGTGCCGCACTTGAATGCGCGTGATGTGACCTTCGTAGTGATTTCGCGGGCGCCGCTATCGCAAATCGAGGCGTTCAAGAAGCGGATGGGCTGGAACTTCAAGTGGGTTTCATCTTATAGGACGGATTTTAATTTTGACTATCAGGCGGCGTTCACCAAAGAGGAGAAGACCAAAGGGGAGGTGTATTACAACTACACGATGCAGAATTTCTCTCCCGACGAGGCGCCTGGCGTAAGCGTTTTTTACAAGGATGAGGCTGGCGAGGTATTTCACACATATTCCACTTACGGACGGGGAGTGGACATTTTTGTTGGTGCTTATAATTTTCTCGACCTCGTACCGAAGGGACGCGACGAAGAGGGGCTGGCGTTTTCGATGGCTTGGGTGCGACACCACGACAAATATGAAAAAAACCAGGTTGTGGATGCCAAGAAAACATATGAGCAGCCGAAGAGCATTAGTGATTCGTGTTGTTCGGGCGAGAGCCACTGAGGGCGGTAACGATTTAGGCGCAGTTTTCCTCGAAGTGACGAAACACTGAAAAACAAAGCCGACCGGGGCATTTTGAGCCGCTCGGCTTTGCTACGTGTGTGGTTACTAATTCTCTAGCGGAAGCGATTGGCGGCGGTCGACGACTCTAAATCCTTCTGGCAGGTCGAATAATTTGGGATCCGGTTCAGAAAGAATCAAGTTGGTTGCTGTAAATGTCTGTGTTCCGATTCTGGGGTCGGATCGCTTGGAAATCAGATTCATGCCATCGAGCATGAAGCAGTTGTACAAGGTGTGGGCGCTGGGGTCGGAGATCTGGATGGTGGTCATCTGCGATTTTATTTTTCCGTTTTGGGGACCAGAAACCAGCGCTCCTGGTAAATCCGGCCACTGGTGTCGCGCGCGATGCGGCGCTGATTTTTGGAAGTGATGGTGCCACCGTCCGGCAAAGTTTTGACCCATTCAGTTTGCAGCAACAATGAAAACGGGGCGTTGGCTTTGGGAGGGATCACGATACTTTCCAGAACTTCGCGCGTTCCGCCATCCTCGACACGATACTGTTGGACAGGCTGTTGGGGGCCTGACGGTCGCGAGCCGGGAGCTAATGGCGGAGGCTCCGTCCGAGCATAGGATTTGGACTGCAGAGAAAAACCGACAGCGCTAGAAGGAATAGAGTGGCGCGCATAACGTCACCTCGCAGAGCTGAAGACGGGCTCAGCCATTCCGGAACGACGGATAATGTACCTCTTATATTGTTAAATGTTAACTGCGCTCACTGAAGACACTGCCTGGAATGATTTAGTTTTTGTGCCCTGGTGGATTATCTCTGATAAAATCCGCGGTCATGACCAGAAGAACATTGTTGCAAACCCTTTCCGCGGCGCTATTTTTGCCATTGTCGGGCGCGGCGCGCGGAACTGGCCAGGAGGCCGGCATGGAAACGGTATACGAATTGCGCATATATCATGTTGTGCCGGGGAAATTGGATGCGTTGCTGGCGCGTTTTCGCGACCACACCATGAAGCTTTTTGAACGCCATGGGATGAAGAACATGGCTTACTGGACGCCTGTGGACGAGCCGCAGAAAGGCAATACGCTGATATATATTTTGCAGCATCCCAGCCGGACGGCGGCTGTGGAAAACTGGAAAGCGTTTCAGGATGATCCGGAGTGGAAGAGCGTTAAGACGAAGTCCGAAGAAAACGGGAAACTGGTTGAAAAGGTCGACTCTACCTATATGAGTCTTACGGACTTTTCTCCCCGGTTGCGATCGTAGTTGGTCGGCTGAACAATCGAAAAGCAAATTTTTAAACTAAAGATAAACCCTGCAACAAAGAGTTAGACGCCCTCCGTCGGAACTGGTTCGGGGAACTAGTTTAAATCTGCATGGGAATGAGAAGTGCAGTGCGAGTGTGTCTGCCCTGGCGGACTTTGTGTGAGGACCTCGTGGGGCAGGCGTCCGCGAAGGTAGGATTTGCATCTATGTTCTGCAGTAGCCTGAGGGCGCCAGCGTCCGGCGCCGGGCGGTTGGGAGTGAAATGAAAATTGCTTTGGTGAAGCGTTGGTCACGAACGCGGGTGGCGTTGGCCGATGGGCTGTGCTGTGGCGTTTTGATTTGGGCGGCGATGGTCGCTGGCGCTACACAGGCTGGGCAGCAAACTACCGCTCAGGCGCAGCAAAATAATCAGCAGGCCTCGCGCGAGGCGCCCCAACAGGGCGCACAAAATCAGGAAGCGCAGCCGCAGACCAAGACGGAGCAGGGCAGCACGCCCAAAATTTCAGTGGATGTGAAAACCGTCAGCGTGCCGGTTACGGTGCGCGACAAGCGTGGAAAGATTATTGCGAACCTGACGAAAGGGGATTTTGTAGTGGAGGAAGATGGGCGGCCACAGACGGTCAATTATTTCGCGCGCGAGAATGATTTGCCGTTGCGGCTGGGATTGTTGGTGGATACGAGTTTGAGTCAGAGGCGTGTTTTGGAGGAAGAGCGAAGCGCTAGCTACAGCTTTCTGGACCATTTGCTGCGCGAAAATAAAGATTTGGCGTTTGTGATTCACTTCGACAGGGAAGTGGAGTTGCTGGAGGACTTCACCGGGTCGCGGCCGAAATTGCAAGCGGCGCTGCAGTCGCTGCAGACGCCGCAGATGGATGCGAATTCCGGCGGCGGTGGTGGACAAAGCGGAGGCGGAGGCCAAGGCGGCGGAGGACAGGGCGGTGGAATTGGTGGCGGGGGAATCGGTGGAGGAGGAATCGGCGGCAGGCGGGGCGGAGGCGGCGGTGGTGGCGGACGAGGCTCGGGACACGGCGGCGGAACGCTGCTTTACGATGCGGTGTATCTGGCGGGCGACGATTTAATGAGCAAGCAGCGGGGGCGCAAGGCGCTGATCATACTTTCGGATGGCGTGGACCATGGCAGCAAAGTGGGGATAACCACGGCGATCGAAACGGCGCAGCGAGCGGATACGGTGGTGTATTCGATTTTGTTCAAGGATGACGAGGGATTTGGCCACGGCGGCGCGGTTTCGATGGGGCCGTTTGGAACGGGGCGGCGTGGAGGAGGAAGAGGTCCGCAGGAAGCGCGAGTTGACGGAAAAAAAATACTGGAACAGATTTCGCAAGAGACCGGGGGAAGAATGTTCGAGGTCTCGAAGAAAGAAACGGTCGAAAAGATTTACGGGCAGATTGAAGAGGAGCTGCGCAATCAGTACAGCCTTGGTTATACGCCGGACAAAAATACCGGGCCGGGATATCACAAGTTGCATGTGACCACGAAACAGCAAGAGCTGGTGGTGCAGGCGCGGGATGGATATTACTCAGGGCAGTAAATTGTGAAGTCGATTTTATTTTGTCAATGTCGTGTAACGGTTGTCACCGCTCTTTTTTCGCGACGCTGCCCGACTCCACAATGGTGTTCGCATCTCATAACGAGCCCTGGGACGGGTTCGTACGATTGACGCTAATGTTTGCGGGGAATATGATCGCCGCATTAGATTTACGACGGAGGGTGAGTTGGCCCCTGAATCGAGGTGCTTCAGTGAATAGAATCAGCGGAGCAGTGGGTACGATCCTCAAGCGTAAGGGTGGGGACGTTTGGTCGGTGCGTCCGGATCAAACTGTTTACGAAGCTATCGAGATGATGGCTGACAAAGGTGTGGGGGCGCTGCTGGTGATGTCGGACGGAAAACTGGCGGGCATTATTTCGGAACGGGATTACGCGCGGAAGGTGATTCTGCAGGGAAGATCTTCGCGGACGACGGTGATTCAGGAGATCATGACGAGCCCGGTGATTTCCGTTAGTCCCACGGACGCGGTGGACGAATGCATGGAGCTGATGACGCGAAATCGCATACGTCATTTGCCGATTATGGAAAATGAGCGGGTGATCGGAATTGTGTCGATTGGGGATTTGGTGAAATGGCTGGTGTCAGAGCAGGAAGAGACGATTGAGCATTTGCATAATTATATTTCGGCGAAATATCCCAGCTAAAAAATTGCGTTTTATTTTTGTCTCGGTAAAACTTACCCATCGTTGTTCATCTTTCGTCGTCGGGCGAGCTTTTTAGCAGGCCTTGATCGCGCAAAATTCTGCGAACTTTTTTTGGTGAGATGGACAAGCGCGTGGCCACGCGCGCGACCTTGCGTTTTTCACGCCTCCACACTTTGGGTATTACGATGGCGGCAAATTCTTCGCTGACCTGCTGAAACGATTTATTGCCCACCATGCCCTGGGACCATTCGCGCAATGTGGAATTGACATTGCCTGCGCCGCGAATTTTGCGCTTCAAGTCTTGCAGTTCACGCCATACATAATCCTGATGAGCGGGTTTGAGCAGGGCCGCGGCGGCGTCGACGCATTGCTGGGCAGGTTCGAGATCGTCAGGAAAATCGAGGCAGAGTGCGAGGCCCAGGGTGATGTGTGCTTTGGCGATGAGGCGGCGATTCTGTGTGTGCTGGGCGGACTCGAGAGCTTCGCGGGCGAATTCGCAAGCGAGCTGGGACGACGGAACGCGGCTGGAGCCTTCCTCAATTTGGCCTTCAAACATTGCGCCTTGGACGGCGGATTGCAGCATGCGAGCGCGAGCTTTGAGGACGCTGTCCTTTTTTTCGGCGCCGAGCCTGAAAGCGGTGGCAGCCTGGGCGGCGGCGCGATCCAGTTCGCCGTCGTCTAAATTCAGATAGCCGAGAGTGATGTGCACGTTGCCGTTGCCGCGGTGATCATCGTAGCGCTGATAAATTTCCTGGGCTTTGGTGAGGTGTTCGAAGGCTTCTTTACGGAGTTGGGTGCGCTGCTCGCGTGAGGGCAATTTCGGTGCGGGGGAAGATTTGGAATTTGCTTTCGTTTTTTTACTGGCGTTTTTTCTGAGCCGGGCGGCTTCTGAATCGATTTTATTTCCTAGTTGAAGAGCGAGCAGGCGTTTCACGAAAGCGATGTTCACGAAGGAGCGGGCGAGATTGCGATTGTAAGGATCGCGCTTGTTGTAGAGCTCGATGGCTTTCTCGAATTTTGAAAGGGCATGCTCGGAATTGCCCTGGCGGCGAGCGATTCTGCCATAAGCGGAACTGATATTTCCGAGGGTTACGTAGTCGTCGGTATCGGCTAAGACTTCTTCGGCTTCGCCGAGGATTTTGGCGGCTTTTTCGGGGTGTCCTTCCTGGAAAGCAACCCAGCCTTCCAGAACTTGCATGACCGCGGCCATTTTGGGGAAGTTGAGTTGCATGGCCAAATCTCTGGCCTTGGCGACATAGCCGAGAGCATCTTCGTAGCGGCCCTGGCGGCGAAGACAGCGGCCCATCCAGAAATTCGCGATGGAGATCATTTGTTTGTCGGTGATTTCGTTTTCAAGAGTGAGAACGGTGTTGAAATTCTTGATGGCCTTGGCGAACTCTTCTTCGGACATGGCGACCAGGCCGTCGACCATGCGCAGATGCGCATACTCAAGCAGAGTGAGGCTTTCGGGGGAAGCGTTTGAGAAATGGGACAGGAGTTGTTTTAACAGTGGGCGGCCGGGAAATCCGACGTCGACCCATTGGGCGAAATAACCGAGCAGGACGACGGAATTGTTCTGGCGCAGCTGGATGGATTTGAGGATTTCCTGGTGGGCGGTGAGGCAGCGGAGACCGGCTTCGATGCGGCGGTTGGCGATGTCTTCCTTGATTTGGGCGAGGAAGTCATGGGGGATTTCGCTGCTTGGGGCGTGAGCGGGTTTGAGTGGCGAGGGGGACATAATTTTTTTAGGTACTTTAAACTTCAGGCTCACAAAAACATTCAAAAACAAGAACTTTCGGCCAAACTCTGCCGGCTCGTTTTGACGCCGGTTGTCGTATGTGGCCAAAGCGGGCACCCGTCCGAATCGGACTAGTGGCTTTGACGTGGGCCCAATTCTGGAGTCTACTCCGTCATGGTCGCTGTGGCTGTCGGGATTGTGCATACTGTTCCGATGAGCAACCACAAAAACGACCGAGAAAACACTGAGATGCCAGGCACGCAGCGAAGCCGCGTAACGGAAGGCGCGAATTTAGGGAATCGCGTCGTTCCGGTGAACAGCGCGCCCCGCGGATTTGATCCTAACCGCGACCTACCTGCGGGATTTCTTGAGTTTCTGCGGCCATTGCAGGAGGCGTTGACGCCTGGGCAACAAGCCCTTGTTCAGCGGCGCGAAGTTGCGCTGGCCGAGTCGAACGCTGGGAAACTGCCTGATTATTTGCCCGCGTCGCAGGCGACGCGGAGCGCGTGGCGAATTGAAATGCCGCAGTGGTGCGCGGATCAACGCAATCAGATGACTGGGCCCGCGGATGAAGCGGACCTGGTAGTGAAAATGCTGAATTCGGGCGCACCGGGGGTGATGCTGGATCTCGAGGATTCGACGGCGAATGCCTGGGAGCATAACCAGCGCGGGATAAAAAATATTCTGGAGGCTCTTACGGGGAGGTTGAATTATTTCGATCGCAAGCGCGATAAGACTGTGGAGATTCGTGCCAGCAATACGGTGATTTTTACGCGGCCGCGAGGGCTACATTTGCATCAGGCGGGAGTTCTGGATGGTGAGCTGCTGCCGGCTTCGCTGTTTGATGTGGCGATGGTCGCGTTTCAGGTGGATTACGGCGCGCTTAAACACCCGCTGTGTTTTTATATTCCGAAATCGGAGTCGGCAGAAGAAGCGCTGTGGTGGCGCGAGTTATTCCAGATGTTGGCCAAGGCGAAGGGGCTACCAGCGAACGCTATCAAATGCATGGCGCTGGTGGAATCGCATCCGATGGCGTTTCAGATGGAAGAGTTTGCGTGGAATTTGCGGGAACACATTTTGGGATTGAACCTGGGGCGCTGGGATTACATGGCCAGCCTGATCCATTTCAATCTTACGAATCCCAAGTGGGTGTTGCCGGACCGCAACACCATTCCACACAACGTGGCGTTTTTTCAAAATTTACGGGAACTGATTCCGGAGATTTGCCATAAGCACGGGATGCTGGCGATTGGTGGGATGACGGCACTTTATCCGAGTCGCGAAGACGTGGAGCTGAATGCGCGGGCACTGAAAGTGCTTGCGGAAGATAAAAAGAATGAGTCGCTCTCTTTGATGGACGGCGCTTGGACGGGGCATCCGGATCAAAACGAGATAGCGGTGGCGCAATTTCCAGCTCCGAACCAATTACAGAAGCGGCCTGAGAAGGCGGAGCAGCATCCTGATTTGAGACCGCTGCCGACGAATGTCGGCAAGCGCACGGTGGCGGGAACGCGCGCTGCGATTCGAACGGTGATTCGATATCGCAATGGCGTTTTGAATGGCAAGGGCGCGAGCTTGCTGGATGGCTACATGGAGGATCTGGCGACCGATCGCATTTACCGGTTGATGATGGCGCAGCGCATGATGCATTCGGAAGCGATTGAAATTTTGGACGAGGCGGGAAAAGCAGTACGGCATACACCGGAATTTATTACGCGGCTCTTTGATGAAGAAGTTGACGGCTTGTTGTCCCAACCGTCGATTAAAAATGACCCAGTGGAAACAGCGCGGCTTCGCGAGGCTCGCAGGATGAGCGAAGAAATGATTCACAGCGGGGAATTTAATCCTGCGTGATTTGATCGCGCGCAAACGATTTCTCGATTTTTGCTCCGCAGCAAACGAGACAAGGAGAACACCATGACGGCTAACGGAAGCAACGGAAAAAACGGAGATGGAAATGGCAATGGGAATCATTTCCATGGCGGAGCGGAATGGACTAATGATCCGCGTTGGACAGGAATAACTCGGACTTACTCTTCCGCCG
This sequence comes from Candidatus Methylomirabilota bacterium, assembly GCA_035490135.1. Classification (GTDB taxonomy): domain Bacteria; phylum Acidobacteriota; class Terriglobia; order Acidiferrales; family UBA7541; genus Acidiferrum. Next base: position 8,359 of record DATHGV010000105.1, read on the forward strand.
ATGTGCTGCGGCTGCGGGGATCGATTCAGATCGAGTACACGCTCGCTCGGGTTGGCGCGGAGCGGCTGTGGAACTTGATGCACAGCGACGATTACGTTCCGGCGCTTGGCGCGATTACCGGAAACCAGGCGATCGAGATGGTGCAAGCGGGTCTGAAAGCAATTTATGGCAGCGGCTGGCAAGTTGCCGCGGACGGAAATACCGCGGGCGACGTTTACCCGGATCAGAGCTTGTATCCGTGCGACAGCGCGCCGAATCTGGTGAAGCGTATCAATCGCGCTTTGCTGCGCGCGGATCAAATTGAATCCGCGGAAGGAAAACATTCGGGCACGTACTGGTTTGCGCCGATCGTGGCGGATGCGGAAGCGGGATTTGGAGGTTCGCTGAACGCGTACGAGTTGATGAAAGCGATGATTGAAGCGGGCGCTGCTGGCGTCCACTTTGAGGACCAGCTTTCTTCGGCGAAGAAATGCGGGCACTTGGGCGGCAAGGTTGTGGTGCCGATACGTGAATTTATCGAGAAGCTTGTAGCGGCGCGGCTGGCTGCGGATGTCTGCGGCGTGCCGACGATTCTTATTGCGCGCACGGATGCGAATTCAGCGGGGCTTTTGCTTTCAGATGCGGACGAACGAGATCGCGAATTCATTTATGGCGAACGGACGCCGGAAGGTTTTTACCAGTTTCGCGGCGGGATCGACGCAGCCATCGCGCGCGGGCTGGCTTATGCGCCATACGCTGATGTGCTGTGGTGCGAGACTTCCACGCCTGATTTGGCGGAGGCGAAAAAATTTGCGGACGCTATTCACGCGAAGTTTCCTGGAAAGCTGCTGGCGTACAACTGTTCGCCGTCGTTCAATTGGAAGAAGAAGCTGGACGATACTACGATTGCGAATTTTCAGCGCAAGCTGGGCGAGATGGGCTACAAGTTTCAGTTCGTGACGCTGGCGGGATTCCACGCGCTGAATATGTCCATGTTTACGTTGGCGCGGGGATATGCACAGTCGGGCATGACGGCGTATTCAAAACTGCAGCAGGAAGAGTTTGCTGCGCAGGAATTGGGGTATCGCGCGGTTACGCATCAGCGATTTGTGGGCACGGGATATTTTGATGAGATCGCGCAGGTGGTTTCTGCGGGCAATTCATCGACAACGGGGTTGGCGGGGTCTACGGAGGCGGAACAGTTTCATGCGTTGCCGCAGGAAGCGGCGGTGCGGATGAGCGTGGAAGTTCGCAATTGAGCGACGTATTGCGGAACGTGGCTCGTGCGATACCCACTAACAAGTAGACGAATCGGAGTAAAAGCGCCCACCCTTTGCAAAAACAGCAAAAGGGTAGGCCACCGGGAGTTCACTAACTAACTTACGGCTGTTGCTCGCGCGCGCCACGCGTCTAACTGGATTCCTTTGCGGTCAGTAATAGATTATGGTGCGGCGAGTTACGGTTGCGTCGTTGGGGCTAGCGGATGAACTGATTGCCTGCTCGGTCCAATTGCCGAAAGTGTCGTACTTGTAGGAGTAGCGCACTTGGGATTCTTGCGAAGGCGGGGCGGCCGATTGTGGTTCGCCGGATTGCGAATCCCTGGGTGGATTTGGGTCGCCGGTTGTAAATTGGCGCTCTTCGAGTTTATCGGAATGATCGTTGTAAACGACCTTCGTAGTCCCTTCCATGGCATAGCCGGTGTAGTGGTGCTGTTCGATTAATCGGCCATCGGCATCGTAGGTGTACGTCATCCTCGTAAAATTGCGTTGTTCTCCGAGTAATTTAGTAAGCTGCGCCGCCATTTCCTCGGCCGCTCCGGGCTCGGCCATTAATTCCTGTTGAGCTTCGGCGGGTAGCAAGTGCTGAAGACTCTCGATTGTGTACCTTAACTCTGTCAGACGGCCATTTGCGTCGTAGGTGCGAATTAGTGTGTTAACGAGATTGCCGTTCGCGTCGGACACCTGCCACTCGACGGGCTGATCTTGTTCGTTATACGAAATTTTGACGTGACCGCTGGTGGGCATGGGAAGGTACGGATCTTCGGTTTCGGGCATAGGAACTATGTATTGAGTGCCTTCCGGGAATAGCGGCTTGGACGGGGACGATACGATGCGAGTCTTGCGGCCATTATGGTCATATTCGAAGGTGGAAGTTCCAAGCGGGTCTCCGGTGATGCTGATGATTCGTCCTTTTTGATCGTACTGATAATTTGATTCGGACACGGGCGAACCAGAATTTGTGGTGGTTTTTTTGAGCAGGCGGCCCGCAGAGTCATATGTGTAAGTGATAGAGGATTCTTGTGCTGACTCGACGGAATTACCGGTGGAGGACTGTAAGAGCTTGCCTTCAGGGCTGTACTTGTTTATAGAGACGTAGCTCGTTCCCAGAAAACTCTCAAATGCTGGAGTAGTGCGTTCTTCGGTGCATTGCTGGACGGGGCCTCGAAGGCCGGCTTTTTCGCGGTCTGACATGGAAGTGTTTTCTCCGCTGGGAGTTTTATTTGTGACGGTGGGATCGGACTGGCTGTTAGCAGGATGGGGTAAATCGTTGGCCGTGAGGATTAGCGGTTGCAATAGAAAGAGAAGAGCAATCGCCGCGGTGGGCTTTATGTACATTGTGATTAGTAAACTGAGGCCTATCTATCATGCCTGGGGAAGCGCGGCAAGGTGATTAACCGGCGACGGCGTGCCGGTGTCACGGACTATTCCGGAGTGCGTGCCAAAATGCGGACGAGGAGGACGGTGCGGTCGTCTTTTTGTGGGCCGAAGGCGGAGACGGCGGCGATCAGAGCATCGAAAATTTCGGGTAGTGGACGCGCGGCGTTTTGAAGAAGTAAATGTTCGAGGCGCTGTACTCCGAACTCTTCGTCTTTTTGATTCAAGGTTTCAATCAGACCATCGGTGACGAGAGCAAAGATGTCGCCGGGTCCGAACTGCGCGTGCTCGGTGACGTAGCCACCTGCGGACATTAATCCAAGCGGGTATTGAATCATGGTGCGACGGCTGACACGTTGCGCGGCCTGACTAAAATGAAGCAGCGGCGGATGACCCGCGAGGGTGAACTCCGCGGTGCCGGAGGTGTCGAACCGCAGCGCGGCAAAGGTGACGAACATGTCTGGCTCTTTGACGCTTGGAAGAACGGCGTTGACGCTGTCGAGTAGAGCCGGCATGGAAAATCGCGCGAGCAAACCCTGGCGCACGGAACTCTTGACCATGCCCATGAGGACTCCGGCTGGAATACCGTGGCCGGAGACGTCGGCGAGATAAGCGAAGATTCCTTGTTGCGGATCAGCCACGAGGTCTACCAGGTCGCCGCCAACTTCAGCGCTGGGAATGGTTTGTCCGTAGGCTTCCAATGCCGTTCCGCGGTAAGAAAAAGTTGGGACCAAAGTTTTCTGAAGACGGTGCGCGAGGGCTAGCTCGGTTTCGAGTTGGATGTGGGCGATACCCTCGGTGTTGGCGAAATTGAGAAACAAGCGGTAGCCGAGGAGCATGGCCACCATCAGGCAGCTGGCATCGAGTATGAGGCGCTGTTCGCGGACCGGCGGTGGCTCAGAGATTTTTGGCAATTTCGCGAGGGACCAATACACCGCGGCAGTGAGTAATATTGGCAAAACCATCCAACGTGGCCGGCGCAGTTCAGAGATGATGACCAGCACGTGCAAAACGCCGGTGACCGCTGAGATCGTTATCAATTCGACGAGCGGGTAAGATCGCGAGGAGAGCGTGTCGATGAAGAAAGGAACGCCGGCGAGTACGAAGAAGACGGCGGCGAAAAGTTTAGCGGCGCGGCGCAGGGGCAGGGCGCGCCAGTAGCGCCTGCGCTCCGGAGTTGACGCGAAACCGTAGAGCGGGTAGGCGAGTTCGAGGAGCCAGCGTGCTGCGCGGGTTACGGTTTTGCGATTGAAGAAGGAGCGAGTTTGCATGGGCGTTGGAACTGTGGCGACTAGAGTTTATCTCTTGTGATGTGGCGAGGAACAACTGGATGAAGCTGGGGTGGATTTTTCTGCTTGAGGCGCGTTGCTTTGAGCGCGGGTTTTAATTGCGAAACATGGAGTATTCAGAAAAAGCCCCACCCTTGCAAAAACCGCAAGGATGGGCCACCCAACTTCAAAGGCGAAGGCCAAGTTCAGAGGCAAAGAGTGTCAGGCGGACTGTTGCGAGGAGCGTTGGCGTTGCTCGGAGACTTCGGAGAGCTTGCCGGATTTTACGTCGTAGACGAAGCCGCGCACGGGAATGGCCTGGACATATGGGTGGTCTTTGATGCGGGCGACTTGGCGGCGGACATTTTGTTCGGTGTTTTTGAAGGAGTGAAAATGCGCTGGGGTAACGGCTGAGACGCCGGTTTTTTCCTCCAGTTTGTCGAGGAGTTGGTCGTCGGTGAAGGTCAGCATGCCGCAGTCGGTGTGATTGATGACGATGAATTCCTGAGTGCCGAGCAGGTGATGAGAAATGATTAGGGAACGCAGTGCGTCTTCGGTGGCGATGCCGCCGGCGTTGCGAATGATGTGGGCGTCGCCGGTTTTGAGGCCGAGAAGTTGTTCGACGGAGAGGCGCGCGTCCATGCAGGCGAGGATCGCCAATTTTTTAGCGGGGGCCATGGCGAGGCTAGCCTTGTCGAATTTGGAGGCGTACTGCTGATTGGCAGCGAGGACTTCGTCAGTGATGCTCATGATTTGGGTAGTCCTTTTATTTTGATTAGCCTGCTTTTGCCTGAACATTTTGACTATAAGGGGCAACGAAAACAGATGCAAGTCAGTGGGTCGAAGGCAATGACGCTCCAGTGCGTTCAGACGATGCGCGGGCGAGGAGAGCAGCGCAACCGGTGCAAAGAGTCACGAGAGCGGAGAAAAAGATGGGTGGCGGGGAAAAATATTTCCAGCTGAGCGCCACGCCGACGAGCTGCAGGAAGAAAAATATCCAAGGCAGCGACCCGACCGAGGCGGGGAGTTTGCGGGCCAATTCTCCCAGGTGCCACGCTACTGAGGCGGCAAACAAAAAATAGACGGTGACGAAGAGTCCAAACCCTCTATAGAAGACTCCGTACGTGTATGCGGCGCCAGGCTGGAGAGTAACTGTGTTCATGGCGTCCATTACGGCTCTGCCTTCTGGCGTTTGGGGAACAAATTTCAGGAAGCCGATGGTGTGACCGGTGGCGAAGACCACGAACAGAATCGCGGCGCTGCGGTACAGCCAGGTGGCTTTCATTTTTGGGATTTGATTTCCTTATTCTTCTAAGTTTCCGAGCGGTCAATTTGAGCACACCAATATGCACTGGGCGACGCTTGGTGTAAACAAGTTCCGTTTAGTTTTCAAAATAAAGATTTGCAGAGTGGCGCCGAAGCGTACAAGTTCCGACTTTCTTGGACACGTTGTATCAGGGTTGCAGCTGAAGGGTATAACCAACCGTTTCCGTGTTAGGTTCTGAGCATGAAAGTATTGCTGATGCGCGCTTCACAAGTCCTCGCGCTTTTTCTGGCCACCTGTTTTGTGCTTGCCGCCCGGGAGGTGAATAAAAGTGTGCCAATCGCCATCGAAGTCACAGACGAGCGCGGGTCGGCTATTCCCAATGCGAAGGTGGAGATCATTTCCGTCACTGATGCAGACGGAAAAACCGTTGTAACGGATATCAACGGTTCGGCGCAACTTGAGTTACAGGCAGGAGATTACGATGCAATAGTGACTGACCCGGCTTTTAAGGCCTTAAGTCGTTGTGTAAGCGTAAGCGGTGATAACCGAACAATTAAGTTTGCCCTTCGAGTAGGTGGATGCCCTGGTCCCGATCCGTGCCCCGTTTGTTGCCGAACAACCAGAGGAAAAGGACCTTGTGACCGCTGCAATCGTTGTGACGGATTCAGTCGGAGCTGTGATCCGGGACGCGCAGATCAAGCTTTTTCCCAACGCCTTCCTAAGACCGTCTAGAGATTCCAAAACGGATGCAAAAGGCGAGACATTGGTGAGTTTGCCACCTGGTGTCTATGATTTGTTCGTCGCTGTTCCACCATTCCTTCCTGCGAAGGAAACTGTTCAGGTTGGGGCTGCGCCAAACCAAACCTTTCGCATCACGCTCCAAATTGCCGAGCTTACGGAGAGAGTGAGATTAGGAGGACCAGGACCAAATTTCCCTCTTGAAGTAAATTTATCCGACGAATCCAGAGGCGCTCCCGGTGTCACTACTGGGCCGCCTCCATCTCCATCTGTTGCCTCTGCGTCGCTCAGAATAATTGTTACGGACTCGATCGGAATGCCTATCCCGTACGCTCAGATTGGTGGTTTGTCAGATGACGGACTCCGGAAGTTTTCGGAGGCCAATGAAGACGGCAAACTCGACCTAAAATAAGTCCCGGAGAATACGATCTAGTTGTAACCAGTCCAGCTATCTGCGTTGGAAGAAACCTATTCAGGTGCGGGACGGAGAGAATCGGACAGTTCGTGTTCTGCTCACAAGAGCCGACTTCTGACTGCATTCCTGGGCATATCGTTCTCCAGACTTACGAGGCAGCTAACAGAGTGTACGGGGCACATAGGTTACACTTTTCGTCTTTTTGGGAGGAGGACGCTCGGCCGACCGGAACCTATCGGAGCGATTTGTTACTTGATTACTCGATGCTGCTTAAGGATCTCTATTGTTTTGTCGATTGGGAGGGCTTCGACGGTGTGTCGGTTGCCGGTCGTTGTGGTGGCTTTGAACATGGAATTGTAGATGGCTTCCTCGGTGGATTCGATGGCGGCTTGGAAGAGCGGGGACATGGCGTCGTTGGTTAATACTTCGACGTTGCGCGTCGGCGCCTTGTCGTTGGCGTGGATGCGTACCTGGAGCGCGGTGGAGAAGGCGATGGCGTAGTCGCCGCTGCCGTTTGAGGCGGAACTTCCGGTGCGCGCGAGGCCGAGGATTGCGCGCGCGGCGAGGCGCTTCAGGTTGCGTGCATCGAGCGGGGCGTCGGTGGCGACGACGATCATGCATGATCCGTCGGCCTTGTCTTTACCGGTGCCGGCTTGCTGCAATTCGTTACGCAGGTAGTATTGGCCGAGTTCCTGGCCGATGGGAGCGCCCGCGATGGTGAGGACGCCGCCGAAATTGGTTTGGACAAGGATACCAACAGTGTAGCCACCGAGATTAGCAGGGAGGTGACGCGAGGAGGTGCCGATGCCGCCTTTCCAGCCGAAGGCTACTGTGCCTGTGCCTGCGCCGACAGCGCCTTCCTCGACGGGACCGTCCTTGGCGTTTTTTATGGCGGCGAAGACGTCGTTGGGAGTGATGTGGCGGCCGCGAATGTCGCTGAGGTAACCATCATTGGTTTCGCCGACCACTGGATTGATGGACAGCACATCTTCGTTGCCGCGAAGCGCCAGCATGTAGGTGATCAGCGCGTCTGCCACGAGCGGGACGCTGGTGGTAGAGGTCAGCAGGATGGGCGTTTCGATGTCGCCCAGTTCCTCTACTTGCGTGGAGCCGGTGAGTTTTCCGAAACCATTGCCAACGAAAATGGCGCCAGGGACTTTTTCGCGATAGAGATTGCCGGAATGCGGCAGAATGGCGGTCACGCCGGTGCGGATATTGTCGCCACGGATGATGGTGGTGTAGCCGACTTTGACGCCGGGGACATCGGTGATGGCGTCGAGCGGGCCGGTCGGAAGGATGCCGACCTTTAGGCCCAGGTCGGAGGCGCGAGGGCGTGCGTTGGGAATTGTGTTTTGGGCGGCAGTGAACGCGGCTGTGAACACGAAGACGGTGACAATGGCGAAAAACCCTTTGAGCATGGGCGTAGTATACGGTCAAAACGTATTCGAGAATGGGAAGCGCCCAGAGCTCTAGGGCAGGGATTCTTCGACTGGAATCGAAGAGGGATTTCTGAGCGATTTCAGAAAACTGACAACCTGCCAGCGTTGCGGTTCGGGTAGCTTGGACCATACCGGCATGCCGCGGCGGACGACACCGTTTGTCAAAATCCAGAAAATTGCGCCTGGTTCAGCACTTTGGACTTCCGAGACGAGAAGACTTGGGCCTCTCTTTCGGCCTTCTGCTTTACTGCCGTGGCACTCCGCGCAGTGTTGCGCGTACAGAATGCCCCCGGCGGCGATCGCTTCGCGGTCGTTCCTAAAAGGATTTTGTCTGGCGCGAGCCTTGTCCGGAGCTTTTCCGATCTCAGCATAAATGGAGTTTTTTTTCTTCGATGTGTCAGAAGCGTTTTGGGCTGAGGCGAAAGATACTAATTGGATGAATAGCAGCAATGCGATGATAACGAGTCGCGGTCTCATTGGTTTCCCTTTAAGAACTTGCCGATCATGGAGCCGAAGCCGGAGGCTTCGCGGGAGATTCCGAACCGCAGCAGGAAGCGGTGGCTATTGTCGTTCAATCCGAAAGCTGGGGATATTCGCAGCGTCCAGTCGGATGGCAAATTCCACGCCAGGACCGGCGCCAGATAGTGTGAAGTATCGTGAAGTCCAAAGCTGTAGCGGTCACCCAGGCCGCCATACATCTCGGCACCGGCAACAAAATTTTGCGCGCACAGGGAACAGCGTTTTGCGGAAGCCTTGAGCGCCAGGGGGCGACTCAACCCCAAGGCGTATCCGAATTCCCAAGGAGCGTTCGACAGATTCTTGGCTGCCAGGGTATTTTCGCTGAAGTTCCAACCTTTGTGCGTGCTGGAAAGAATGAGTTTCGTTTCAATTTCATTGCTGTGTTCTTTGCGCAGGATGGCATTGGACGGTGCGTCGTCGGACTCCACGTCGTGGCCTTCTACTTCTTTCAGGATTTTGTCCGCGGTACTTTTGTGTTCGTACTCAACATAAATGACCGGATTAATGAAATGCTCGTGTTTAAGAGGACGAAAGCGGTTTTCCCAACGGACCCCGGTGAAAATGGTGGAGTCTCCAAAGGTTGTTTGGCCGTCGAGATATAACTCGGTTGTCCACCACGCGGTTGCGCCGTATTCGAACTCCATCCAGAAGGCGTGGAAATTGTCGGCAGCGCGCTGAGTGCCAAAAGTGGAGAAATATTCGATTTCAAGATTTCCGGGTTCTTCCAAATAGTGGTCGTAGGTGACGATGTAAGGATTTTCCTGGCATTGGACTTTCGCAGGGGCAATTGCGACACAAAAGAGCAAGGAAATAGTGGCAAGAAATGAAGTGAAAGTAGAGGGCACGCTCTTCCTTTATGCAAACAGTTTGCAACTAGATATAAGACTAATTTAGTCGTATATGAATTTCAAGTTGGAATCGGGCGGCTAAGCCAGGGGACGAAAAAGGAGGAACTCGTGGAAATGATTCACAGAGAGGTATGCTTCCGGCTGATTGAGGCGAGGTTTGGCGATGATGAAGAAGACATTCAAAGCGAAACTGCAGAAAAGCCCGAATAAGGGCGGCTGGATTTACGTGGTGTGGCCGGAGTCGGCGAAATTCTTTGGGACGCGTGGCTTGGTAAAGGTCAGGGGCAGGATCGAGGGGCATCCGTTTCGTGCTTCGTTTATGGCTATGGGTGGTGGTAAGCACATGCTGCCGGTGAAGGCGGAGATTCGTGAAGCGATTGGGAAAGATGTGGGCGACGTTGTGACGGTAAAGTTGGAGGAACGGATAGGGCCGGCTAAACGTCGGGCGAAGGGTAGTTGCTCGTCATAGATGGGAGAAAACCCGCATCCTTTGAAAACCACAAAGGGTGCGGCACCCGCCGGCATGGCCGCAACTGCCGACACGTCAGTAACACGGGTCAAGATTCCGAGCTGATCAAAACATTGTTAGAATGCGCGGCATGCGGATGCGCACCCTGATCATGGGCATGGCCCTCGTGGTGATGCTTGCCGGCGCAACCGCGTTCACTCCGAGATGGCGCGCTTCGAGTAAAGGGGCCTACGCTACGTTGCCCGCGGCTGATGGTGTGTCGTGGTCGGTGCAAACCAGTGGGATCGACACGAATTTGCGTGGTGTGAGCGCGGCAGGGTCCGTGGATTCAGATGGAACAGAACACATTGCCGTATGGGCTTGCGGCTCGAATGGGGTGATTCTGCTCTCGAACGATTTCGGTAAAACCTGGAAGCGGGTGCATGTGGCCGGGGGCGACTCCCTCGATTTCCGAAGCATTGTGGCGTTCGACGCGAATAGGGCTTTGGTGATGTCCAGCGGAGAAGGGGATAAATCGCGCATATACAAAACCGTTGATGGCGGCGTGAGTTGGAAGCTGGAATTCACGGATTCTCACAAGGGCTTCTTTCTTGACGCGCTGGCTTGCGACGGAGAGTGCTACGCGCTGAGCGATCCCGTTGACGGCAAGTTCGTGATTGTAGCCACGCATAATTACGAGGACTGGAAAGAACTGCCGGGTGATGGCATGCCTGCCGCGCTCCCCGACGAGGCTGCGTTTGCCGCGAGCGGGACTTCACTTGCGGTCAATAATGATGCGGGAATTTATTTTGGCACCGGGGGCGGCAAGGCCGCGCGTGTGTTTCACTCCGCGGACCGAGGGAAGACATGGAGCGCGGTGGAAACGCCGATCACGAGTGGCAGCGCATCTTCCGGAATCTTCTCCATCTCGTCTACTCCGTATGCGGTAAACGTTGTGGGCGGCGATTACAAAGATTTGAAGCGGGCGTACCGCGTGGCGGCATCTTCGAAGGACCAGGGGAAAACTTGGCAGCTTGCTGCGCAACAGCCGGGCGGCTACCGTTCCGCGGTGGTGTCAATCGATGGGGCGACGCTGGCAGCGTTAGGCCCTAGCGGCGAAGACATCTCTGATGACTTTGGCGAGCATTGGAAACATATGGATTCGCTGGATCTGAACGCCGCGTTCGTTCTGGACGATCGTAATGGTTGGGCGGTGGGCGCGAAAGGCACCATTGCGCGCCTGGTCAATCGCAAGCAGTATCTGATTCGTGAGGACGGGCAGAAGGACGATTCCGTGCTCGCGTTCGGTTCATCGATTAAATGATTTGAGGCGCTTTCTGTAATCGCTGGACAAGTACTACGGCGCAAAGCTACGTTCAAGGGTGCGGGCAAAATAGGAAACGCCCCGTTTGTCCCTCACTCTCGCCCCTGACTCTCAGAGTAGTGGAAAAGCCGCAGCCTTAAACCCGAAGGGTGCGGCACCCGCACCTCGCTTCCACGATCAGTCTCGGTGCCACCCGCCCTTAGTCTTCGGTTCGAAGTTGAATCAGGTCGGGAGGTTCTTGCCTTTGGCAAGCTCGGATTGTTCAGGGTCTCCGGCGTCCGAAGACCTTTCAGACTGGGTTTGAGTTTCCAGTTATGGCTTCTTTCACCACATTTGCTAGAAATTTATCAACACCCTGCTCCACTTGCTCAACGAACGAACGTGATTGTTCGTCAGTCAGCGGAACATAGGCTGCGAGTCTCAAACCGCCTTAACGGTAAACCTTCGGTAAACCTAGGTTGCCACGGGCATGGCCTGCCCCGTACAAACATCGTTTTTGCTGGGAAAATGGCGCGCCCAAGGGGACGATCTTAGAACTTTTCTCGCAGAGTTTATGTCAAGTTGCCAACAGGTCAATTGCTTAAGGGGGATGACTTTGTAGTTCCACGCTCGGATTTGCTTCCGTGAGGTTCGAGCATATTCGTCAATTGAAATGGTATCGCACCCGGAGTATCTCTGGTCCCGGACTATCTCTGGCGGGCGGCACACCCTTACATTGCTAGACGACTCCGAGTGGCCTATCCTTTGCGTTTTTTCAAAGGTGGGCGCCTTTCTCCGATTCCCTTCATCTTGCATCGATCGTCAGTATGCATCGTCCAATTCTTAATTTGAGGAACTGCTCGCTGGCCACGTCGTGAGGATGTTGCGCGAGACGCCCCTCCACCGGATTGGCAAGTGGCTCATCCTTGTATTTTCTTGTTTCTACGAGCCTAATTTGAATGCGCCTACGGGATCAAGACATCGTAAATATCGCCCAGCGACTAACGGGAGTACCGACCTTTTGAAAAACCCGCAAAGAGTTGATTGGATTGGATACAGCTAAATCAAAAAACGTCCCGCTGTCCCCGTCTTCCCCTGTTTTTCAGAGCGTCAACATGAATGCCACCAGATCCTTCTTTTCCTGGGTGGTCAGCTTTGTGCCCAGGATCAGATTGAAAAACTCGACTGAGTCGTCCAGAGTCATTAACCGTCCGTCATGAAAGTAAGTTGGGGTGTCCTTGATGCCACGTAAAACTGGCGTCTTGATTGGCCCGTCTCCGCCCGCAGGCGCGATTAGACCGTTAATGACCTGGGCCTTGTAGAAACGCTCGACGTGCAAGTTGTGCATCAGGTTGTCGGTGTAATAAGGAGCCATATGGCAAGCGGAACATTGTCCCTTGCCGAAGAAAACTTCCTGGCCGTGCAGTTCCTGCGGCGTTGCTTTTTTCGGGTCGAGCTTTCCGAACACGTCGAGTTTGGGCGCCGGGGGAAAATCGAGTATCTCCTGAAATTCCGCCATGTCGTGAACCTGGCTGCCGCGGTCCAGGATATTGACCCCTTTTTTGGTGGCGATGACCGGGTCTCCGTCGAAGTAGGCCGCTCGCTGCTCAAATTCCGTAAAATCCTCAACAGTTTTCAGCGCGCGCTGCGAACCGAATAGCCGCTGGATGTTGACTCCGCGCAGGGCTGGCGTGTCGATCCGGTGGCGTACTTCCTGGGGACGAACGTCTCCCGCCTGGTGAGTGGCCGCGTTGGTGCTGCCGTTTTGATGGCAATCAAAGCACGAGACTCCCAAACTTGGATGTTCGCTGCGGCGATCCGCCGTCTGGTTGAACTGTTGCTGCGCGAATGGCGTGAGCAGCAACCGCAGGCCTTCCAGTTGTTTCGGATTCAGGATGCCGTTGAATAGCTCGTAATAGTTACCGGAGGTGACCACCTGTCCCTGGGAGACGTCTCCAAGGTCGGGTCGCGTGGTCAAATAAATTGCTGCGGGAAATTCTGGAAGGAAGTGGTCGGGTATGTCGAAGTCAACGTCAAAACGCGCCAGGTCTCTTCCCGTCTGCTTCTTGACTTCATCAATTGCAAAATGCGGAAAGACCATGCCTCCTTCACCGTTCTTGGGATGGGGCAAGGGGAGAAAGCCCGCCGGAAATAATCCCTTCGATCGAATGTCTTCTGGACTCGTTGCCGAAAGCTGGTCCCAGCTGACCCCGGCCGACAGCTTGACGCGCACACCAGTCTGGACTGGTTTCCCGCGGCTCTGCTTGGCATTCGGGTCGGGACGATCGCTGAGATCGTATCGTTCATTCAGCAAGCTCATCTGCCGTTTGCGGACTTCCGGCTGATCGCCGCTGGTTCGCTTAAACAGTGATGAAAAATCTTCTTCGGCCGCCGGAAACTGGTAGCTCGACTTGACTGGAACGCTTTGACTTGGGGGATTCTGGGCATTCAGTCTCAGGACAGCAATCAGGGACAAGGCAACGGCCAGACCGAGCGAAGTGCGAGTGTTGGGAACCAATGTCGTCTCCTTCTGTCATGTGTGGGGGCAAAGAGGCAACCCCACTTGGTCGGTTTAAGGGGCAACTTTGCAGCCAATCGAAAAAACGTCGATTCTCCGGAGAGAGCTTGAGAAGATGTGCGTTAAGCGAGACCCGGCGCCTTGGGGAAAATTGTGTGACAGTTTGGTGCCCACGGGTGGACACGTGTGTCCGCCGCCCGCCACGTAATCCATTTCCACCGGATCAAGGGAATGCCGGTGGATGCCGGGACAGACGGGACGTTTTCTATTTTATCTGGATATCCCAAGTGCGCCCGGAGAGATTCGAACTCCCGACCCTCTGGTTCGAAGCCAGATGCTCTGATCCGCTGAGCTACGGGCGCGTGAAGAACATTATAGCTCCGGTGCGGAGCAATTCAATTACTGCTGCGGGGCTGTAGGCGCGCGGTGGTGCGCCAGCCCACGCAAGGAACCTAATCGGGCCCCTGTACTGTTGGGCCAGACATCGCCGCGTAGGTGGGCGCGGTATTTGGCTTACGACGACACCTACCAGTTTGCTGGCGGCTGAAGAACGCCAGGGCGCGTCACTTGCGATTGGTTTCTTTTCGCGTACGCGAAGATACACATCCTGCCGAAACATAGCTTGCTGACTTATTTTGTTGCGCTGTAGCTTAAGACGTTCTGCAACTCTTCAACGAGATCGGCATGCGCAGAGAAGATTTTAGCCCGGGCACGGAATTTATTTTGATTATGTGGTTGGCGATGGGAGGCGCGATTGGCGCGGCGCTGCACGGCCGAGCTGCGATTGGCGAGGAGTTGGACGCGCGGACGGCTGCGCGGGACTCGAGCGCTGGCGCGGCGCCGGTGATTCTGGAAGTGATTGCTACTGACAAGCGGGCGCATGCTCCCGTTGAAGGATTGACGCGGGATGATTTTGAAATTATGGAGGGACGCAGCGTTACGCAGATCACGTGGTTTGCGCACGGCTCGGAAGGATCGCTGCGGCCATTGAGTTTGTGCTTGGTGGTGCAGTGTCCGGAGGAGCATTCATATAGCAACTGGGTGTCGAATGGGTCGGGATTCATGAAAGGCAAGACCGCGACGCTGACGCCAGTGCTGAAAAAGTTGAATGAGCGCGACACGGTGGGGGTGGCGCATTGGTGCGATAACGGGGAAGTCGGGGTTGACCTGCTGCCGAGTACTGATCGTGTGGCGCCGCAGAACGTCCTGGATGCGGTGTTAAATACCACGCGTACAAGCATCGCGGCCGAGCCGGGAGTGCATGCGCTTCATAACATCGTGATAAAGGTACGAGATACGGCGCGGCGACTGACTCCCAAGGCGCAGCCGGTGATAATTTTTTTGTACGGCGATCAGAGCGGGATGCACCACGATGAAGCGGAAGATATGTTGGACCAACCGCTGGGATCGCTGCCGATTGTTTATGTCATTAACAACGGTGCAGTTTCTGTGCACCGCGTTCCGGGAAATGACCAGTACGTGCAGAGGTACGTGGCACGCTTTCTGGCGGATAGGACGGGCGGGCGAGTTTTATCTAGTGTTCGTGGGGACTATGCGGGGGAGCTGGAGCAGATTCTTGAGGAGCTTTATGGGCGATATGAGATTGGGTTTGTTCCCACAGCGGCGATTGGCAAACATTATGGGGTGAAAGTGAAACTTAGCGAAGAAGGGGGCAAGAAAACTAACTCGGTAGAGCGGAGTTTTGCGCCGGAGTTGGTGGCTGCCGGGCCAGACCCAGAGGCGGCGGAAATAGAAATGGCGGCGACGCTGGTCGAAGCGACGCGAAGTGGCGTGGCGTACACGGAGATCGCTTTCGATGCATCGGGGAGTTATCAGGGCGGGGGACCTGTGGCGCAATTCCGGGTGTATATCGATCCGGATTCGCTGTCGTGGAAAAGGATGGAGGATGGCGGGAGAAAAGCTGCGGTCTCGGTGATCGTTGGCGGGGAATCGGCGGATAACAAACTTATCGATTATCAAGCGAAAGAGTTCGAAGCCTTGCAGACGACGGCTGAGCAAGCGGAGGCAACGAGCAAAGCTGTGGTGCTGAGCATTGATTACGAGGTGCCGTCGAATGCTGTGCGCATTCGAATGGTGACGCGAGACGCGGCTTCGGGGCGTTTGGGTTCATTCAAATTGCCGGTCACAAGAATTCACGGGGTTGCTGGAACGCGGCCCGCTGTGCCATCCGAACCTAAAACACCTTCGCTGTAAAAATTCGTTGATTGTGGATACGTCACGCTTGCTAATCGAAAAAAATAGCAAACAGAAACGATCCGCCCGCAAGTAACGCCAACAAAAAGTTTATGGCGTCTTCAGTGGATGCACCGCGCTGTTTGACAAGAATTTGATTCTTAGAAAACCTGTGCCGGTCCAAAAAACTTATGTATGAGGATTTCATGAAGGCGCTCCCGCGTTACTGCTAATAAAGCGAAAGTTATCCCATGCTGCTAATGAGGGGAAAGTTACCCCATAAATTTGTTTCAGTCAATGGGGAAGAAACGGTTCGGGAATTTATCGGTTTTTTTCACATGTGTACGACGCGATGCAGGGTTTGAATGTTGGTGGGAATCGGGGGTGTGGATGTGTTCTGGGCGGAAGCCCAGGCCGACCATGCGGGCGGGGACGCGGCGGAGGATGGGGAAGTGCTTTAGCAGAGCGAGCGGGAGGGGGAGGCGTTTGAGCGGCGCCTTGGCAGCTAGGGCTGGGCCGATGAAACGTTTGTGGGCGAGGATCTGAACCGCTTGAGTCATGCGCGTGGGAAATTCGCGACGTGCCTGAACTTTGTGGAGGTGGGGATCGGCGGAGGCTCGGGTGGACAGAATGGGAACGAGAATATTTGCGGCAGCGACGGCGTCTTGAATGGCTAGATTGATGCCGACGCCCCCGATGGGGGACATGGCGTGCGCGGAATCGCCGATGCAGAGAAGGCCGCTGCGCGACCAATGACGCAATCGATCGACGGCGACGGAGAGCAGCTTGATGTCGTTCCAATCTTTCAGTTCGATGGTGCGGCCTTGCAGAAAGGGTGCGACAGTTTCGAGGTCGTGGCGAAAAGCGGGTAGGCCGTCTTTTTGGATGGCGTGGAATCCGCCTTTGGGAATGACGTAGGCGCATTGCCAGTAATCACCGCGGTTTAGAGTTACGAGGAGCTTTCCGGCGCGGAAACGGCCAAGAGTTTGTTCGGGGTCGGTAGGGACACGGGAAACGCGCATCCACAGAACGTCAATGGGAGCGCCGAGATCGAGGACTTCGAAGCCGGCTTTGGCGCGCACGATGGAATGACGGCCGTCGGCTCCGACAGTCAAGAGCGCGCGGAATTCGCAATGGCCATCGCTGGTTTTGGCGCGAGCACCTGCGACGCGGCCATTTTCCATGATGAGATCGGTGACTTCAGATTCCATGTGCAGGTGAAATTGCGGATAGGCCTTGGCTTTTTCGGCGATGAAATTCAGAAAATCCCATTGCGGCATGAGGCCGACGAATTTGCAGTGCACGGGAAGATGGGACAAATCCGCGATGGTAACGGTGAAATCGTCAACGGCGGCTCCGATTTGCAAAAGCTGCTGATGAGGGACACGCAAGAAATCGTCGAGGAGGCCGAGCTCGTACATCAGCTCAAAGGTGGAAGGGTGAATGGTGTCGCCGCGGAAATCGCGGAAGAAGTCGGCGTGTTTTTCGAGGACGAGGACTTCGATACCGGCGCGGGCGAGGAGGAAGCCGAGCACCATGCCGGCGGGGCCGCCTCCTGCGATGCAGCAGGCGGTTGGTGTGGATGGAGAGGAGGAAGGTTCGGCCGCCATAGTTGACGCCTCGGGTCAAGAGTTTGCCACAGATCCAAGGCTGCCGGTCTAAGCCGGGGCGGGAATGGCCAATTATTTCGGGACGTTAATCGTCACAGAGAGGTGCAGACTGTGACCGTTAATGGGGTCGGTGGACACGGTCTCGGAGGTTTGACCATCTTTGAGAATCATGTTTACCGAGGCTTTAAACTGGCGCACTAGCGGCGGGGCGTCGGGCCGGGAGACTTGAAGTTTTTCGGTCTGAGCGCCGGAATTGGGAGAGAGGGCGGAGCGCTCAAATATCATATAGAGATGATAGCGGTCGTCATCGGTGGTCCTTAGGCCACAGTCAATGTTGGAACCGACGTCCATGTAGGAGGTTTTCTGTTCGGCGCCGCCAGCCTCGACGGGGACGCGTACACCAGTACGCAAACTCGCACTGTAATAGCCACCAACTTTTTCATCAGCAATAACTGTGAAGGAATAGGGCATGCTGGAGATTTTCTTTTCGCCGTCGTACTCCGAGAAAACAACTTGTACTTTAACCGGGATGGTGGGCTTGGCACGCTCCTCGGACTTTTTCTCTTGCGGCGGCGCTTGAGCGAGGC
The DNA here is from genome assembly GCA_035490135.1 of Candidatus Methylomirabilota bacterium. Lineage (GTDB taxonomy): Bacteria > Acidobacteriota > Terriglobia > Acidiferrales > UBA7541 > Acidiferrum. The sequence goes on from DATHGV010000105.1 coordinate 26,145, forward strand.
AGAGTTGCGGCGCGAGAGTAAGGGTGCTGCTTAGCAAAAGAAAATAAGTAAATGCTTTCATGAGATTCTCCCTGGTCAAATTAACCGTTTGTCACTTTTGATCATATTTCTGGTCATATTCCTGATCATTTTTCTGATCGGGCGCTAAGGGCGCTAAAGGCTTGATGTCGAGCTCAGCGATTTGGATCAGCGGCACTTGTAATGGATCTGTTTGCGTCGGCTCCATTGCGGTTAGCAGGATGGAGGGAGACTGATGGCGGCGTCTCCACCGGTCGGCATAGCGAGCGAGGAGAATTTCCTGGTCGGGCGGGACTAGGATTTCAGGTTCGCGACGGCCTGTTAGCACTGAGTGCTTATTAAGCGTGGTTGCAGTCTTGACGGCGAAACGCTTCCGAGTGGCCGGCGCAATTTGCGGGTCGGCGACCTGCAACGGTTCGGTTGCGGTTGTTTGTGGCGCGACGGGAGATTGAGCCTGCTGTGTTACGAGCGGTCCTTCGGTCGGCTGCGGTTTCAGTCGGAGGTCGAGGCGCGTGAAGATGAACAGAAGAATTGCGGCCGCAGCGAAGGCAGAAGCCCATACCAGGCGGTCTGTTAGGCAGCCGCTTCCTCGCGTGGTGGAAGATTGCTGCTGAATTTCATGCTGGTCTTCTTGCTGGAAACGGGCGCGAACAGTGGGAATGAAAGAGGATGGAAGTTCGGAATTAGCGGAAGAACGCAGGCAGGAGTCGATGGAGGCAAACAGGCTGCGTTCGTTTTCGAAAGCGCTGCGGCAAGAGGAGCAGGTCTGCAGATGAGCATGCAACTTCGAGTCAGGTTTAGTTTCAACGCCAGCAGAGGCCAGTTGCAGTAATGCGTGTTTATAGCGGTGGCAAGTCATCGCAATTTCTCCGCTAGTTGCTTACGGGCAAAAAATAATCTGGATTTAACTGTTCCTATGGGAATGTTTAGGAGCGCCGCGACTTCTTCGAGGGAGTGACCTTCCATTGCGGAAAGGAGCAAGACCAGACGCTGTTTTTCAGGGAGCTCGTCGACGGCGCGATCCAGGCGGGATCGAAACTGATTGGCTGCCGCCAGATCTTCGGCCGTTGGGGGAGCGGGCTTGCGCTCTGGCTGAGCCCACGATGTTTCGCGATGCTGACGACGGTTGGACGATTTTGCCCGATCAAGGGCGAGTCGAAAAGTGATACGCACAAGCCAAGCTTTGAAGCGTGCGCGGTCGCGCAATTTATCGAAACGGCGGTAGGCGCGCAAAATGGCGTCCTGGGCCACATCTTCGGCGTCGGCGGTGTTGCGCAGGACACCGCGAGCCACGCGAAAGGCCAGCGGGCCACATTCGGCGAGGCGTTCTTCAAATTCGCGGCGCAGGGCGCCTTCGGTAGCGTCACGCTGAAGGTCGGTCTCTGCCGTGTGACCCGGCTGGATCAGAACCAGCTCCTGCATAGATGATCCTATTCGAGGCAAACGCAGTGGCTCCCCTCGTGAACTTACCAGACGCCGCGGTGGAAGAAAGGGTTCAATGGGAAATGGTCGCGCTAACGACGACTAGTGCGAGAAGGAAAAGCCCCACCCAACTTCAAAGGCGAAGAGAACCGCGGCTCCGGTAAAACGAGCGGCTTATCACGGATTCTAGCCTCAGCGGCTGGAACATTGCGGGCGCGAGAGGCGAATCGGGTATACAATGCGGGCAATCTCTTCGCAAGTTCCCGGTTAATTCTGAACGATTGAGCAATCTGGAGACACGATGGCGACAGCTGTTGCGACTAGTACGGTAAAGGTGCGTGCCGGGCTTCCGGGGCGCAAGTATGATCATGTGTTTTTTTCGGGGATGGCGGTGTTGCTGCTGGGCTCGGTATTTCTGGGGTTTGCACACACTTATTATCTGGCGGGGATGTTTCACGCGCCGTTGCCGAGTGCGATTATTCATGTTCATGGGGCGATATTTTCGAGTTGGATTCTTTTCCTTCTGGCGCAGACGACACTGGTCGCGTCCGGGCGAGTCGACGTTCACCGGCGAGTTGGAATAGCTGGTTTCTTACTAGCCTGCCTGATGGTGGTGGTTGGAGTGTGGGCGGCTACCAATTCATTGGGGCGGGGCGGCGCTCCTCCGGGCATCGATCCGAAAACGTTCTACATCATCCCGATTACCGACATGCTGATTTTTTCTGTGCTGGTATTTTTTGCATACCGGGCGCGATTTGATTCCGCGGCACACAAACGGATCATCATTGTCGCGACGGTGGCGTTGATGATTGCGGCGATCGCGCGTTGGCCACTTCCATTAGTGCACCGCAACCCGTTGGCGGCAGCACTGCTGTCCTATGTGTTTTTGTTGATGCTGGTAGTTTATGACTTGTGGTCCACACACAAGATTCATCGCGCCACGATCTGGGCGAGCGTGTTTTTGATTTTCGTGCAGCAGATACGATTCCCGATTGGGCAAACGGCGATGTGGCATGCGTTTGCCACGTGGGCGCAAAACTTAAGACTCTGAACGATGCGGACGCGGTGGTCCGACGTTTTATCCGCGATACAGACAACCAAGGTGTACCGAAGGCGAGGAGTTTGGCCGTAATATTCCTGAACCTCAATATTTGAACCTGAATTTTTGTTAATGCATCCTCGCCGATGGTGGAGGCATCTTTCTACCAATGCCCAAATCTACGACTGTGGCCGCCACTCCGTTGACCACATCAACTTCTTATTCTGAATATGTAAATCCGCAATGGGTCGCGCTGCTCGAGCTGCTGGATATGAATGTGCGGTACGTGCGCTGCGAAGGCGCGGAACTTTTCACGGACGATGGCAGGCGGATTCTGGATTTCCTGTCGGGATATTGCGTGCACAACACGGGGCACAACCATCCGCATATTGTTCAGGCGCTGCAGAAGGAATTGGAGGCGCGCGGACCGGTGATGCTGCAGAGTCACGTGCCGGAACTGACTGGGGAGCTGGCGAAGAGGCTTTGCGATCTGGCGGGAGGCGGGCTGCAGAAGGTGTTTTTTTGCAGCAGCGGGAGTGAGGGAGTCGAGGCGGCGATTAAATTTGCGCGCATGAACACGCGACGAGATGGGTTGTTGTGCGCGAAGAGTGCGTTTCATGGATTGACGGCGGGGGCGTTGTCGTTGATGAGCGACGCTTTCTGGCGGGAGGGATTTGGGCCGTTGCTGGCAGATGCGGTGGTGGTGCCGTTCGGGGATTTGGCGACGTTGGAGAAGCAGTTAAATTCGAAACGGTTCGCGGCGTTTGTGGTGGAGCCGATACAGTCGGAAGCGGGAATCAACATTCCGCCGCAAGGATATTTGAAGGAAGCGGAGGTAATTTGCCGCCGGACTGGGACGTTATTTGTAGTGGATGAAGTGCAGTCGGGAATGTTTCGCACCGGGCCGTTTCTGGCGGGGCATCACTACGGCGTGAGGCCCGATATGGTGGTGCTGGCGAAGGCGTTGAGCGGTGGGCTGGCGCCAGTGGGCGCGACTTTGATGACGGACTCGGTTTACGAGGGGGTTTATTCGTCGCTGCGGCGCGCGATCGTGCACACGTCGACGTTTAGCGAGAATAGTTTGTCGATGCGAGCGGGACTGGCCACGCTGGAGGTATTGGAGAGGGAATCGCTGGGGGCGCGCGCGACGGAGCTTGGCCAGGAGTTGCGACAGCGATTGCGGGAAGAATTAGCGCCATTTGAAATGGTAAAGGAAGTTCGCGGATTGGGCATGTTGTCGGGAATTGAGTTTGGCTCGCCGTCAAAGCTGGTTCTGAAGGCGGCGTTTGAAGTGTTCATGAAGATTCATCCGGCGATGTTTGGGCAAATCGTGGTGATGAGAATGTTTCGCGATAAAAATATCCTGACGCAGATTTGTGGGAATAATTTTATGGTGCTGAAGGTGGCGCCTCCGTTGGTAGCTTCTCGCGCGCAGTTGGATGAATTTGTGGCGGCGATTCGCGAGGTTGTGGAATTGATGCACACGTCGACGAGCTTCTGGACGGATGCGGTGACGTTGGCGAAAAGGGCAGCCAAAATTTAAGAGATTTAAGTTTAAAAACTATTTGCGGACGGCCCAGGCTAGGCCATCGGGTTGTTTACCTGCGTTAATTTTCCCAGTCACGGTTAGGGATTTTAGATCGATGACGACGATATAGCCGTCCGGGGTGCAAGCTACATAGGCGCGTTGTCCGTCGGGTTGCATCAAAATGCCTGCGGCGCCGTGACCTATGGGTACGCGTTTCACTTCCTTGCGTGTTGCTGCATCCAGGACAACCAAATCCGGACCACCTAACGTTGAGACGAATACCAATTTTCCGTCTGGCGTGAACTTCAAGCGGTTCGCTCCTCGAACATTGGCGTCCAGAGTTTGAACGACTTTTTTGGCGGCGAGGTCGATGACGGAAATTGTGCCGTCCTGCGCATTGCCGACCCAGATTTCGTTACCGTCGGGAGAAACATCGAAGCCTTCTGAGCCCCTGCCAACCGGAATGACTGTTTCGGACCAATTGGTTCGCGGGGCGGGTGTGGGCGCACCGGGAGGCGGTGGGGGAGTGCCGGAGCTGTTCGTTTTTTCAATGACGCTGATGGTTGCAGAATTGACGTTGGAAGTGATGATGGGATTCAGGCCGGGAAAAACGTAAATCATGTGGGTGCGGTCCTGGCCAGTGCCGAGGATCCAGTCGATTTGTTT
>DATHGV010000106.1:0-10734 GCA_035490135.1 Candidatus Methylomirabilota bacterium
TTGCGGATTCCGCCCCGAATTCCCCGCACTTCCAGGGCGGTTACTTGCGCAGGCTAAGACGTTCAACAATCTCGCGGTACCGATCCGGGTCGCGGCGGTTGAGATAGTCCAGCAGCCGCCGGCGTTTGTTCACCATCATAATCAAACCGCGACGTGATGCGTGGTCTTTGACGTGCGACTTGAGATGCGTCGTCAGATAGTTGATCCGCTCGCTCAGCAGCGCAATTTGCACTTCGGGTGATCCTGTGTCTTTAATGTGAGTGCGATATTGCTCGATCAACACTGCCTTAAGCTCGCTCAAGTGCCTCTCTCCGTCAGTCCCCTGAAAAATTTCCTCTTCTCTTCAACTCAATCAGGCTAACACAATACTCATAAAACTGTAAAGAATTGCTAATATTTACCTTAAGCTTTAAGCGCGTGGCAGTCGCGATTTTCCCGTCGCACGCACACTTCATGAAGCCACTAAACCCATCGTTTACACATCACGGCTTGCTTCCAAACCTTAAATTAGGTTCAATGCTTTCGCCACTTCATCCGTCTAATCGGATCATCGGGAGAGAAAAATGAAAATACGCACTGCTGCAACCGGTCTGCTACTTTTTGCTTCGCTTACGTTCGCGCAGCAAGATAAACCCGCGCCCGCCGCCCAGGATAAAGCCGCGCGGCCCAGTCCCCCGGCCAAAGCCACGTGCTCTCTGGGCGATGGCGCGACCATCACCGTCGACTATTCCAGCCCGCGCGCCAAGGGTCGCAAAATCTTCGGCGGACTCGTCCCCTACGGAGAAGTGTGGCGGCTCGGCGCTAACGAAGCCACCACGTTTGTCGTTAGTTCGGGCGTCAGCGTCGGAGGCACTAAAGTTCCTGCTGGCAGCTACACACTGTTTGCCGTGCCCAACGCGGATAAGTGGACACTGGTCATCAGCAAAAAAACCGGCGAGTGGGGCACCAAGTATGCAGGGCCGGATTCGGATCTCGCGCGTGTGGACATGAAGACTTCCACGCTGCCGTCAACAATGGAAAACTTCACCATTACTTTTGACAAGACCGGACCGAGCTGTACCATGCGCGCCGAATGGGAGAAGACTCGCGCATCTGTAGACATCACCCAGTAGCGATTTGTTTGAAAGATACGCGGTGTTAAAAAGACGTTGAGGGTGGCCCAGGTTCGCCTTTGAGGTTGAACCTGGGTCTTGGTTTACTTTTCTCGCTCGATTCGCTTTCGCCCTTCAGGATTTGGCGCAGTGCCTCGGTCCACCAGGACCACCGCGCCAATTACCATCGCCGCTGCGATTCCGACATTGAGCGTCACCTTCTCGCCGGCAAGCATCCATCCCAACAGGACAGCAACCACTGGATTGACGTAGGTGTGCGTCGCCACCAGCGTTGGCGAGTAGCGTTCCAACAGCCAGTTGTAAGCGCTGAAGGCTACCAGCGACCCGAAGACAACGAGGTATGCCAAGGCTTCCCACGAGCGCGCTGTCACCGAACTAAACGAGAAGCCGCGCCATTCACCAAAGATCGTTGCACTGGTGAACAACAGAATTCCCCCGGAAAGCGACGAGAGCGCGGTCATGAGCAGCGGATGACCGGCCAGATCCGATTTTCGCGCATAGATAATTCCCGCCGACCACGAGAGCGCGCCAAACAAAATGGCCAGCGATGCAACGATCATCCCGCGGCTGGACGTAAGGGTGGTCCGGCCTACGAGCAGCCCCACGCCGGCCAGCCCCAGAAAGACGCCAGCGAAGACTTTCCAGCTGAATTGCCAACGCTTGGCAGCCAGAACCGTCAGAAAGAAAACAAAGATAGGCTCAGTAGCCACCAATAAGGATGCGAGACCTGAAGGCACACGCGTCTCCGCCCAGTGCAGAGGTCCATGGCCAAGTAGGAAAAACAGAACGCCAAGGATTACGCCACTGCGAATTTGCGACGCAGTCGGGCGTACTTTTTTAGCAAAGCACCACAACAGCAAGATCGTCCCGGACGCCAAATGCCGGATTCCCGCTGCATACAGCGGAGGTATGGTTTCCACGGCGTAGCGGATAGCCAGATAGGTCGAGCCCCAAATGGTGTAGATGGCGAAAAAACAAAAGATGATGAGCAAGCGGTTTGAAGCGGCGGCTTTCCCAGAAAGCGCGGCGCCTTCCACCAACACCGGAGGTTTTGCGATTGTCGCGGACATTGTCGGGGTACTCATGTCATTTCACCTGGCCTGCATTATCAAGATTCTCGTAACGCCCTATCGGTGGTACACTCATTACACATCCAGACTAGCGGATTATGTGTAACGGGTCAAATGAAATTAACGCATTACAAGAAGCAAAGATCATGAAACAGCGTGCTGACAATTACATCGCTCTGGGCTTCGGGAAGGACTACGCCTGGCTCGATTTAGCCAACTCTCTCGAATGGAATGGCTACGGCAAGCTTACCGACCGCTTGCAGGACCCAGCGTGGCCTGCTCACATCGTGAAACATTGGAATCTAGCGCCGTCTCCGCCTCCCCCCGCCCCTCTTGCGCAACTCATCGCTTTGCGCACGCTGCTGCGGCGCATGGCCGAAAAACTTATCGAAGGCGAGGCGCTCGACGAGCGCGATTTAAATGCCCTTAATTCTTATTTAAACGTACCTGTGCGCGTGAAGCTGTTCCAGCGCCAAAATGGAGTGCACTCTGAACTTGTGCCGCTGCGTGACGGCTGGCCCTGGATTCTTTCGCGCATCGCCGCATCGTTCGTAGAAATGCTGGAGCTGAATCGTCCGGACCGCCTGAAGTATTGCCCTAATGAAGGCTGTAAGTGGATATTTTACGATCGGACCAAAGCCAACACCCGCCGCTGGTGCAATGATCGAACTTGTGGCAATCGCGACCGCGTGCGCCGCTTGCGCAATCGCGAAAAAAACCGCCTGAACTAAATCGTCTAAATCCGTTTAATCGGAATGATCCTTAGGAAATGCGGCTTACCAGGGCAGTTCTTTGCCAAGATGAATAAACTTCCCGTTGTAGCCGGTACTGGGAAGGATCGCCAGATCCACCGACGTTTTCGCTCCCTCATCCACCTGCAAATTACCGTTGGCATTCATGTCCGTGAGCACCGAACCCGGATGCGCCACGTTCACTTTTATCGGCGTGTCTTTCAATTCGTGGGCTAGATGCACTGCGTAACCATTCAGCGCCGTTTTTGAAATGTCATAGGCTGGCGGCTTGTAATTATAAATTGGCGATTTAGGATCACTATGCAAAGTCAAAGATCCCAACAAGCTGGATAGAAAAACAATACGGCCGCCAGCCGACTTTTTGACTAACGGAAGCAGCGTGTGCGTCAGTGCAACAACATTAAAGAAATTGGTGTCAAATGTTCTTCGAAATAATGCCACCGAGGTCTTGCTGGTCGGTGCAAATCCGTGGATACCCCTTTCGTCTAACATGATTCCGGCATTGTTTATGAGCACATCCAGCTTTCCGAATTTCTCATCGATGGCTTTCGCCGCTTGGGCGTGAGTTTTCTCATCGTCCATGTCCAGCAGGATGAATTCAACATCCAGCCCTTCATTTTTCAATTTCTTTGCGGCTTCCGATCCCTTTGCTTGATTCCGCGCGCCCAGCAGCACATGCATGCCTTGTTGCGCTAATTGTTTCACCGTTTCCAGCCCGATTCCGCGATTCCCACCCGTCACCAGAGCTATCTTGCCCTTATTTTGTTCACTCATCAGCTTTCCCTTTCAAAATAAATCAATTTCTTCTGCCGTGCCGAAGCGCAGCAGCAATCCGGTGCAAATGTTTTTCTGGATAAAGGTCAGGATTGGCGCTTTTTTGCCAGCGACAAAAACTCGTCTCGTGTTTCCTTGTTGTGCCGAAACGCCCCCAGCATCGCGCTAGTGACCGCCTGGCCATGCTGCTTTTCCACGCCGCGCATCTGCATGCATAAGTGACGAGCTTCGACAATCACGCCGACGCCTTCGGGACTGATTCTCTCTTCAATGGCCTGCGCGATCTGGCTGGTCAGCCGCTCCTGGATCTGTAATCTGCGCGCAAACATATTGACGAGCCGGGCTACTTTGCTCAGCCCGATAACCTTTTTGTTCGGCAAATAAGCCACGTGGCATTTCCCGAAAAACGGCAGCAAATGGTGCTCACACAAACTAAAAAACTCGATGTCCTTCACGATCACCATCTGGTCGTAAGCCACGCTAAAGGTGGCGCCGTTCAGGATGTGCTCCACGTTCTGGTGATAGCCGCTGGTTAGAAACTTCAGCGCCTTCTCAAATCGCTCCGGAGTCTTGCGCAAGCCCTCGCGGTTCGGATCTTCTCCGATGATGGGGATCATCTTGCGTACCAGCGCCGCAATACTTTCTTCTTTTGCGGCCACTTTCGGTTCGTGCAGCAACAGCTCTTCGCCAGGTTCGCTCACATTTGCTCCTTTTGCGCAGCACTCGCGATGGGGACTCGCGCAGAATTTTCGCCTGCATACTCAAAACTATTGTTGCGTGTTTCTTCGATGCGCACGCGTTCCAGCTTGGCGTGCGAGAAAGTCTTCAGCCGGTTATAAATGTCGATGCACAAATTTTCCGTGGTCGGCACTTTTTCCTGAAAAGCAGCCACATCTTCGTTTAATGATTTATGATCGAAAACTTGCAGCACCGCCTTCTCCACAAAGCCATCCAGATCGACCAGGTTAGCGATCATGCCCGTGGCCGGATCGACCTTCCCGGAAACGCGCACTTCCAGCACGTAATTGTGGCCGTGCCCAAACGGGTTGTTGCACTTCCCGAAGACCCGGCTATTCTCCTCTTCGCTTAGATGCGCGCTATGCAGCCGATGGGACGCGGAAAAATGGTAACGGCGCCCCAGTTCAATCTTCAGTTCCGCAGCATTACCCTTCGCGCTCATCAAATATTTCCCCGGCCCGCAGTGGCATTCCCATTCCGGAAGCAATCCGCGAACAAGTCCGGCGACTCGTACAATCGCACGTGGTGCAAAGCACCTTGTTTTATTTTCGGCTCCAGCAAATTCCAGATCACCCGCGCGATATTTTCGCAGGTCGGTACCTGCCCGGCCAATTCAGGCACCTCGTGATTTAAGTGTCGATGATCCATGCGCTGCATCACTTCACGCTCAAGAATGTCTTTCAACTCTTTCAAATCCAGCACCATTCCGGTCACCGGATCCGGTTCGCCCGCCACGGTAACTTCCAGCGTGTAGTTGTGTCCGTGTCCGTGCGGATTAGCACATTTCCCAAAAATGCGCCGATTCTCTTCTGGCGAAAGCTGCGCATTGTGATAAAGGTGCGAAGCTGAGAATTCGATTCTGCGTGTAATTAGCACCATGATTTGTCTTTTATTTGTTATTTCTTTTCATCGCCGGTTTCCGTGCTGTATTCGCGACCCTTCCACTGTACCTTTCCGCGCGCAAAACTACGGTATGAGGCCGCCAGCACTCCCGCATACAAAAATGCCGCAGGTATATAGTAGATGATGAAAGCAAAAGGATATTGGTTACGAACCAGCTCCGAGCCGTAGTTCATCTGGCGCAACACCAGCAGCAGGACTCCTGCGAACATCGCGATGGGAAATTTGATTCCCAGCAAAATTACCACTAGTGGTATCCAGGGAAATGCCGACTCGCTTTCGCGAAACGCCTTCCAGGGCGTTCCTCCCATCAAGCGGTAGAGATTTTTCGTCCATCCTTCCCACATCGCGCCAAAGGTGCGGTACATTCGTGCGCGAACTATTCCCTTCCCCGGTCCAAACCACAAGCGGTGACCTGCGGCCTTAACCGCCGTGGCTAGTGCCACATCTTCCAAAACATCTGACGCAAATCGCGCGTGGCCGCCAATCGCTTCGTAGACTTCGCGTCTTATCAACAGGAATTGCCCATTGGCTGCAGCGACTGACTTAGGATCATTTACTGTGGCATAAGAAAATCGCCGCGCGAGCCTGCAATACACAAACGGTATCAGCGCTTTTTCGTACCACTTTTCCGTGATTTGTTCCGGCGAGAAGGAAACCAATGCGGCATGGTTTTCCTGTGCAATTCGCAACGCGCGAGCCGTAGCGCCCTCTTCGAGTTCGACGTCCGCATCCGTAAATAAAAGCCATTCGCTCTTGGCGTTTCGTGCGCCAATCGTTACAGCATTATTTTTGCCCACCCAACCAGACGGGGGTTCCTGCGCCTCCAGCAATCGCAACTTTGCGATTCGAGTTGCCAGGTCCCGGACAATACGGGCGGTGTCATCTGACGACTGATCATTCACGATCACAATTTCGGTAATTTCACGTTGCTTTGCCAGCGAATCCACGCACGCGGCAATCACCGTCTCTTCATTTCGCGCCGGCACGATGGCGGTAATTCCGGCAGCGGTGTGCGGCGTCGCAACCGAGTGCTCAGTCACGCTCTCGCTGTTCGCTTGCGCGGCCGAATTCAGCGGCATTTCGTGTTCAATGGGCATTCGTGGGTGGCCGGACACGGTCACGCTACAATCTGAAGATAGGCTATTATAGCGGTCATGCCTCTGGTGCGAAGAATCGCTGCATGGACCGCCGTAGCCATTGCCGCAGGCATTCTGGTGTTGTTCGCCATGCCCAGCTATCGGCAAGGTGAGGCGTCTATCGCAGGAAAACCGGCTCTGGATTTTCCGCTTACGCTCGCCGGCAAGTCCGAGCATCTCTCCGATTTGAAGGGAAAAGTCGTGGTGCTCAACTTCTGGGCCACGTGGTGCCCGCCCTGTGTCGACGAAACTCCCTCGCTCAACCGGCTGCAAAAATATATCGATTCACGCGGTGGGATGATTTTAGGCGTAAGCGTCGACGAAGATGGCGCCGCGTATGAGAAATTTCTGAAAGATCAATCGGTGGCGTTTTCCACCTACCGCGATGCGACCAAGAAATCGGCCGCCGATTACGGGACATCGATATATCCCGAAACGTACATCATCGATCGCCACGGGAAAATCGCCCGCAAATTCATCGGCGAACAGCAATGGGACAGCGCCGAAATGCTGGCCTACTTCGACGCCATCCTGGGTCAGACTTAACTTTTTAATCTGGTGCGAAGTTACTCGTAGCGCAACGCTTCCACGGGATCGAGCTTTGCCGCCTGCATGGCCGGCAACCACCCGCTGATCACTCCCACCACAATCAAAATTCCTGTCGACAACATCATAGTGACCACCGACAAAGTCAGGCGAATATCGACCTTGCCGGAATCGTCTTCGTAAGCCGGTCCCAGAAACGGCAGGGTGCCGATGGCCGCGGTAATGACGCCTGAAAGCAGCATGCCGATCACCCCTGCGGCCAAAGTCATCACCAGCGCTTCCAGCAAAAATTGGCCGCGAATATGCGATTTTTTTGCTCCAAGGGCGCGCCGCAAACCAATCTCTTTGACGCGTTCCTCGACTGACACGAGCATGATGTTCATCACGCCGATGCCGCCGATGCCCAGTGTTAATGCGCCCACAAAAAACAGTAGCGCCTGAATCCCAATGGTGATTCCGTCATAAATAGGCTTGAATTCCATGCGCCCGAACATTTGAATAGCGCGCTTATCACCCGCCGAAAAATGTTGGCGGCTGGCCACTGCTGCGCGGACCTGCTGCATGGCATCAGCTTCAAAATTGGGCGCCACGGGCTCAAATAACATCACGCTGGCATAACGCGCGTCCCACAAGTCCGACGCTGCGGTGTAGGGAATGAAGGCGGATTCATCGTCGCTCGTAAAATAATTGCTGTCGGAAAATTTGGTGTCCATCACGCCGATGACGGTGAATTTCACACCGTTGATGCGCACGGTTTCGCCAATTGCCGGCGTGCCGCTGAAGAGTTTTTTACGCAGGATGGCGCCGAGAAAGACCACGCGCCTGCGCTCCGCGATGTCTTCCTGAGAAATCCATCGCCCTTCTAGCGGCACTTCGTTGCGCATCTCGCCATATTCGGGATAAACGCCGCGAATCGCGGTGTCCGACAATCGTTCTTCGTGCGAAATACCTTTGAATTTCACGCTCTCGAGGGTCACGCGCTTTACCAGTGGCGATTGCGCTTTCACCCAGTCGGCATCTTCCTGTTCGAAGCGCACCGCTTTCCCGGCACGCTCGCCGCCAGCCTGCTCGCTGGTGGTGCCCGGCCAGCAAACCACCGCGCCTTTGCCAAATACTTCAAAGGTGTACATCAGCACATTGCGAAATCCGGACCCGTAACTCAGCAGCAGGGTTACCGCCACGATGCCCCAGGAAATTCCTGTCATGGTTAGCAGGCTGCGTACTGGATTGCGTCCCAGCGCGGCCCATGCTTCGCGAAATATTTCGAGGAACATATTAGCCGCCCGCCTCAAATCGCAGCGCCTCGATGGGATCGACAGATGCAGCGCGATTCGCCGGGTACAGCGCCGACAAAACGGAAATCAGGCCCAGCAAGCCAACTGATAAAGCTCCAAGCTTCCAACTGGCCAGCAGCCCAGCGAAAAATGGCGGCATGGGTAGCAGATTTACGAGCGCGCAAAATCCATACGACACCAGCAGCCCTGTTCCGCCGCTCAGCGCCACTACGATCACGGTTTCCATGAAAAATTGCCGCAGTATCGATCTGCGGGTAGCGCCCAGGGCCATGCGCACGCCAATTTCGCGTGTGCGTTCTCGCACGGACACGAGCATCACGTTCATCACGCCGAGTCCACCTAGAAACAGGGTGGCAATTCCCACCGCGCCCATGAACAATTCCATGCCTACGATAATCATGCGGTTAGCTTCCGCATTTTTTACCGTGTCCCAGATGCCAGCGGCTTCTTTGTCGCGCGGATCAAAATTATGCAAACGCCCTAACGACCGGCGAATTTGCCGTAAACAATCCGGATGGGTCAGCAGAGATTTCGGAGCTACAAGAAGGCGGTCAATGGTGTGCTCTACTCCCGGCGCCTTAGTGGGAAAATCCCGGCGCATGGTGTCGTAGGGGATGAAAATCTTGCGGGTGTCCATTCCGTCATAGCTGGAGTTTTGGTCTTTGGATTTCATCACACCAATCACGGAGTAAGGAATCTCATTCATCCACACCTGCTGGCCAACCGCCTCGTGATCTGAAAAAAGTTGTTTTTTCGTGTCGCTGCCCAGGAAAGCCACGTTGCGCGCTTCAGAATTGTCTTTGTGATTGTAAAAGCGCCCTTGCGCGACCGCGATGCTACGAATCTCGGTGAATTCCGGCATCGATCCAACGGTATTAATGCTTCCGCTGTTAAATAGGCTGTGCACCTGCACACTGTTGCCCAGTTCCGGCAACACATATTTGCAAGCGGGCGATTCCCCCGCCACTTGCACGTAATCGTCTTCGCCCCAATGCACGGCACGGCCGGAGCGCGTTCCTCCGGCTTGCATACTGGTGCGCCCGGCAAAGACGATCATCACGTCTTTTCCAAACGTCTCCTGATTTGCCTGGATTCCTTTGCCAAGACCTTCTCCGGCGGCCACCATCACGGTGATGGAAATAATTCCCCACGCGATGCCGAACATGGTCAGCATCGTTCTTCGCTTGTGCGCCCACAGCGTGCTGAGCGTATCCTTCAGCAAATCCTGGAATGACAACGCGGACCGCCTTTATTCATCGCTACTGCAGAATCACCTGCTGCTTTTCATTCAGCCCTTCGAGAATTTCCGTCTTCACACCATTGGAAATTCCCAATTTCACGTTTACTTTTTTCTTTCCATTTTGGCCTTTGGCGTCGGGAATTTCCGCCTGTGCTTTACGCTCTTTGTCATAAATGAGCGCTGCTTCCGGAACCATCAGCACGTTCTTCTTCTCTTCCAGCATAATTTCCGCGTTGGCGCTCATATTGGCTTTCAGTTCCAGCGTCGAATTCTGAATGGAAACGCGCACCTCGAACGTTGTGACGTTATCTTTCTCTTTGCCTAAAGGCGAAATCTTGGTGACCTTGCCGTTAAATTTTTTATCTTTGAAGGATTCCACGACGATGCGCGCCGGCTGGTTCAAATAGACTTTGCCAATGTCCGCTTCATCCACTTTGCCCTGCACGTACACTTCGCTTACATCGCCCAGCGTCATGATGGGCGTGGCCTGCGAACCCAGAATCAAAATTGAGCTCACCGCGTCGCCTACGTTCACGTCCCGTGAAAGAACCAAGCCGTCAATGGGGCTCACAATCGTGGAGTTGCGCAGGTCTTCTTCGGCGTTATCCAGCGCAGCGCGCGATTGCGCCACTTGCGCTTCCGCTTTGGCAATGTCCGCATGCGCTACGGCCAGCGCCGCCTGCGCGCTGGCTTGCTTGTTCAACGCCATACGATAATTTTTTTCTGAATCCTCCACCACCGACTTGGACACCACGCCTTCGTTAAATTCGTGTTCCGCGCGCTCCTGGGTCAGCTTGAGGAACGGCACATCCGGCCCTTCGGCATCCACTTTATTGCGCTCCAGCGCCGCCATCGACGAATTGCGCGCCGCCTCAGCCGCCTGCAAATTTGCTTTAGCCGCGCGTTGGGCCGCTTCGAGTTGAACTTTATCCAATTCCGCCAGAATTTGGCCGGTCTTCACGCGGTCGCCATAGTCGACGTAAATCTTTTTCACGATGCCGCTGGCCTTGGATTTGATCTCGGCTTTTGACAACGGCTGAATTTTTCCGGTAGCCACTACTACCCGGGCGAGGTCGCCACGTTCCACGGTGGCGAGCTTGGAAGGATCGATCTCGTGGCTCGGCCGCAGCGCCGCCATCACGCCATATCCGCCGGCGCCCAGCACCAC
>DATHGV010000107.1:0-3345 GCA_035490135.1 Candidatus Methylomirabilota bacterium
TCAGCGATCAGCGAGAATACCCCGGCAAAGCAAACTGCTGTTATGAGGAAAAAATGTACACCGAACCAGGCCGCGTAAATGCGCTTAGAAACCATCTCATAAATGGTAAGGCATTTTGCGCACTCGGCGATTGATTTTAACCTCGTCCCGAAAGCGTTCGGAGCAGATCATCTTTCGCTGAATGCGTGAAGGTAGAACGCGTTGGTAAAACAAATGCGGGATTCGCCGCCTGATTTCGAGCAAGAAGGCACGCAAGATGCCCGCCTGCCGAGTCAGGCTGGGAGCCTAACTTCCAATCGATCCAACGCAAGACACCAGCTTGGGGGTCGCTCCAGTACATGACAATTCAGCCCCGAAGTTTTCCGGGACTGGCACATTTATTTATAAGACCGCTTGCGGGCTTACAGCGCCGCTGCGACCAGTTTCAAATTCTCAGTCGCGGCCTTACTCTCGCCGGTTCCGGGCAGGACCATCTCCACACAGTTACTTCGATCCTGCCTGTTGTCGGCGTAAAACAGCGTGGCTTTATCGGTTTGAATGCTCTTCAACGAACGCGCCGCATAGTTTTGGTTCTGAGTGGGCGAGTGCATTGCCAGGACACTAAGACCGATAACGGCCAGTGTCACCAGCATTGCCGCGACCAAACGTTTAGTGATTCTCGGTTGGTGATTCTTCATAAGGAGGCACGTTTACGGGCGATATGAATAACTGTCAAGCACAAAACAAAAGAATTATAATCGCACATTTGGCCAGTGTTGGCCAATTGTTGGTTGGATGCTCAAGTGAATGGAATGCGGTGCGTGCATAACGGTCACCTTTCCCTTCGTTAGGAGGGATCTGACCCTGTCCTGGGAACCCCTCAGAAAACTGTGCTTTCTTCGTATCGCTAACAAGCACGCCCAGTCGATCGGAAGTTAGGCTTCCAGCCTGCCGAGCAACGAAGGCAGGCAAGATGCCCACCTGCCGAGTCAGGCTGGAAGCCTAACTTCCAGTTCCCATCCCGTCGGCTTAAGCGTCCCTTCGGCGGTTGGGAAATTCCAAATCGCTTTCGCGAGCAGCGTCGCCGCTCCTTACCCCCGGCCGCGTCCCGCCTACTTTGGCGCAAGCGAAGCGATGATTGCTTCAAAGCGCGGGTCTCCCCGCAGCGAGTCCCAAAACGGATGAAGACGCAAGTCGCCGTAGCTCAGATAGCTCCCCGGCAACTTGGCTGCCTCGGCCAATCGTTGGATTGCGCGATCCTCGTCGCCCGTCCACGCATAAATAACGGCCAGGTATTTGAGCAACATCGGGCCCTCGAGGGCGCTTTTGCTGACTGGCATCAGCTCGACAGCGCGCTGGCCTTCGCGAACGGCGTCCTCCTTGTTTCCCAGAGCAGCATCGACTACACCCAGCGCGCAGAGAGCCGCTGCATAGTCGGGTTGGTCGCGCACAGTTCCCTCGAGTTCTTTTCGGGCATTGGTAAAGGCTGCGCTGGCTGTCTGCTCGTCGCCGCGGAACCGCGCGGCCAAGCCCTCGCACCAACCGTTAGGTAGCGGAATGTTTTCGTCGAAGCATCCACCACCGTCAGCTGGCAGGGCGGCCAGAGCGCGTTCGGTCGCGGCGGGATCGCGCTCTCGTAGAGCAAGGCGGAGCCATGGATCAACGAGGACAGGCGCCGCGTTCGGGTCCTCGACCAGGACCGTCTCAATTGTCCTATGCAACGGTTTAGGGTCTGCGCGTCCATGAAGATCAACCTCGGCTCGTCTTACCCGACTGGGAATGTCCTTCGGAGCGATGGCCAAAGCGCGATCCAGAGTCGCGGCCATTTCCTTGTAGCGGCGCAAACCTTGGTAAGTAAGAGAGATTTGCTGGAGTATGGAAAAATTGCGCGGGTCCAACTCAAGTGCCTGCTTCATTTCCTCCAGCGATTTCTCCCAGTGCCCCTGCCGCCGGTCGATGTAGCCAGCCAAGAGAGGAATGCGAGATTCGTTCGGCAGCGTACCTCGGGCAGCAGCCAGTTCCCCTTGAGCTCGGTTGTAATCCTGATATGCCCAGTACTGATGCTGAGCGAGGGCCAGATGCGTCTCTCCGGAGTCGGGTCGCAGACGACGGATCGATCGAATGGCTGTTTCGGATAGTTTAAGGCGCGCCTCCGTATGGTCGAAACCAAGAAAATAAATCCGGTCGTGCGCTCCCGCGATCTGGCAATAGGCATCAAAGAACAAAAGGTCGCGTGCGATGGCCTGGTCAAGCAGTTGTACGGCCTGGAATAGATCTTCTTTTGCCCGCGCGCTGAACGAAATGCCATTGATAAGCTCCTTGGCTCGCGAGTAGCAATCGTAGGCAACAAGGTCGTTGGTCGGTGGCTCTTTAATGGCGGCTTTCTCGGCAGACGAGACCTTGATGTGAAGCTGATCTGCGACTTTTTGCGCGATCTCGCTCTGGATTGTGAAGACTTCGTTCACATCGTAATTGTATTTTTCAGCCCAGACGTGGGCGTCCGTGCGCGCGTCGATTAACTGGACGTTTAGAAAGATTCTGCCCGCGTTCCTGCGGACGCTTCCCTCCAGCACGTGAGAGACGTTCAGAGCCCGCGCGATTTGCTGCGCACTGCGTGCGCCGCGATATGGCAAGACGCTGGTGCGGTTGATGACTTTAAGGTCAGCCACTCTGGCCAGCTTGGTCAAAATGCCGTCCTGGAGACTATCGGCAAAAAACGTGTTCTCGTCATCTACGCTGAGATTTTCAAAAGGCAGCACGGCGATTCCAGATGCGGCCGGCGGCGTGGCAAATTCGCCTTTCCAAATCATCCCGCCTAGTGCTATTCCCAGTACCAGCAGAAGCGCTGTCATTCCCGCAAGAATTGGGTTCCGCCGCGACCAGCGCCAAATGCGCGCCGGCGGCGAGACGGGACGCGCGATGATGTGACGGCCTTCGAGCCAAAGTTCAAGATCCTGGGCCAGATCGCCGGCAGAGTGATATCGCGCGCTTGGTTCGCGCTCCAGACATTTTGCACAAATTGTTTCCAGATCGCGATCGAGCGCTGGCGCCAGGGTGCGCAGTTTCGGCGCAGGCTTCTCGGCGGCTTGGTGGATCACCGCCAGCGCGTGCTCACCCAAAAATGGCGGCCGGCCAGTTAAGAGATTGAACAAGATCGCGCCCAGACTGTAAACGTCGGCCGCCGGTGTAAGGTTCGCCGCCGCTCCTTTCGCCTGCTCGGGCGCAATATAACCGGGCGTGCCGAAAATGGTGAGGGTGTGCGTGAGGTCGCTCGTAGCATCCAGCCATTTGGCCAAACCAAAATCGCTCACCAGCGGTTCGCCATGCCCGTCGAGCATGACGTTCCCCGGTTTGAGATCGCGATGC
>DATHGV010000108.1:0-3263 GCA_035490135.1 Candidatus Methylomirabilota bacterium
CGCTGTTGCGCCACCCACACTACGCCTGACGCCATATCGTCGTTGCTGGCCACGATCGCCGTCGGTCTATTCTGGAGATCGAGAATTTGTTTGGCAGCAACGCGCCCGGACTCAAAGGTGAAGTCCCCCTCTCTGGTGAGTTCGATCTGCACTGGAATCCCGGCTTTTCTCAACGCGTCCTGATAGCCGGCGCGCCGCTCCAGGCTGTCGGCGTGAGTGGGCGGACCGCTGATGAACCCGATTCGCCGATGCCCAAGGCGAATCAGGAATGTGGTCAGCTTTCGAGCCGCAGACCGATTATCAATTCGCACAGTGTTCATACTCGGCAATGGACCTGCGGCCGCAATTGCTGTTGCTTTCATTTCGGAAAGCACCGCACTTCCGACGAGTAGCTCGGCGTAAGGCGGAACGAGCAGCAGACCTTGAACACCACTGCGAGCAGCGTTCAGCACCAGCTTCTCGGTCGATCTCTTGGTTGGACTATTGCTCGAACGGACGAGCAACTGAGCCCCGTAGGCTGTGCTGGCATTGATCGCAGCCAGAAGGACTTGCGCCAGGAAAGGAGTCTGCTGATCTGAATAGAGCAGAGCGATTCGGCTGCAGCCGCCGCTCGCCAGCCTGCGTGCCTCATAGTTTGGAACATATCCGGTGTTGCGAATCGCCTGACGCACCCTAGCGCGAGTCTGGTCACTGACCTTGCCGGTGCCATTGATGACGTTCGAGACCGTCATCATGGATACACCCGCCTGCTCAGCAACCGTCCGAATCGTTACGGCTGTGCTGCTACGACGTCGCCCTGTCCTCATTTTGAGCATCACCATCGATGATCCCGGGGGATGGGGTAAAGAGATCGGGCCCTAAGGCAGAGCATAGGCAATGATGCCACCGCCGACCTTCAGCTTGGGATTCTTACCACCGCCGGAGGACACCGCAAAATACTGCTTGCCGTTAACGGCATACGTCGAGGGCGTGGCAATGCTCGATGTCGGCATCGTGTCTTCCCACAGGAGCTTGCCCGTCAGCTTGTCGAACGCGCGGACCTTGTTGTCGTAGACAGTTGCGGCGATGAAAAAGATGCCGCCTTTCGTGACGATTCCCCCACCATAGTTCTCACTGCCGGTGGTGGGGTCATTCAACTCCGGATAATCACCGAACGGAATCTGCCAGACATATCGACCCGTGTTGAGATTCAACGCATTCAGCGTGCCCCACGGCGTGCTGACCGCAGGGTAGCCATCCGGGTCCAGGAACTTTGTATAGCCTTGGAACACATAGTCGACGTTCGCGCTCGCGTTGTCAGTTGTAGTCGCCGGCTTCGAGTTGTCATCACTGATGTAAGTCGTCAGGCCGTCGATCTGAGTCTTGCTCAGGCTGCCTTCAAATCCGGGCATCCTCCCCGATCCATGGGCAATCATTTGTGCGATCTGCTGGCTCGCCATCCGCTTGGTCAGTCCAAGCAATGCGGGGAACGACGGGGGGTTGCCCTTGCGGTCGACGCCGTGGCAACCGGCGCAGGAGGCGTTGTAGATCTCGGCAGCAGAGGCCTCGCCGCTGGTCTTCTTGACCTGCGCCCGCAACTGCAGGATGTAGGCTTGTTCGTTGGAGTTGATATAGAGAATGCCGGTCTCGGGGTCCCAGGCAGCGCCGCCATATTCGCCGCCACCATCCATTCCCGGAAAGATGACGGTGCCCTCGAGCGAGGGTGGATCAAAGCGGCCACGGTTGCTCAGCGTCGCCAGGTGCGCCCGCACCGCCGCGTTGGCGGCGGGCGTGCGCTGGGTCAACGTCTCCTCCGTGAGTCGCTGACGAGCGAACGGTTCAGGCGCCGCAGGCAAGGTCTGGCGTGTCGCGAGCTTTTCGCCCGGAATGGTGCTTGGAAAGACGGAAACCTCCTGCACCGGAAATAGGTTTTCGCCCGTGACCCTGTCGAACACCCAGACGAAACCGTACTTCATAATCTGGGCTACAGCAGGAATGTCCCGACCGTCACGGCGAACGGTGACGAGCGTCGGTGGCGTCGGTGGATCGCGATCCCACAGGTCGTGTTCCACGAACTGATGGTGCCACAGACGCTTGCCGGTATTGGCGTCAAGCGCCACCAGCGAGGTGCCAAAGAGCGTATTGCCCTCGCGATCGGCGCCGTAGAAATCCTTAAATCCCATGCCCGCTGACGCCAGCGGAAGGTAGACAATGCCGCGCTCAGGATCGAGGCTCAGACCGGACCATGCGTTGGCACCATTCGCAGTCTTCCATGCATCCTTGGGCCACGTGTCATAACCAAATTCGCCGGGATGCGGGATCGTGTGGAAGATCCACCTCAGCTTTCCGGTGCGCACGTCATAGGCGCGAATATGACCGGGCGTCGCGCCAGTGCTACCGAGGATAATGAGGTCTTTGTAGATCACGCCGGGCGAATTGACGTTCACCGATACCGAGCGTGGATCTCGCCCAAGGTCCTGACTCAGGTCGACCTTGCCGGTATCGCCGAAACTTTCGATCAGTTTTCCGGTGTTGGCATCTACCGCCATCAGTCGATTGCGCGAGGTGAACAAAATCCGCTCATCAGTTCCGTCGGCCCAATAGCAAACGCCGCGCAATCGCCCATTGCCGCTAACCGGTGCTCCCTCAGCCGGATCGTAGACCCAGTTCTGCGTGCCAGTGGCCGCATTGAGACTGAAAATGCGCCCCTTCGGAGAGGCGAAATACATGCGTCCTTTGACGACGATGGTGTCACCTTCCATGTCGTTGGTCGGGGCGCCATCACCGGTTTCAAACGTCCACGCGACCCTCAGGCGTTTGACGTTCTTTGTATTGATTTGATCGAGCGTCGAATAGTGTGTTCCGTGCGGATTGCCGTGATAAACGGCCCAGTCCGCACTAGAAGCCTGCGAGGAAGGCTCGGCGCCTGTAGCGGAGGAATGGGCCTGAGCGTTAGGCCCTTGCACCTGGCTGGAGGCGAGTAATGCACACGCCACTGCAATTGCGATTCGTTTCATTGGCTCATCCTTCGTGGCGAGCGTATTCGCGTTCGCGTCACCCGCTCTTATCCATATTCTTGGTTCTTGCGCCGCTTACTTACAGCTGCGGAATGGGTTTCTTCGCTTATTCACGACGCAGCGCCGACGCAAGAAAGTACAGAGGTTTAGCGTTAAATGCAACGCGGACTTTGCGGAGCCCCAGTTGTGTTGACGTGCCCGGCATGAAAGGGTCCAGCTGGAGTGAGAGACAGCAGACGAAGCGGTTACGAAAACTTGTTTTGCTTG
>DATHGV010000109.1:0-5683 GCA_035490135.1 Candidatus Methylomirabilota bacterium
CAGCCGGCACGGCTGCCTCTACAAATGATTTCCGCGGTCGGAGACTGCCAGTTACAAGCGTTGTAGCCGGGATCGGTGATCCCGGCTTCTGCTCATCACGTACCAGCGCCGGCATCAACGATGCCGGCTACAGCGCGAAATTCCAAATGCGATTGCGCAAACCAGCAATTTGCGGCCAGGCGATCGCCGGGTGCTGCGCCTTGAATTCGGTCGGCGTATTTGCTTAGCGCCAATGGTGCGGCATTCATCGCCAGCCTGGGGCAAGCGCCCCAGGTTCCATGGATCAAAAGAACCCCAGCGCTGAAGGCGCGGCTCACTGAATCGCGCTTTCAGCGCTTGTTTTTGGTACGATCGCATTCCTGGGGCGTTGCCCCAAGCTCATGTGAGAAGAGCGCCGTTGGCGCTAAGCAGATGCGATATCGTCGAGCAAAACGCTGGGCTCGCGTTTAGACATCGATGAGTTCCAGTTCTATCTGATAGTCTCGCAAAGGGCATGGCTAAACGGACCGCGCAAAAGCAAAAAGCTGTCGGCTTTACCGCAGCCAACGAACGAACTCCGAAAGCTTTCGAGGTCAGCCGCGTTACAACATTCGAGCGACCCGACCTTCTGATCCTGGTCGGTTTGACGATAGTAACGTTTGGGATTTATGCGCAAGTTATCGGGCATCGTTTCATCACTTTCGATGACCCGACGTATATCCACGACAATCCAATGGTGAATCGCGGTGTTACGCTCGCGGGCCTCGCCTGGGCGTTTACCACCTTTTACGCGGGGAACTGGCATCCACTCACATGGATTGCACATATGATCGACAGCCAACTTTTCGGCATGATTGCGGGTGGCCACCTGCTGGTTAACGCGCTGATTCACGTGGCAAACACGCTGCTTGTGTTCTGGTTTCTCTTGCGAACAACACACGCCCGATGGTCGAGCGCGCTGGTCGCGGCGCTTTTTGCGCTCCATCCGTTGCACGTGGAATCGGTAGCGTGGGCGGCTGAACGCAAAGATACGTTGTCCACATTTTTCGGCCTGCTGTCGCTCATCGCTTACGTGCGTTACGCGGAGGCGCCTTCGATCAGGCGCTACGCGTGGGTCGCCATCATGCTCGCGCTGGGGTTATTGGCCAAACCGATGCTGGTGACCTGGCCTTTTGTCATGTTGCTGCTCGATTACTGGCCGT
Organism: Candidatus Methylomirabilota bacterium; assembly: GCA_035490135.1. Classification (GTDB taxonomy): domain Bacteria; phylum Acidobacteriota; class Terriglobia; order Acidiferrales; family UBA7541; genus Acidiferrum. The sequence goes on from DATHGV010000109.1 coordinate 1,182, forward strand.
TGCGCAGATTTCAGCAATCAGAAGTCAAAGGTCAGCCCGCCCGCCTGCCTGCTCGCGAAGACTTTCGGAGTAGCCTTGGCGGAGGCGGGTGGTCAGTAGTCCGTAGTCTTGTTGTCGAAAAGATACCGTTGTTTGCTCTCGTCGCGGCGGCGGCGGTTATCACATTTCTCGCGCAATCTCATCTAGGCGGTGTGCGCACTTTCACAGAGGCCCCTGTTGCGCTGCGGCTGTCGAACGCGCTTGTCTCGTATGCGAAATACTTGCTGCTCGCTTTCTGGCCCAATGATCTGGCTGTCTATTATCCGTACACCGGCACGGACATACCGGCCTGGCAGATCATCGATGCAGCGTTGCTGCTGATTGGAGTTACGGCGTTTTGTCTTTCTCAACGGAAAATCCGGCCCTACCTCATCGTAGGCTGGCTTTGGTTCCTGGGAACACTGGTTCCTGTAATCGGACTCGTTCAGGTTGGCGGGCAAACCATGGCGGACCGCTACTTTTATATTCCATCAATCGGTTTGTTCATTGCGCTCGTGTTCGGATTAGCGGACATCGCGGAGAGGCGACGCGTTGCGCCGTGGCTCAGTGCAGCAATAGCGAACGTGGTTCTGCTGGTTCTTGCTGCTCTTACCAACGCGCAGATTCATCGGTGGAATGACAGCTTCACTTTGTTTAAGCACGCGCTCACAGTCGCCCCGCCTAGTGTCGTCGCAGAAGACTGTCTGGGGTTGGCCATGCATAAGAACGGGCAGCTCGATGAAGCCGTCGCACATTTTGAGAAGGCGCTTCAAATCAAACCCGATGACTACACGGCACTGTTGACCATTGGCGTTACCCGTTTTTACCAGGGCCGGGTGCCGGAAGCCATGGAATATGCCCAAGCGGCAATCCGCTGCCAGGCGGACGGGTCTAAAGCGCACAACCTGCTGGGCATGGCTTTAGCGAAGCAGAACCGCAACGAAGCGGCGCTCGATGAAGTGCGCCGCGCGTCAGCATTGGCACCGAAAGACGCGGAGATTCGGAACAATCTTGGACTGGCGCTGGCGCGGCTCGGCAGAATTCCCGAGGCTATTGATGAATTTCATGAAGCGGTGCGGTTGGATCCCGACAACGCCGCCACGGCCCATGCCAATTTGGGGTGGGCCCTCTTTGAATCCGGGAAACCCCGGGAGAGCATTCCGGAATTTGAGGCAGCGCTGCAGCTCAATCCGGAGTTCAAAGCTGCGGCTGACGGTCTGCGCCAGGCGCAGGCGCAGTTAAGCCCGCAAAGGTAGCGGAACGAAAAGAGTGCGCTGCAAGATTTTTTTCGACCGCGGCGCAACTAACAAAATGGAAGTCCATAGTTACACGATCGAGATTTCAGGAGCGAACTAGAGCCATTTAAGGAAACCTGTAGCCGCTTGAAGCGCCAGAGGCGCTATCTCAAAATCAAGCCTGGGGCAGCGCCCCAGGAATTCAAATCGCCATGCAAACAAGCGCTGAAGGCGCGATTCAATTGGCCCTGATCCAACTGGTGTGCCGGACGTGAATCGCGCTTTCAGCGCTAATGTTTTTTTGATTTTCATAACCCTGGGGCGCTGCCCCAGGCTTTGATGTGAATGTCCCGCTTTCGGCGCTAGAAGCGATGCGATTTCATAAATTTAGTAGCCACCGGCGGGTCCATCTCGGCGCTCGTTTTCACACCAAGCAGGGAGCCCAACGGGCCGCGGCTACAGCAACGTATCACAGCGGCCACAGTTTTATTTAAATCGCTCTACTTATCTGGTTGGGAGAGCGATGCGAACGGGTGCGTTTGCTCGATAATGAGCAAGGTCGCCTTCGAAAATTTTGGCCAGAGCAGAGTTATTTTGCGTATTGGCTAATTGCAGTCCGGTCTCCGCGGTCACTGTCGCTTCGGTAAACCGGCCGTTCTCCGCATAGGCAGCGGCCAAAGTCCGTAAGACGGCTGGATCTTTACTGCCCGATAATTGATTCGCGCGGTCGGCCAGTCTAAGCGCCTTGTCGCCATTGCGGATCGACGCTTCGGGAAAAGCCGCCAGGACCCACGCAAGATTATTCAAGGCGGCCACGAAATCTGACTCATTGGCGACCGCGTTTTCCCAATGCCCAATTGCCTCAACAGGGCGGCCTTCTTTCAGAAGTGCGAGACCAATGTTGTTTTCTACTTCTGGATAGGCCGGGCGGCTTTGCAACGCTCGTTCGTACGCCGCGATGGCATCATCGACGCGAGATATCCGGAACAGGTCATTCCCCAGAAGGTAATACGCTTCTGCGAAGTGAGGGTCCTCTTGTACCGCTTCTTGATAGTGAGCGATTGCTTCGTCGATCCTGCCACTGTCATCCAAGGCCATTCCGAGGCTGTAGTGTGCGGACGGATAACGAGACTGGATCGATAATGCTTTCTCGAAGGCTGCGATAGCGCTCTGCGAGTCGCCCTTTTCCAACAGCGCGGTTCCCAGGTTGTAACGCGCTTTGGAGTCATTGGGATAATCTTCGAGAACTGTTTGCAAATTGGCGATCGCTTCGTCAATGCGTCCTTTCTTGGCCAGAGCAATACCCAGGTTCGTCCGTGCCATTGGATATTTGGGGGCGATGTTGAGGGCAATCTGGAACTGATCGATCGCTTCGTCCAAGCGGCCACGGTCAAGCAGGAACTGTCCCAGTCCGTCGTACGCGATAAAGTTCTCTGAGGTCACGGCGATGGCGTGGCTCCACAGCGTCTCGCCGTTGCGCCAGTAGGAAGCTTGGATATGAGCGCACCATGCCAGGACAATGATCGCGACGCTTGCCGTTACCCCAACAATTCTTCGTTGTAGGGCGTTTCTGCGAAACGCCGTTCCTTTGCGATTGGCGTCTGGCACAGACGCCCTACAAGCGTCTGTAATCGCCCACGCTAGCAAGATGTAAAGACCGATCTGCGACAAATAAGTGTATCGATCGGCGTGCGCCTGCGAGCCGACCTGGATCAATCCGATCACCGGCAAGAGCATTAGCAGATACCAAAACCAACCCGTAAAGAAGTAGGGCTGCTTGCGCCGCAGTGCGATCGCGCCTCCACTCGCCAAAAGCAGGAGTACGATAGCCAGGCCAATCTCCCAAACTGGCAGCGTATTTGCTGGATGAGGATAAAAGACTGCCAGTCGCGCAGGCCAAATCATTTGCTTGATATAAGTCAGGCAAGTGACCAGCCCATTGCCAACTCGCCACAGGAAAGGGATCTGCTCCAGGTGAATGATACTCTTTTCATGCGCCCAAAGCGTTGCTCCGGCCCCGGCGGCGGAGAGCGCAAACAGCGGGATCTTTTCAAGAATCAGTCGCCTTGTTGACGATTGTCCGGCAAAACGTTTGAGCGGCCAATAATCGACCAGCAATAGAACGAGCGGCACCGTTACCAGCGTTGGCTTGCACATGAGCCCCAGCGCAAACGAACCGACCACCGCCAAGTAACGCCCGATTGACGAGTATCGGACATAGCGTACGTACAAACCCAGGGTGAGCATAAAGAAAACGGCGCTCAAGACATCCTTACGCTCGGAAATCCAGGCCACTGATTCGATTCGAAGTGGATGAACCGCAAAAACGGCCGCAACGAATGCGCTCCGCCATAGCGCGCCGGTCATTTGTAGCAATATCAGAAACAGCAACACGACTGCGATCGTGTGCAGGACAATATTTATAAAATGATGGCCACCGGCGTGGGAGTCCCACAGTTGGCAGTCCAGCATGTGCGATAGAGTTGTCAGCGGATGCCAATTGCCGGCATGCTTGCCGCTGAACGCGTAAATAGCGCCGGAAACCGTCAACCCACTACTGATGAGCGGATTCGCGTAAACGTAGTTATCATCATCGTAGTTGACGAAGTCGTAGCGGATCGTTTGGCCGAAAACGAACCACGTTATTGCAATGAGAAAAACGCAGATAATTGCGATTGCGCCGCGCGAATCGCGCCATGAAACGTCAGAATCCTCCCTTTTAGTCACCGTTTTGATTTCCATTGAGCGCGGAGTCTTATTTGCTGCCCCGCCAGGATTCGAGCCTAGACAAAGATCTTTCTCATAGGCAAATCGGAAAGGTGACTATTCTGCGAAGGAAACAGTGAGACCACTTGCGGAATATCGCGGATCTTCTCGATTTCGTAGTCTGAGAGCCGAGGCAGTCTCGTTTGGTTTAGCGAATTCAAAGCCCAGTGGAAGCGTTCGGCGGGGTTTTTGTTTTTTTCGGCAATCGACTTCGTTGATAGGGATCCACGCTTCAGTGTCCTGTTTCGATTGTGTTGTAGTCACGGCTCTTTAAGCCGTCCGCCCTCGCATCACAACCGCCCGCAGGGCGGTGGCTACAGAAAGAGAAGAGAACCACTGATAACGCGGATGTTTTGAGAATGACCCGCCTTCGCTCGGCTACTCCGAAAGTTTTGACTCATTCGCTCCCGCTCATTTCGACCTGTCGGTTTGCCCATCTATGTCGCTCGCGTCCCCGCGGCTCCATTCGCGAGCAGGCGGGCG
>DATHGV010000110.1:0-2150 GCA_035490135.1 Candidatus Methylomirabilota bacterium
ATTACAGAAGCGCGCATTTTGTCGCGGCGATGAATCAGATACACCTTTGAAGCGAACCGGGTGAGAAACAATGATTCCTCCGCGGCGGAATCGCCGCCGCCGACCACGCAGACCGGCACATTCTTGTAAAATGCGCCGTCGCACGTTGCGCAGCTGGTCAGGCCGTGGCCGACCAACTTCTCTTCGTTTTCCAGCCCCAGGTAGCGCGCCGACGCGCCACTGGCGATGATGAGCGCCTGCGTCTCCAGCCATTCATCATCCGCTTTGATTCGGAGATGCTTGTTGCTTCCATCAAAATCAGTCACCTCCGCGTAAGAGAAGCGAGCGCCAAATTTTTCCGCCTGCCTGTGCATGTTGAGGATGAGCTCCGGTCCATCAATTCCATCCGGGAAGCCGGGATAATTTTCCACCAACGTCGTAGTCGAGAGTTGCCCGCCCGGCTGCCGCCCTTCCAGCACCAGTGGACTCAAATTAGCCCGAGCAGCGTAAATCGCCGCTGTCAATCCGGCGCAACCGCTCCCAACAATGATCACTTTCTCCATCGATGAAACTTAGCACACGACGCAAGTTTCAAAGATCCAGAATGCGGGAAGTGAGAGTTTAGTGTGCCTACAACCTTTTCGGCAAGCTGCCGAAAAGAACAGGCTGGCAGCCTGTGCTCCCCGGAAACCTGAATTCACGCCGTGACGCGCACAGAAATCTCATGAAGCCCGGCGACGCCGGAAAACGGGCCTCGGTCTTCTTCCCATTCCTGTACGTCGCCTTCGCCGTCAGTGGCTCGCACGACGAGCGCATAATCACCCGCCGCGGGCGCCCACTCTGTCTTCCAAAGCGACCACGCGAGGTTGCCCCCGGTGTAATAGATCTCGGCGTCGCGCCAGGATTGGCCGTTATCAAAGCTGAGTTCGACGCGCGAGACGCCACGGTCACCGCCGTACGCGATCCCTTTCACTTCGATGGGGCCAGTTAGTTTGCCTAACGAAAACGACGACCAATTATCGGGCACATCGATTCTCGATCGTGTGGGCACAATGAAATCGGGACCCCAGCCTTGTGCTTCGTAGAATCCTTTCGCGTTCGCGTCGGCCACTTCGATCCGGGTAAGCCATTTCACGTTTTTTTCGCCGAAGTAGCCGGGAACGATCACGCGCAACGGATATCCATGGCGGTGCGGCAGTCGCACACCGTTCATGTCATAGGCCAGCAACGTGGTCGGCTCCATAGCCTTCTCCACAGGAATAGTGTCGGTGTAATTATCGACGCCGTGGAAGCGCACCCGGGCGGCGCTGGAAAGCGGAGCGGCTCGTTCGAGCAAATCGCGCAGTGGAACACCTTTCCAGATCGCGTTGCTGATCAGGCCCGCATCGAGGCTATTGCTGATGCACATGAGCGTCGTCTGTTGCTCCTGTGCTGGAAATCCGAGGAGGTCCTCAAATCGCCACGTAGCCGGATTTTGCAAGAGCCCGTTCAGCTCAAGGTGCCAGAGGTCGACGTTCACCTTGGGGTCCACCACATTCTTCGTCACGCAATAGAACAACTCGTTAGGCGTAATCGGCTCGACGATGCGGCCTTTGTATTGCGCGCCGTCGTAGCTGAATGTTGCGGCACGATAGAGTTTACGAGCCAACGCAACGCCGCCACCCGCCACTGCGATTCCGATCGCGCTCAGGACAAACGCGCGCCGGCCAATGGCCGGACTAAATTCATATTCGTGCCGCCCGGCTTCTCGCATTGTCAGAAATCGAAAAGCAGAGACTAACGTTCTCTCGAACAAGAAAACGCAAAGCGCGAAGCCGACGAGGGTGACCAGGCGCGCGGCCTGGACAGGCAGGCCAACATAGCTTGTGCCCAGTACCGGCCACAGCGCGATTGCGAAGGCAACGATCGGTAACACAACAAGGATCGACATCGTCCATATCGCGGAGAGGCGCGCCGGATTACGCCGCGCCAGCAAGCCGAAAACTGCTCCGCCAATTGCAGCAACAAAGAGTTGGCCGGCGATTGTGGACCCAACGCCAAGTTGCTTCAGGTGATTGTAACCACCCAACTTACCCATTACGGAAAGGAACGGTCCCGGTGGGATGAAAACTGAAAGCCGATCGCCGATGACGACGAGCGGTGTCGCCACACGAAGCGCAGCGAGCAACAAC
>DATHGV010000111.1:0-5968 GCA_035490135.1 Candidatus Methylomirabilota bacterium
CGGCCACGGCGCCGAGCTCTGGAAATCCATCATCAAGGCTTACATGGACGTTGGCTACCAGGGCATCCTCAGTATCGAAAATGAAGACCCCATCCTTACCGGCGAAGTCGGCGTCGAAAGAGCCGCTTACGTTTTGAAAAATGTGCGCAACGAATTGCTGGGCACCTAGCATGCGCCGCCGGCAATTTTTTGACGCTTGCGCCCAAGCCGCGGCAACTGTCGCCGCCGCCACTTCTGCCGCTACCGCGGTGTCCGCCGCAACCTGTCTCGCCGATGCTGACGCAGCCCAGGCAACCGCGAATGGCACGCCCCCATTCAAGCTCTCCGTCATGTTGTGGACTGTATACGAAAAACTGCCCTTCGATCAGCGCATTGAAAAAGTTGCTGAGGCCGGCTACCACTCCATCGAGTTGGTCAACGAGTGCAAAAATTTTACGAAAGAAGACTACGCCAGATTCCGTGCCAAAAAACGCGAGCTGCACCTGACCGTCGACGCCACCAGCGGCATCTCCCACAGTTTGTGTGATGCATCTCAGCGCGACGCGTTGCTCGACGAAGTGCGCGCCAAACTCCCCGTTCTCGAAGAGCTTGAATCCAATAAGCTGATCATCCTCTCCGGAGATAAAGTTCCCGACCAAAGCCATCAGCAAATGCACCAGAGTTGCATTGAAAGCTTGAAGCGCGCCGCCGATATCGCCGCCGCAAAGAACGTCGGTCTTCTTCTAGAAAATATCGACCCGGAGGAAAATCCTAAATATTTTCTCACTTCCGTATCCGAAGGTTTCGAAATCGTTCGCTCCGTCCACGCTCCCAACGTTCAATTTCTATACGATTTGTTTCACGACCAGATCGCCGAAGGCAATCTCCTCGCCAAGTTGGAAAAGAATCTCGACCTCATCGGTCTCGTTCACATCGCGGACGTCCCGGGCCGGCACGAGCCCGGTACCGGCGAGATCAACTATCCAAATATCTACCGCAAGCTCGGCCAACTGGGCTTTAATGGGTATGTAGCCATGGAATTTATACCCGAAGCCGAGACCGTTGCTGCTCTTCGTGCCGCTCGCGAAATGGCCACAAAATACGGCAGCACGCAACGAAATCAATCCGCGCAATCCATCACCCACGGGAGGCCCCATGCGGCGGCGTGAACTTTTCAGATTACTTGGAGTCGGCGCCGCTCTGCCGGTTTTTGATTCGAATCTCCTCGCCGCATTTCAAGACGCCCACCCCAAATCCACTTACACTCTCCGCACCCTGAACCCTCAGCAGAACGCCACGGTCGTCGCCATGATCGATTTGATCATCCCCGAAACTGACACCCCTGGCGCCAAAGCCGTGCGTGTAAACGAATTTATCGATTTGATTTTGACCGAATGGGCCCACGACGATGAACGTCAACATTTTCTCTCCGGTCTCGACGGCGTAGACAAGCGCAGCAACGCCATCTTCGGCAAAAATTTCATTGACGTTACACCCCCGCAGCAGGAAATTCTTCTTCGTGAGCTCGATCAGCACTGGGCCATGGATCGCGAAGACCGGGCCGCCCATCCTTACGTTCGCCACACTCACAATGAGCAGCTTACCGGCGATTTTTTTGGCGTCGTAAAACGTATGACTCTGTACGGCTACTACACCTCCGAGGTCGGCTTCACTCAGGAGCTGCGCAAGCAAATCATTCCCGGCGCATATCACGGATGTACTCCGGTGACCGCCGCTGGTGCGATCAAGGCTTAGGGAGAAGCGATGCCTGGCACAAAAATTTACGACGCAATCGTCATCGGCTCCGGAATCACCGGTGGCTGGGCCGCGAAAGAACTCGCCGAAAAAGGTCTCAACGTTTTATTGCTCGAAGCCGGCCGCCCCATCGTCCCGGAACAAGACTATGTCGAACATGTTCCCTCCTGGGAATTGAAGTATCGCGGCTGGGATTACCGCGAGGAGCGCCTCAGAACACAGAAAGTTCAGCGCGAGTGTTATTACGCCTGCGATGAATACTCCAGCAAATTTTTCGTCAACGATCTCGACAATCCCTACACCACCGATGCTGACAAGCCTTTCACCTGGATTCGTGGTCGCCAGGTTGGTGGCAAGTCCATCATGTGGGGACGTCAAAGCTATCGTCTTAGCGATCTCGATTTCGAAGCCAACGTGCGCGATGGAATTTCCGCCGACTGGCCCATCCGCTACAAGGACATCGAGCCGTGGTACGAGTACGTGGAAGATTTTGTCGGCATCAGCGGCCAGGCCGAAGGCCTACCTCAACTTCCCGACAGCAAATTCCTACCGCCCATGGAAATGACCTGCGCTGAACTGGTCGTCAAAGAAGCCTTGCCAAAAAGTTTCAACGACGGCCGCATGCTGACCATCGGACGTGCCGCTGTATTGACCCGTGTGCATCGCGGCCGCGCTGCTTGTCATTACTGCGGAGTTTGCCACCGCGGTTGCATCACCCGCTCTTACTTCAGCAGCTCGAATTCCACGCTCCCCGCCGCCGAAAAAACCGGGCGCATGACGCTCCGTCCATATAGCGTGGTGCACAGCCTGATCTTCGATCCAGCCACTCGCAAAGTAACCGGCGTCCGCGTGATCGACGGCCAGACTAAACAATCTCTCGAATTTCGCAGCCGCATCCTTTTTCTGAACGCCTCCGCTCTTGAATCCACGCGTATTTTATTGAACTCCGCAACTCCCGAATTCCCCAACGGTCTAGGGAATGCTAGCGGCGAACTTGGCCACAATCTTATGGATCACGTCATGGGTGCCGGAGCCGACGGCATCATTCCCGGTCACGAAGACAAAGAAGAATTCGGCAATCGCCCCAACGGCATATATGTTCCGCGTTTCAGAAATATAAAAACCAAGGAACCCTTCCTTCGCGGCTATGGCTACCAGGGCGGCGCGTACCGCGAAGGCTGGTCGCGCGGCATCAACTCCGCGGGCTTCGGAGCCGATTTCAAGAACGCCCTCCGCAAGCCCGGCGCGTGGCATTTCTCGTTCTACGGTTTCGGCGAATGCCTCCCTAACCGCGACAATTTTATTGAAATTAATAAAGAACAGAACGACGCCTGGGGCATTCCCACTTTAAAAATTCATTGCGCCTTCGGCGATAATGAGAAAGCTTTGCTGAAAGATATGTCTATCCAGGCTGCCGAGATGCTCACCGCCGCGGGCGCCACCGACATCCGTCCTTTCATTGAAAATAACGCGCCCGGCCTGACCATTCACGAGATGGGCACCGCGCGCATGGGCAAGGATCCCAAAACCTCCGTCTTGAACGAACACAATCAGGCTCACGACGTGAAAAATCTTTTCCTCACCGACGGCGCCTGCATGGTCTCCTCCGCATGCGTCAATCCTTCGCTCACCTACATGGCTCTCACCGCCCGCGCCTGCGATTTCGCCGTCTCACAAATGAAAAAAGGTGAGCTTTAACGGATGTCTCAGGTTATTCGTTCCCCAAAAAGCTATGACGTATGCATCGTCGGCTCCGGAGCAGGCGGCGGCATGGCCGCCAAAATTCTCACCGAAGGCGGCTTGAACGTTGTTTTGCTGGAAGCCGGCCCGAACGTAAATCCCGAAAAAGATTTCAAAATGTTGATGTGGCCCTACGATTTACCTCATCGTGGCGCCGGTGTCGGCGGTCACGCCAGCGAAAATTTCGGCGAATTTCTCGCGCCCAACGGCGCATGGAACATCGACGGCGAACCCTACACTTCCGCTCCAGGCGCTAACTTTCAGTGGTTTCGTTCGCGCATCGTCGGCGGCCGCACCAATCACTGGGGCCGCATCGCTCTCCGTTTTGCTCCCATCGACTTCACTTCCGGCACTCGCGATGGTTTGGGCGACGATTGGCCCATCACTTACGAAGACATCGCTCCGTACTACGACAAAGTCGAATCCTACATCGGCGTTTTTGGCACCAAAGAAAATGTTTCCAGCGCTCCCGACGGAATGTTCCTCCCGCCGCCAAAGCCCCGCTGTACCGAACTGCTGGTCAAAAAAGCTTGCGACAAGCTCAACATCATTTGCATTCCCGCGCGCCTCGCCGTTTTAACGCGCTCCATTAATGGCCGCGCTCCTTGCCATTACTGCGGCCAGTGCGGTCGAGGCTGCACCACCGCGTCCAATTTCAGTTCCAGCCAGGTGTTGCTGCCTCCCGCCATGAAAACTGGCCGCCTCACTTTAATCACTGGCGCCATGGCTCGCGCCGTTGTCGTCGGTAAAGATGGCAAAGCCGAAGGCGTTTCCTACGTCGATAAAAACACACTCACCGAGAAACGCGTCAACGCTCGTGCCGTCGTCCTCGCTGCCAGCGCCTGCGAGTCCGCTCGCCTGTTGCTGAATTCGCGCTCTACTGTATTTCCCGACGGCCTCGCGAATTCCTCCGGTACCGTCGGAAAATATCTAACCGATAGCGTCGGCAGCGATGGCTGGGGCCACCTCCCGGCCCTCGAAAAAATGCCGCCCCACAATCACGATGGCGTCGGCGGCATGCACCTGTATATCCCGTGGTGGAAGTTTGATCGCAAAAATGATTTTCCGCGCGGCTATCACATCGAGCTATATGGCGGACGCGACATGCCCGGCGTAGGAATGTTCCACGAACTTTGCCATGACGAAGAGGGTTACGGAGCCACGCTTAAATCCCGCGCTCGTCAGATGTATGGCACCACCATCGGCTTCGCGGGACGCGGCGAGATGATTCCCAACCCCCACACCTACTGCGAAATTGATCCCGATGTTGTCGATCAGTGGGGCATCCCCGTTTTGCGTTTCCACTTTCGCTGGTCGGAATACGAATTGCGCCAAGCGCAGGATATGCAGCAAACTTTCCGCTCCATTGTCGAGGCGATGGGCGGTGTCTATAAAACAAAAACCGCCATCGATGGCCAATATCCTTTCGGAATTCTCGAAGGCGGCAAAATCATTCACGAAGTCGGCACCGCCCGCATGGGAGCCGATCCGAAAACTTCCGTGGTAAACGACTACTGCCAGGCTCACGACGTAAAAAACCTTTTTGTTACCGATGGCGCTCCGCTCGTCACTAACCCGGATAAAAATCCCACGCTAACCATCATGGCTCTTTCCTGGCGCACTTCCGAATATCTGCTCGACGAAGCCAAGAAAGGAAATATCTAACATGAGCGCAGGAATCAGCAGGCGCGACATTCTCAAAACGCTGGCTCTCAGCGCCGTCGGTGGCTCCGTCTTACAAGTAATCCCCGCCCAGGCCGCCGAATATGCCCATCAAGCCGTTCAAAAAGCTAAAGCCGCCGCTCCCACCGGCAAGTACACGCCAAAATATTTCACGCCGCATCAGTACGAAACCTTAAACTCACTTTGCGACACCATCATCCCCAGGGACGACAAATCTGGCGGCGCCATCGAAGCCGGCGCTCCCGAATTTATCGATCTGCTCACCAGCGAAAACGAAAAATATCAACTCAGACTCGGTGGCGGCTTGTATTGGCTCGACGGTTTCTGCACTGACCGTTACAGCGCTCCATATCTGACTTGCACTCCCGACCAAAGAAAATCCGTCCTCGACCTCATCGCTTTTCGCAAAAACGCCAAAGCTGATCCCACTCTCAGTCAGGGAGTTGTTTTCTTCGCCTTCGTGCGCAACCTCACTTGCGACGCCTTCTACACCAGCAAAATCGGCATCGCCGATCTCCAGTACATCGGCAACACCGCGCTCCCCGAATTTCCCGGTTGCCCGCCGCTGCCCGAAGCCTGACGGTGTTACCCACAGCCGTTTTTTCGCTCCGCCTCTGCGACGCCGAAATATTCCAAATAGGGCGATAACACTTTACTTCCGTCTGCATCACGCTCAAAAAAAGAACGGCTGGCATTTTCGCCAGCCGTTCTTTTGAATTTGAATGAGATCTATCAGGTCTTAGCGATGGCCTCCACCACCATGTCCGCCACCACCGTGGAATCCACCACCACCGCCGCCGTGGAACCCACC
>DATHGV010000112.1:0-2702 GCA_035490135.1 Candidatus Methylomirabilota bacterium
GTGGTGTGGAAATAAATCCCGCTGCGGGAGACGCTCACGGTGCCGCGCAGATCGTCGAAGTATTTCTGCTCGGGGTCGGATGGTCGGATGCGCATCACCTGAGTGATCTTGCAGCGGCGACTGCCGCGTCGCTCGGAAAGCACGGAACGCGCGGATGAGCCGCCGACGGCCGATGACTGCTTGAGGGGTTCCTGACTGGTTGCCATGCTGAATCACCTCTCCCGGTAAAGGTAAATCCTCAGAAAGTGTGCGCCGAGGGTACAAGTAAAGCCATAGCGGAGCCGTACCACTCTGAAAGTAACCCGATACAAAATAATGGGTAGTACCTCGGTACCAGAAGCGAATTGAGATGATGATGTAGGAGGGCCGAGAAAAAAGCAATGTGGTTCCAAATCGGAACTGGTACCGGAGTGGGACTTTCCTGCGCGCGGATATTCCGAATTTGAAAATGTTAACCCTAATCTTTGCCAGACCTCGACTAGCTAGTGCGACAAAGGTTTTTTGCTTTTATTGGCGCGGTTGTGGAATTGCACTCTCTTACGGCGTCCAGCCAGCGGAGTTCGCGATCGGTGCGAACGCACCGCAGGAGAGTTCTATGAACTCGGAGGCCTGGCCAATGAACACCAGTGCACGCCAGGGTTTGCATCCAGGGGCTGCAGCGCAAGCGGCGCTGAAAGATAGTAGGCGAGGTGCGAACTTCACAGCACCGGAAGCTTCGAAGTCCCGCGACGTGTCGCAAAACGCGAGGAAGATTCGCGTGTGGGTGGCGCGGGAAACCGCCCGTGGGATGAAGGTTTGATGAGGATGCTCGCGAATCATGCTGGTTTGGAAATGCTTGGCGGCAACGTGAATGAAACATTTCGCGATGAAAAGATCCTTGAAGAATTACCGGACGTGCTGGTGCTTACCTCCTGCGGAAATCTGGACAGCGATATCTCGAAGATTGGCAAAGTACGGATCGCTGCGCCGGGCGCACGGATTGTGATGTTCGGTGGCACCGGTGCGGAGCGGGAGTTTCTTCAGTATGTGCGCGCTGGGATCCGGGGTTATTTGTTGTTGGGAGCCTCGGTTAAAGGTATGGGAGGCATTGGAAGCAGTGCATGCCGGGAAAGCATCCTGTCCAAGTATGCTTTGCGGATTGTTGTTCAATTATTTTGAGCGCGAAGCGACTAGTTTGCCTTCCGGAGCGGTGCGGCAGCAGTTGGGTTTGACGCGGCGCGAGCAGCAACTGATTCCGCTGATTGCGCAGAAACTCACAAACAAAGAAATTGCGAATCGCTTTTGTTTGTCGGAGCAAAACGGTGAAGAATCATTTATACCGAATGAAGCATAAGGTCGGCGCGGACAACCCGCTGGGAACCGTACAAACCTGCCACACACAGGAATTTCTGCTGTAGCTCGCACCGCTGGGCTAGAGAAAGTTGCGAAACCCGAGGTGCTCGTACTGGTCGCGGCCAGCGTTACTGAGCGCACGTGAGAAGATGAAGGCGGAAGCGTTTCGCAGTGGTTGCGCGCCGCAGCTAGATGTCTTTTGCCACTATGACGTGAATTCCCGGAGGCGCGGCTTTTGCCGCGGCCAACATCCGCGTTGCCAGACTCTCTGCTTCGGTGATGACACTTTTCTGTATGCGAGTTGGAAGCAAGCGTGAAAGCGGAACTACCGTCACAGTCGCGAGTCTTTCCCCCAAACGCAATTCGGCGCGCGGGCCAACCAAGAGGGCAGGTCTAAAAATAATCAAGGAGCGGAGTCCGAGAGCCTTCACATCGTCTTCGGTGCGGCCCTTGACCCGATTGTAAAAGAACATCGAATTCGCGTTGGCGCCCATTGCGGAAACCAGCGTGATTGACCTCGCATCGTGAGCCTTGGCGATTTCCGCAAAATCGACGATGGCAGCGTGATCGACTTTTTCGAAGTTCTCTTTGCTGCCGGCGGCCTTTATGGTTGTGCCAAGACAGCAGAAATATAGTTCGCCGCGAATCGTCGATTGAACGGACGGCAATTGCGCCAGGTCGGAGATCAGAACCTCTGTTAGTTTCGAATTGGAGATATTCAAAGATCTTCGCGAAATGGAGATCACTTTCGTTATCGCCGAATCAGCAAGCAGATCCCGAACCAGAAAAGAACCGGTAAGGCCTGTGCTGCCGATCACTGTTGCAATCATGAGTTAGGTGTTTCACGCCGCGCGAGCGTCATCAGGATCAGTGCTTGACCGCCGGAGAGTTCAGTTTGCGCATTAAGGTGACTACGGCTCAGGCTAGTGTTCTTTATAGCGGTAATGGGAACGGCTCTAGCTCAAACGCTCCATCAGGCTCTTCCAGCGTTTCCACGCCTCGGCGCGGGCTTTACGGTCGGCTTCTTTGGCGTCGGGGGCTTCTCCGGCGCGCATGAAACCGTGGCCCGCGCCATCGTAGGTGACGGGCTCAAAAGTTTTGCCTGCGGCTTTCATGTTAGCGATGGCGTCGGGAATGGTGCCGCCGATGCGTTGGTCATTTCCGGCGTAGAAACCGGAGACCGGGGCCTTGATTCGCGCCATGGCATCTTTGTCTGGCGGCGGGCCGTAAAAAACGAACGCGGCGGCAAGATCCGGACGATTGGTTGCGAAACGGAAGGCCTGGCCGCCTCCCCAACAGAAACCGGCCACGAAAAGTTTGCCGTTTGAGGCGGGCAATTTTAGCGCATAGTCGGCTGCGGCGTTGAGATC
>DATHGV010000113.1:0-8297 GCA_035490135.1 Candidatus Methylomirabilota bacterium
GTCAAACTCCCCGCCCCACTACATACGTTAAACCTCGTTCAACTCTTCGCACACGCCACAACATTGTCATTCCGACCGAAGTAAGCCGATGCTTTTTCTTCTCCTTCGCTCCTGCGAAGGAGTCGGCTACGCAGTGGAGGAATCTCTCTTCGATCTATCCGCCCCACTCTCCTCTGGCGATCTCCAGAACATGCGCTCCCACTAAACTCCCCGTTCCACTATCCGTCACCTTCACGCGCACGTAGCTTCCCAGAAGCTCCTTCTCTTGGGAAGAGAAACTTATCACTCGATTCGAAGTCGTATGCCCCGACCACTGATTCTCCCGCCGCGATTTATTACTCACAAAAACCTCCAGCTCCTTCCCCAACATCGCCAAATTCCGCGCCGTCTGAATCACCCGCTGTTTTTCCTGAATCATCGCCAGCCGACGCCCCTTGATCTCCTCCGAAATAGGATCGTTCAGCGCCAGCGAAGGCGTATTCGGACGCGGCGAATACTTAAATCCAAACACCCCGTCGTACTGCGCCGCGTCCAGCATGCTCAACGTCTCTTCAAAATCCGCGTCCGTCTCGCCCGGGAATCCCACAATAATATCCGTGGTAATACCGATCGGCCGCTTAGCGCCGCGTATCAGCGCAATCTTCTCCAGATAGTCCTCGCGCGTGTACGTCCGCGCCATCGCCCGCAAAACCTTCGCCGAGCCCGACTGCACTGGCAAATGAATGTGATCGCAAAGCTTCGGCTCGCGATCAATCGCCTCCACAATGTCCGCCCCAAAATCCCGCGGATGCGAAGTCGTAAATCGCACCCTTCGAATTCCCGCCACCTGCGCCACTTCCAGCAACAAATCCGAAAATTTCATCCCTCGCGCAGTAGGATCCACATACGAATTCACCGTCTGCCCCAACAATTGCACTTCGGAATATCCCAGCTCCGTCAGTTGCCGCACTTCCCGCAAGATCGATTCGCTGCCTCGGCTGCGTTCCGGCCCCCGCGTGTGCGGCACCACACAATAAGCGCAAGCCTTGTCGCAACCTTCAATGATCGTCAGATACGCGCGCCAAGGATTGTCCCGCCGCGTTATCTCCGTCTCAAACGTTTCATCCGTATCGTTATCTAGTCCGGTGACCCGCTTGTTCCCTGCTTCCAGTTCTGCCAGCATCTCCGGCAATTTCCGGTAGCTCGCCGAGCCGCACACCAGACTCACCCACGGCGCGCGCTTGAAAATGTCTTGACCTTCCTGCTGCGCCACGCACCCCAGCACCCCGATAATTTTGTCCGCGCCGCGCTCGCGATATTCTCCCAGCCGCGAAAAAACCTTCTGGGCCGCCTTCTCTCGAATGCTGCACGTGTTGTACAAAATCATGCGCGCCGCTTCAGGCGTCTCCACCTGCCGGTACCCGCGCGACAGCAGCAGCCCCGCCACTTTCTCCGAATCGTGGTCGTTCATCTGGCACCCAAACGTCTCCAGAAAAAACGTCCCTCCCTTCGCCGTATCGCCAAAACTTCTGCCCGGCGCAGCGACAACACCAGACACCACGCCGTCAGCAACATTAATCCTGCCGCTAGCATCAAATTTGGAGGGATGAACGTTGTGACCAGTCTGAACTGAGGGGTGGTTGGGTACGAGCCCGCCATTCTCGGCGCCGCCGCTCCTGCTTAACGACTCCACGCCGATATCGAAGGCTTTATTCATCTGAATTCGCAGTCTACCATAGCTCGATTCGCTCATTTCCGCTCACGAAACGCTCGTTATCATTAGTGTTACGTTTCGTTGCTTCCCATGTATGCGTATGCTACGGTTCTTGAGTCACTAAAAATTCGCTTTCACTGAGGGGTTAACCATTTTTCTGTTCGCCGCGTTCTTCCTGACCGACATCGGCAGCATTCTCGAACAAACCGGATGGGTCGCCCGTGGAGTTCTCGCGCTTCTCCTGATCTTCTCCATCGTTTCGTGGGCCATGATCTTCCAGAAACTTGGTTTCTTCGGTCGCGTCAAACGCGAAGGCGACCAGTTTCTCCGCATCTTCCGCGCCACTCACGGAATCGCCAACCCGCAAGCCCTGGCGCAAGCCGGCTCCCCATACGCCACCGTATACGCATTCGGTTATCGCGAACTTCAAAGCCAGGTCTCGCCCAACTCCGCGAATCCCAGCGCCGGCGGCAGACTAAAAAGCCTCCAGGCCGTCACCGTAAATATGCAATTGGCCGCCGCCGAAGAAGTTCGTCGCGCCGAAAAAGGTATGTCCTGGCTCGCCACTACCGGTTCCGTTTCCCCATTCATCGGCCTGTTCGGCACCGTCTGGGGCATCATCGATGCCTTCTCTGGACTTGGCACCGCAGGAGCTGCCAGCCTCCGCGCCGTCGCCCCCGGCATCTCCGAAGCCTTGTTCACCACCGCTGCGGGTTTAGTCACCGCCATCCCGGCAGTAATCTTTTATAATCAGTTCTTGCAGAATATTCGCAACCTTGCGCAGCGCCTCGATACCTTTACCTTAGAGGTCTCCGCGCAAATCGAAAAGACTTTCACCTAAATTTCGAGCCAGGCCCGCAGCATCGCTGGCCTCAAATAAATTGGACGAAGATGGCATCCATTCAAAAAGGCACCCAATCCTCGCTCTCCGAGATCAACATGGTCCCCTTCGTGGACGTCGTGTTGGTCCTCCTCATCATTTTCATGATTACAGCCCCGATCCTCCAGTCGGGCATCGAACTAAATGTGCCTAAAACGCACGCCGTTAAGGAGAGCCCAGAGCAGCGCGTCGTGGTCTCGGTAGACAAGCAGCAACTCATCTATCTAGGCAATTCGCCGGTTAACGTTCATGAACTCGGTGACAAAGTAAAGGCCAAGCTAAAAGATCAGCAAGACGCCGTTTTTCTGCGCTGTGACGAAACTGTGCCCTTCGGCGTCTTCGCCTCCGTTGTCGACGCCCTGCGCGTCTCCGGAATCAACAACATCAGTATCGTCACTGAACCCATCACCGATCGTCCAAAAACCAAATAAATGAGCGCCCGAGATAAAAGATGAGCGTCGCTCTCGCCAACACGGACGAAGTTACCCTACGAAAATTCCTGGTGTATTCTGCTTTTCTGCACGGTGCGCTAGCCCTCGCCATCGGCCTCTCTGCCTGGTACCAATATCGCGGCAACCAGTGGACCAGCGTTGGCGGCAACCTCGGTGACGATGTCAAAGTCAATCTTGTCCCTAGCGGTGGCATCCCAATGCTAAAGCCCGATGTGACTAGCGACAGCCACGCCATCGATCCCACCAAGGGCCTCTATAAAGAAGAACCGAAACCGCCAGATATTCCTGAAATCCCTCAGGACGCGCTGGCTATTCCTAAGTTTAAGGACCAGACGCCGCCCAAGCCCGTCCCCGTCGTCCATCCCGACAAGGAATTTAAGGACGAACCGCGAAAAAAACCCGTCGTACATCCTTCCAAAGTTTTTGAGGATCTCCGCCCCACTCCAAATAACGCCGTAAACTACGGCAAAGGCGGCAGCCCCAATCTTCCCACCGGGTACGGCAACAATCCCGGGCAAACTACCAGTGGCGTGCAGATTCAAGGTCAGGGCGGCGGCGATTTCGCCACCCGCTACGGTTGGTACGTAGAAGCCGTTCGCCGCAAGATCGGCAGCAGCTGGAACCTTTTTGAAATCGATCCAGCCATCCGCTCCGCGCGCCGCGCTAAATCCGTCCTGACTTTCACCATCAATCGCGACGGTTCCGTAAAAAATATTCGCATGGAACAATCCAGCGGAAACCAATCCATGGATATTTCCGCCCAGCGTGCGTTGGCGAATGCTTCGCCCATGCCACCGCTGCCCAACGATTATTCAGGCTCCTACGTAAACGTGAATTTTGATTTCGATCTGTCTTTAACGAAGTAATTTGCTTTCCCATGCAGCATCGCAACGCGCATGGAACTCGGGGGTGAAGGTGCAAAGTTCGTTCAAGCGTTTCAAATATATTTCCCTAATTATTTTGGCCATATCCTGCGTCCCGCACGCCACACGCGCGCAGGATTGGATCAAGACCGGCACCGGACTCGGCTTGGAAAAACCGCGTGTCGCCGTGGCCGACTTTGCTCCACGTGTCGACCCAGCAAAAAATCATTCCGCGCTATTCACGCAGGTAGTCCGCGACGATCTCCAGTTCAGCGGCATCCTGGATCTCGTCAGTCCCAGCTTTTATCCGCCGCAAGCTCCGTCCCAACCTTCCGAGCTCCGCAACCTTACTTGGACGGATGCTCCCGCTAACGCCAGCATGGTCGCGTTCGGCAACCTCGCCGAATCCACCCCCGAAGTAGCCATTCAGGCCTGGCTCTTCGACGTTCGCAATCCCTCCTCGCAACCGGTTGTCGCCAAGGTTTATCGCGGCACTCCTACCGACGCGCAAGTGCGCCGCTTCGCTCATCAGTTCGCCGACGAAATCATCAACAAACTAAGTGGTGGCCTCCCCAGCATCGCTGGAACGCAAATCGCCTTCGTCAGCTCCCGCACCGGCACCAAAGAAATCTGGCTCATGGACTACGACGGTGCAAATCAGCATCCGCTCACCAGCCTGCGTTCCATCGCGCTCACTCCGCGTTGGTCGCCCGACGCCTCGCGCATCGCCTTCACCTGCTTTAAACCCATGATCCGCGTTACCAGCGCGCAGATCTGCATGTATTCCATGGACACTGGAAAACTCGTCTCCTTCCCTCAATTCAAGGGCAGCAACAGTTCCCCGTCTTGGTCGCCCGATGGCTCGCAAATTATTTTTTCCTCATCCATGCAGGGCAATCCGGAACTCTATGTCTCCGAAGCCAACGGCGGCCGCCCTCGGCGCCTTACCAATTCCAGCGGCGCCAACACTTCCGCCACTTGGAATCCTAAAACTGGACAAACCGTCGTCTTCGTCAGCGATCGTGGCGGTGTCCCGCAACTTTATTCCATGAACTCCGACGGCACCAGCGTCTCTAAATTCGATCTGCCCGACATGGGTTATGTCATCGATCCTGCTTGGTCGCCCAATGGACAAATCCTCGCTTTCAGTTGGCGCCGCCCCAACGGCAACTACGACATCTATGTGATGGAAGCTGCTACCAGCAAAATTATCGAAATCACGCGCGACGCCGGACGCAACGAACGCCCCAGCTGGGCGCCCGACGGCCGTCACATCGTATTCGAATCAACTCGCGGCGGCACGCGCCAAATCTGGAGCATGCTCGCCGACGGCACCCAGCCCCATCAATTAACCACCACCGGCCACAACGAATCCCCCAACTGGTCACCCAAATGAAGTAAATGCGCCACGGTCGCAAACGAAATGAGACACGGAGGGTGCCCCACCCTCAGTTTTTTGAAGGGTGGGTCTTGTAAGGTGGAACAAGGAGATCTAAACCACGAAGCACCTTTTCAGATTTTGATTTGACGGTCTTGTAAAACGGAACAAGAAGATCCTGGACCACGAAGCGCCTTTTCAGATTTTGACTTTCGTCTTCACTGAACTGTAATCGGAATCATGTATAGACATGTATAGAACTGTTGCAGTGCTGGAACTTCGGGTATAACTCTTAGGAGTAATAGCCTTTCGATTTACACGCAAGTGGTACGATTCTTGCCCAGACAGCTTGGGATTCTATGTCGAGGAGGAAATACGAATGTTTGCTGTTTCACCGAAGTTGTATAGAACGTGCCTGCTGGCCGCCTTATCCGTCGCGGTATTTAATTTTGGTTGCGGAAAAAAGCCTCTGACTACGCGTAACACTGCGCCTGAGCGCACCGAAGAGGCACCTCGCCCCACAGTGACTTTCCAGGCCAATCCCACCACCATCAACAAGGGCGATTCGACCACTCTTACCTGGTCCACCACCAACGCCACGCAGGTCGCTATCGCGCCGGAAGTCGGTCCAGTTTCTGCTGAAGGCTCCACCAAAGTCACCCCAGGTGACTCTGCGACCTACACCCTTACCGCTACCGGACCGGGCGGCTCCGCCGATGCCAGCGTGCGCATCACCATCGCCAGCACCGTTAGTAACGAGCCTACCGATACAGATCGTGACAGAGACAAAATTTTCCTCGAGAAAGTCAAAGACGCTTACTTCGATTTGGATAAAGCCGACATCCGCCCCGACGCGCGAGTTGCCCTTAGCGCCACCGCCGAAGTTCTACGCGCCTATCCAGACATCAAAGCCACCATCGAAGGCCATTGCGATGAGCGCGGCTCCACCGAATACAACCTCGGCTTGGGCGACCGTCGCGCCACTGCCGTAAAACAATATCTCGTCTCCCTCGGCATCTCTGCCGATCGCCTCAGCACCGTCAGCTACGGCAAAGAAAAGCCTTTCTGCAATGAACCCACTGAGCCGTGCTACCAGCAAAATCGTCGCGGCCATTTCGTCCGCGCCAACTAGCCGCCGCGGCAGAATGAATTATTCACGCTGGATTGAGGTGCGGACCCGATCAGTTATTGGCGTGATGAAATGAGACACGGAGGGTGCCCCACCCTCAGTTTTTTGGAGGGTGGGTCTTGTAACGTGGAACAAGCAAAACGTAATCCGCGCAGCGCAGTTTTTGAGTCGGGCGTGGAACAGCTAAAACGTAATTCGCCAGCACGGTTCGTCTTGCTGAATGTCAACAACACGGAAACATCACCCCTTGCCCACACGCGCCCGTCCTATTAAAGTAAAATTTGCGGCTCTCTCTTCTACCCCAATCCGGTATGACCAGAGTAGCTGTTAAGTGACTCTTTGAATTTTATCGCCGTACCCGCAGTCCCGAGGAGGTTTCACCATGCGTTACCGTAATATTGCCATCTTCAGCGCTGCAGCTCTCGCCGGACTCATCGCCGGTAGCGCCGTCGGTCCGCGTCCCGCCGAAGCCGTCGCTCGCGAGCTCATCGAGCTCCAACGCGACGTCTCCACGCTCCTCCAGGGACAAAAAGATTTGCAGTCCCAAATGACCCAGGACCACACTGTCATGAAGACCCTCGTCGAGCAATCCAGCGACAATGTCGGCCGCCTCAACTCCACCATGAGCGGGCTCCAGAAATCCGTTCAGGACGTACAAGCCAATTCCGGCGCGCGCCTCGACACCATGTCCACTCAGGTGCAGGGCCTCTCCGACAATCTCGAGGAAATTAAATCGCGCCTCGGCAAGCTCAATCAGCAACTCGTCGATCTTCAGAACACCATGCAAAGCGTCGACGCCAAAATCTCCGGCGGCGGAGGTCAGCCTCCAACGTCCGCCCAGCCAAATCAAGGCAGCGCCTCCAACAACGGCTTCCCTACCGCGCCCGCTTATAGCAGCAACGGCTCCGTCAGCCCTGGCGCGAGTAATCCCGCAGTATCATCCGGTCCGCCACCGGCCAGCGCGCCTTCCGCCGACACCCTCTATTCGAATGGCCTCCGCGACATCACCAGCGGCAAATATGATCTCGCCCGCTCCGAGTTTCAGGATTACATCCGCTACTATGGCACCACCGATCTGGCCGGCAATGCTCAGTTCTACCTCGGCGAAATCGCCTACTCGCAAAAAAATTACGACCTGGCCGTCGCCGAATATGACAAGGTCCTCACCGGCTATCCCCACAACTTTAAAGTCCCTCCCGCGCGCCTCAAAAAAGCCCTCGCCAATATCGAGCTAGGCCAGAAAGCCACCGGCGTCCGCGAACTCCGCGAAATCGTCAAACGCTACCCGGGCACCGAAGAAGACCGCCGCGCCCGCGCCAAGCTAAAAGAAATGGGCGCCTCCCTCTCCGCCTCCCAGTAACTGGCACAGCCTATAATTTAGGTTTGTCGACCCGAGTTTCTGGTCTTGGAAACTTGGCGAAGAGAAGCACTGCAGCGCTTTCCAGAACTCATCTCCCAAATAAATCAAAGCAGCGGGATCTCTGACCTTTGGGACTACCTTTATTCCGCCTGTGAAGATGCGTATGAAATTAATCCGATCGACGATAACTTGATCGGAAGAATTTACGATTACGCCGCATGGTCTTTTAGCCAGCCCGAAACCGGAAATATTGAAACCGATTTACCGAATGCCACGGCGGTCGGATTCATCGAAAGTCTTCCTCTCAGTCGCGACCTCTTTGCAGACCTGTACCGATGGCTCTAAATCGAATCCTTTGAGGGTTTTGAGGATCTTTTCAAATACCATCTGTCCTCTGAAGGATATTCCGAAGCTCACCGCGATTTTCTGAAGAAAAAGGCGAAGTGCTCAACAATTCCGAAGTTATCGCTGGTTCCCAACCTTAGGCATCACGAGCACGATTTTTGACTATTTTGTTTTCTTCGCACACGCACCGTCTAACC
>DATHGV010000114.1:0-23544 GCA_035490135.1 Candidatus Methylomirabilota bacterium
GCGATCGTGAATGCCGCGCTGCGCTCGATTGAACGCAAGGGCCAAGAGGTCGCGATATCGGAAGCGATGGAATCGGCACGCACAGCAAACGCGAATAAGGCGCACCATGTTGCCTAGCCGGTATTTTGTGGAATTGACGCAGCCGGAAATTGCGGAACAATTGAAAAAGAATCCGCTGGTGATTTTGCCAGCCGGCAGTGTAGAGCAGCATGGGCCGCATCTTCCAACGGGCACGGATATTTTTGCCGCCAATGTGATCGCTCATGCGGTGGCGGAGCGCATGGATGGATTGGTTTTGCCGGGCGGGCCGCTGGGAGTTACGCCGCTGCACATGCCTTTCGAGGGCACCATCACCTTGACGGCGGAGACCTTCATGCGGGTGGTAACGGAGACGGCGGCGTCAACAGCGCAGCATGGCGCGAAATATCTGCTGATTCTGAATTGGCACGAGCTGAATATTCCGCCGCTGGGCGTAGCGGCCGAAACGTTGCATCGTGATTTTGGGATGACGGTGGTAACGGTACAGGCTTGTTTCGTGGCGGAAGAGTTGTTCGGGGAAGAATGCAATGGGCTCACGCACGGCGGCGAAATCGAAACGCTGGCAGTGATGGCGCACCGTCCGGAATTGGTGCATCTGGAGCGGATCGATAATTCGTCCGACCACGCGCACGGAAAAAAGATTGATGGATTGCGGCGCACCCGTAGTTATCAGCCGGTGCTCACGGATGTGCGTTCCATAGCCCCGACCGGATGGTATGGCAGCCCGCAACACGCCACGATGGAAAAAAGTGTGCGCATGCTGCGGGTGGTGGCCGATTCGATCGCAAAGGACGCCACCGAAGTTTTTCGGCAGCTGGACGTGATTCAGGGCGGCATTGCTGAATTGAAGAATTCCAAAAGGATGCTGTAATGGCGCGAGTTTTTAAGGAGGCTGCGGCAAAGGTGCTGGGACTGCCTGGACGCACGGCGCTGGAGATTGTTTCGGGCGACGGTGGCGCTTCCGGAATAACGTTGCGCAAAGTGGAGATTCCGGTTCCGTCGCCAGGCGATTCACCGAGAAGCCGCCACGTGCACAGTGATTTTGAGGAATGTATTTATGTGCTTGCTGGCGAAGGAGTGACGGAAGCGGACAGCGGAAATTACGCGTTGAAGACTGGCGATGCGATTGCGATTCCTTCCGGTGAAAAGCATGCTACGAGAAACACCGGGAGCGAACCGCTGGTGCTTTTGTGTTTTTTCCCGGTTGGCGACATCAGGCAGGGGACCGCGGAACCCGGTGTGTCGTCGAAGGACGCCGGCAAGCGATGAGTGTGGATGTCCTTTGCCTGCGTCCCAGAATTGATTTTGAGCGTGCCAATGCATTGCCAGCTGCGCCATTAACGGTCGCTTATCATGCGCTGAATGATGCAGAAGTGATTCCGCTGATGAAGCAAGCGCGCGTGCTGGTGATCCCCGCAGTTGGACCGAAGCTTAATCCCGAAAGTTTTGAAAATACCGCTGTGAAATTGGTGCAGGTGACCGGCGCAGGTGTCGATCGGGTCGACTTGCCGTTGCTGAAAGGCATGGGCATCGCGGTGGCCAATGTTCCCGGCGGCAGCAACAGCGCGATCGCGGAGTACGCGGTAACCGCGGCTTCCACATTGTTGCGGAGATTCGCATGGGCCGATGCGGAAATTCGTGCCGGCAACTACCAGACTTTTCGCGCGCGGATGGTAAGCGACAATCTGTGCGGCCTCGACGGATTGTTGGTGGGTGTAATTGGCCTCGGAACAATTGGGCTGGCGGTGGCGCAGGCTTTCCATCGAGCAGGCTGCCGGGTTTGTTACTACGATCCTGCACCGCGCGATGCTGCCGCGGCCGGAGCGATGAATGCGGAATCTTTGTCGCTGGAAAGGCTTTTGAAATCGGCGGATGTGGTCACGCTACATGTTCCGCTGTTAGCGGCGACACGCTCGCTCATCAATGCTCGCGAGCTTAAACAAATGAAGCCCGGAGCCATTTTGATTCAGGCTTCGCGTGGTGGAATCGTTGATGAAGCAGCTTTGGCGCAAGCCTTGAGCTCCGGACATTTGGGCGGCGCAGCCGTTGACGTGTACGAAACGGAGCCTCCTGCGCCGGATAACGCACTGCTATCGCTCGCCGGAGATCCCGCACGCCGTGTTTTATTCACGCCGCACATCGCAGGTGTCACGCGGCAGGCTGCCGAGTATTTGTATCGTTCTGCCTGGCGCAACGTTGAGCGCTTCATTCTCAAAAACGAACTGCCCCAGAATTGCGTGCAATGAAGGGTGATGAGTTTGCGGCGACCGAACCGGAGAAAACCAAGGTGAGCAGCAACGCAGCATCCACACTGCCGGGCAGACCGCTGCGTCGCCCCTGGTACCGCATTCTTTACGTACAAGTCCTAATTGCCATTTGTATCGGAATATTAACCGGGAGATTTTTCCCGCATGCTGGCATCGCGCTGAAACCGCTTGGCGACGTGTTTGTGGCGCTTATCCGCATGATGATCGCTCCGGTGATTTTTTGCGTGGTGGTGCAGGGCATCGCCTCGGTTGGAGATTTAAAAAAAGTTGGGCGCGTAGGAGTGAAAGCGCTGGTGTACTTCGAGGTGGTCTCGACGCTGGCGTTGATCACGGGAATTCTTGTCGCGATTATCGTGCATCCAGGCGGCGGCTTGAATCTGGATCCACGTTCGCTGGATCCCAAAGCCATCGCCACCTATGTGGGGCGCGCGAAGGACGCGGGCATCGTTCCATTTCTAGTTGGCATCGTGCCAAGAACTTTTGTGGATGCTTTTGCGGGTGGGGAAGTTTTGCAGGTATTGCTGGTCTCTATTTTGACGGGCTTTTCGCTTTCGCGGCTTGGCGGTCTTGGAGAACGAATCGCGCGTGGGATAGGCGCGCTCACCAAAGTTGTTTTTGGGATTATTCGCATCATCGTGAAAGCTGCTCCGCTGGGCGCGCTGGGCGGCATGGCGTTCACCGTCGGCAGCTACGGCCTGGGCTCCTTGTCTAGTCTGGCGAAGTTGATTGGTGCGTTCTATCTCACCAGCATTGTTTTTGTGGTGGTGATTCTAGGAAGCATTGCGGTGCTCACAGGTTTTTCTATTTTTCGCTTCATTGCGTATATCAAGGATGAACTTCTTATCGTGCTGGGGACCAGTTCATCCGAAACGGTTTTGCCGGACATGATGCAGAAGCTTGAACATCTGGGGGCCTCGCGATCGATCGTTGGCCTGGTGTTCCCGACCGGCTACAGTTTTAATACTGACGGCACCAATATTTATTTAACGCTGTCGGTGATTTTTTTGGCTCAAGCGACCAACACTCATCTGGCAGTTGGCCAGATCGTGGGGATTTTGTTATTCGCGATGGTCGCTTCGAAGGGCGCTTCCGGAGTTACCGGCACAGGATTTGTTACCTTGGCGGCAATTCTTACGGCGGTGCCGGCAATCCCTATTCAGGCGTTGGCAATTTTGGTGGGCATCGACAAATTCATGAGCGAATGTAGGGCGCTGACGAACGTAATCGGCAACGGCGTCGCCACCATAGTGGTTAGCCGCTGGGAAGGCGAACTAGATACCGCAAAATTGCGTGACACGATGGCGCATCCAGGGGAAAGACCGGACACGCCCACGCTGTAGTCGATACGTATAGATACTTGAGCACGACGTTCGCACAAGTTGGAACTTGCGTACCAATTGCAGCAATCTGATTTAAATCGAGCGTAAACCTGGCGTTCAAGAAGCTACTGCATGGCTTGAACACTCAAGTTGCGCACCAGCCATGGAATAATCACCTGCTTGAAAATCACGGGATCGGGCCAGACTTTCACTTGGCGACCGAGATGTCCACCTTGTGGATTAATCCACGCTTCTTTGGGTACGTCCCCACTACTCAAGATCATGTACGCGTCGGAGATGGGCACCTGCGTGTCCAACGCCCCGGCAATGATCAGCATCGGCGAGGTCGGCTTGCCGATAAGATTCTGCTTCACGAGGGACATCTTGGGGAAAATCACCGATAGGTCCTCAATAGAATTTGCCCCTTCGTAAATGGACATCAATGCGGGAACGAGCCCAAATAAATATTCGCGGTTGCCCAAAGTTTTATTCACGAGAAAATCTTTTTGAAAGGTCGCGTCAGCAAGCGGGGATTGCGCGACCACGCCTTTCAGGCGCGCATGCTCAATGATCGCGAGTTTGGTGGCCCAATACGCGCCGAAACTCTGGCCGTCTACTGCAATCCTGGTTTTGTCCACTTCCGGCCGAGTTTGTAAATAATCGATCACCCGCGAAAACATACGTTCCGAAGTTGCACTGGCTTTGATGGGGGCTTGGCCGGTTCCGGGTGAATCGATGCCAACGAATCCAATTCCAAAAGGGAGGATCGCGCCAAAATTCTCGGAGAGATCTTCTTTGCGGCTATCCAGACCGCTGATGGCGATCACTACTGGTGCCGGGCCTTTCACATTTTTTGGCAAGCGAAGATAGCCGATGATTTCCGAGCCTTCGAAGGGAATGTGAACTACTTCGAGCGGGTTTTCTTGCAATTTGGCGTGAGCAAGAAATGCCTCCAGCGCTTTGGCGTAGGCTCTTTTTTTTCCGGCGGAAGCGGGGACCGGCCAACGCCCAAAAGAATAAAGCCGCCAGGCACGTACGTAGAGGGCGCTGGCCTTCGCGGGATCGGAGGCTTCCGCAGCTTTGGCTTGCGCCATATAACGGTCGGCGACGGCGCTGAATCCTGCAGCCCACTCGTCGTTGTCGGTGCTGTTGATCTTCGAGAAAGCCTCGCGCACGTCCGCTGGATCTAGACCGATGAGTGGATACATACCGTTTTCGGCGCGCTTTACGGCCTCTGTTTTGATCTCGTCGAGAGTGCGCTCTTTTTGTTGCGCTCGAATTGCGGCACTGCTGAATAACGCGAGGCAAAACACCAAGCCCAGAAACGGGGTTCGCCGTATGCATTTGCTTACAACGCTCATAGTTTTTCGCACCTTAATCGATCGATTTTAGATATTCAGCTGGCCCGACATTTGTGCAGCAACTATTTTCTCGGCTCTATTTTCCGCCGGACGCTTTCTTCAATGCGGCGTTGTAATACGACGGGTCATAATATTTCTCGACGCCAGGCGGATGACCACCCCACTGGCCTTCGATTTTGGCGCGCAATTGCAAAACATTTTTGAAACCTTCGATATCGAGCGCCGCATCCTTCTCGAATCCTCCGGGGGCGTTCAGAGTGGACTCATACGTGGCTGCGGCAATTTCCGGCTTCATACGAAATTCGCTGATCCATAGATCGATGACCTGCTGCTTGTTGGCGGGATCCATCAACCAGCGTTGCGCCTCGATAATTGCGGCCAAATAATTCCCGAGATTCTCTTTGTTGTCCAGCACCCATTTTCGCTGCGCGAAATATCCGGCGGCCTGGTAAGGTCCGATGACGTCCTGGACCTTGGCGAGGCTTACAAAACCCTCTTGCTTGGCGGTGATTAACGCAGGAGGGCCGAGCATCGATCCCGCATATTCTTTGTGTTCCCGCATGGCAATGAGCCGCTGGGGAGTGCCGCCTATGGGTTTCATTTCGTAATCCCGCACGGCTTGGAGTCCCTTCGCCAAAAGAATGTTCTTCATTTGCAGAGCGTATGCGGTGTTAGGAGCATCCACGATCAGCGTTTTGCCGCGGAGTTCTTCGAGCGATTTAATTTCCGGCTGCACCACCAACTCATTCTGCGAACCTTCGCCGCCCATGAGGATGACCATGTCCTGGTGAGCGAGTTCGACCATGGCCACGGCGTTGTCTACCGCGAGATAAGCGAGGTCGCCGTTTCCATTGGCGAGATTGCTGCGCAAAACGTCGGAGCTCGGCAGGTTTTCCGTTTCCGCGGAGACGCCGTGTTTTGCGAAATAACCCTGTTTCTCGGCAATGACGAATTGCACCGGCTGTCCAAGCAGCGTCAGCAATTTGATTTTTTTCGGGGCGGTGGTTTGCGCCGTTAGCGACATGCTCGTCAGTAGGAGTGCCGCCACTACCGGCAAGCCATTGCGTCGTTCCATGTTCATCAAAAATCCTCCTTGCGTCTGGAGCAGGCTATCGTTACGCCGCGCCTTCATTCAACTTATTCAGAGACCATTCGGTGACGGGCAGGGGATCGAGTATGGGCTTGCCAAGGTTCGGGCAGCTCAACGCATATAGTCCAGTATCGGTAGCTGCCCAAATCACGTTGCGATCCCATTCGATGAACACATTGTCGACGGTGCGATCGTAACTGCCGAACTTTTCCAGGTCACCTCCTTGTGGTGGAACGAAGTAGGCCACTTCTTCGGGACGATAAAGATTGCCGATGTCGTAACAGCGCAGGCCGGCAATGAAATAGGAATAGGCAATAAAATCCTGACGTGGCTTGCCCGGCGCTTTTAAATGCGGGGGATTGTGCGCGCCGAAGCGTCCGCGCTTGAAACAGAAATCGCGGTACGGCGCCTCGGGAGGCGGGACCGGGCGCGGAAGTTGCGCCACCGGGACCGGATGCTCTTCATCGCGAATATCGATGATCCAGTTGGGAAGAAAAATCTGATTGCAATCGGAGTTGGTGGTTTCTCCGTTGGTCAGCACGAATCCGCGGTCGAGAACTCCGCAATAAATGGTGTGGAACGCAATTCCCATCCCGGAGTATTGCGCGGGCGGTTCGAATCGACCGACTTCGCGTTGTTTTTTCGGATCGCTCAAATCAAGAATGATGAAACCGTTGCAGCCGAAAGCCCCGTATCCGCGGTTACCGCCGTTTTCCAATTTTTTGGGGACATAGACGGGACCGTGCAGGCCGGCGAAGGGAGTCTGGTCTTTGGCCACTTTTGGCGGCACCAGTTTCGACCAGATCCACTTGGTGTACTCCGCTTCTTCGCCTCTGCGTGACCCAGGCACCCACCACATGGAGACCTCCGAGACATTGCTGGGGTCGGTGGCGTCGACGATCATGTTGCCGTTAACGAGCTGCCGAAAGTAGGACGGTTGATGGATGAAGGTCTCGTCGGGCGCGGTGTCCAGATAAGCGTACTTGCCGCCATCGTAATAATTGCGGTGAGTGCCCTGACCAGTCGCGCCGGTGCTGAACTCCGATAGCTTGACGATCTTGGAAGGATCGGTAACGTCGTAAAACCTTGCGCCTCGCAAGCCTTTGAAATTCTTGCGCTTGTCGTCCAAATGTGGGTCGTCGTACTTGCCATTGGGGGCCTCGGGCGTGGAGTCTGTGATCGGCGTCTGAGAACCAGTCATCAAAATCCACTTTTTCAGTTCGTTATTGAAGGCAACTTGCACTTGGCCGCCCTGAAAACCGCCTTTGTTGTACATGACCGGCTTTCGGACGTCGCTCAGATCAATGACGTCACCCTGTTGGAACATGTAGCGGCGGTTCCCGATGGACATCATCTGCATTTTGCCGTTCCGGGATTGGCCGGGCATGAAGTGGGCAAGAATCTCCATGTTGTGGAGATACATCCTACGGTCAAGATACGAAAGGCTTTGTGGCGTTGGGTGGCCATGGTGGTCGGCCCACGCAGCTACGTTCGAACCGGCTAGGAGCACAGATGCGCCCGCAGCCCCGCGAATGAATTCGCGGCGGGTTGGCTTGGTTCCTACCTCCTGCGATGGGGGGCTCGATTGGTTCGGACCGATCTTCGCCGCGTGTCGGGGCGTTTTCATTAAGGCTCCTTAAGTGGCTAACAGGTCTGACCGCTGTACCACTTTTTCGGGGCAAGGGTCAAGAACTTTAATCGTTTGTATGAAAGCCTTAGTTGCTTCTTTTCCTACAGTGTCTCTTGGGGTATAGTGGTCGGACCTTGTGCGTCGAGGTACAAGTGGTCCTCCGGTATCAAAAAGTCGGTGCCCAGCATTTCCAACGCGAGTGCGCGACTCAGCGGCAATTCCCGCCGGAGGGGATTGCGTGGCCACCGACGCTTGAGCCGTGGAACTGCCGATGGATGAAAGTCATTCATCCGCGTCGGTATCTGGGCCGGGACCCTCTGGTTGGTCGGACCTTAATACCAAAGGTTCGCACTGAGGAGACTTCGTCGGAGATCGGACATGTATAAAATCGTTCAGACTTCCCGCCTTTATGAACAAATCGTGCAGCAGATCGAAGCCTCCATCAACAGCGGTCAGCTGAAGCTAGGTGACCAATTGCCTGCCGAGCGCGATTTGGCCCAACAGTTTGGTGTAAGCAGAACCGCAGTGCGGGAGGCGGTTAAAACGTTACGAGAAAAGGGCTTGGTGGAAGCGCATCCTGGCCGAGGAACATTTATCACTAACGGTAGCTCGCACTCTATCTGGCAGTCGCTAGACCGGATGATCCGCGACGGTCAACCTGAAGCCATGGTGCACCTAGTGGAAGTGCGCGAAATTCTGGAGCCGGAGATCGCCTCGCTGGCGGCAGCCCGTGCGGAAAAAGATGATATTACCGCCATGCGTGAAGCCGTCGAAGCCATGGACAACAGCAAGACTGAACCAGTAACGTTCATCGAAGCCGATCTCGATTTTCATCTAGCTCTAGCCGAGGCCGCGTCGAATCCGCTCATTTTATCGCTCATTGACTCAATCGTCGGAGTGCTGCGTGAACAGCGCATGGGCATCTTCGCCGTCGAAGGCGGTCCTGAGCGAGGCCAGTATCACCACAAGAAAATTTTAGAAGCCGTGGAGCATCGCGATTCAAACGGCGCACGCGCCTCCATGCGCGCGCATCTGCGGCAAGTGCGCGAAGACTCAGGTCGTTCACCACGTGGCGGCGATTCCAACTTCACAAAACTAAATCTGTAAGCGAACTTCTCTGTCAGCGGGAGACCGGCAAGACATGGCGAATCTGGGATTCATCGGGTTAGGCGTGATGGGCAGCGAGCTGGTGAATCGCCTGCTAAGCAAGGGCCATTCCGTGCTTGGCTACAATCGCACGCGCTCAAAGGGTGAGTGGCTGGTTAAAAAAGGGATGAAGTGGGCGGATTCTCCGCGCGCTGTTGCGGCGGGGTCCGATGTAATCTTTTCGATGGTCACGAATTCCGCGGCGTTGGCGGCTATCACAGATGGCCCTGATGGAATTCTTGCGGGTCTGACCCCGGGCAAAATCTTTGCGGACATCAGCACGGTAAGTCCGGCATTCAGCCGCGAAGTAGCAGCCAAAGTACGCGCAAAGGGCTGCGACATGGTGGACTGCCCAGTCTCCGGCAGCGTCATCACCCTGCAAGAAGGCAAGCTTTCGGTAATGGTGGGCGGACGCGCGGAAACTTTCGAGAAGATAAAGTCGCTGCTGCTGGATATCGGCCCGAAAGTCACGCACGTTGGTGACAACGGCTTAGCGCTAGTGATGAAGATAGCGGCGAATCTCAACCTCGCGGTGCAGATGCTGGCCTTTTCAGAAAGTGTGCTGCTCGCCGAGAAAAGCGGAATCAAGCGAGAAGTAGCGGTCGATGTTCTCGTCAACAGCGCGGTCGCTTCGCCAATGATTAAATATCGTGGACCGTTTGTGCTGCAATTGCCTCCGGAAGCGTGGTTCAACGTCAACATGATGCAGAAGGACATGCTGCTGGCGCTGGAACTGGGGCGCCAAGTCGACGTGTCCATGCCTACTACATCGATCTCGAATGAATTTTTGACGGCAGCAAGAGCGATGGGATTAGTCGAGCAGGATTTCGCAGTAGTGTTCGATGTTCTCGCGCACATGTCCGGAGTGAAGCGATGACTCCTGTGATCGACAAAACGAAGAAACGCGACGCCAAGACGCCTAAAGTGAAAAGGCTTGAAGCGAAAGCGGTTGCAACGAAAAAGTCCGAAACGAAAAATTCAAATGGCATGAAAGCCTCGAAGTCGGACGTGGAACGATCGCTGCGCATGTACCGGCGGATGCTGATGATTCGGCTCTTCGAAGAACAAGTAAACGAACTGTACACACGCGCATTAATGCCCGGGCTGGCACATTTGTACGTAGGTGAAGAAGCCGTGGCGGTGGGAATTTGCGAAGCGCTGCGCGACGACGATTACATCACCAGCACGCATCGCGGACATGGTCACTGCGTGGCTAAAGGCGCGGCTCCAAATCGCATGTTCGCTGAATTGTTGGGCAAGGAAGCGGGCTATTGCAAAGGAAAAGGCGGCTCGATGCACATTGCCGACCCCGCGACAGGAAACCTGGGCGCGAATGCAATCGTTGCGGGCAGCGCGGGAATCGCGACGGGCGCGGCGTTTTCCGCGAAGCATAAAGGTGCAGGACAAGTGGCGGTTTGCTTCTTCGGCGAAGGAGCGCTGGGCCAAGGCGTGGTCTATGAAGTGATGAACCTGGCTGCGCTGTGGAAGCTGCCAGTGATTTATGTCTGCGAAAATAATATGTACAACGAATACACGCATTTTTTGGAGACTACCGCGGGCGACATCTTGAATCGCGGCCCGGCATTTGGAGTGCCCTCAGAAAGCGTGGATGGGCAAGATGTAAATGCAGTATACGAAGTGGCGAGTCGCCTGGTGAAACGCGCACGCGACAATGAAGGCCCCTCCTTTTTGATGTGCAATACCTACCGCTACACCGGCCACCACGTTGGCGACATCAGTCGCGAGTATTATCGCTCCAAGCAGGAGGAGCATCACTGGAAGACCGAGCGCGATCCCTTGAAATTATTTGCGGAAAAATTAATCGCGCAAAAGCTGACTGACGCTCCGTCGCTGGTGAAATTGGAAGATGAAGTTCGCGCGGAAATGAAAGTGGCAGTAGATTTCGCGATCGCCGCGCCCTATCCGAACGCCGACAAAGTGGAGCAAGACGTTTATGCCTGAGCTAGCGGAACGCGCAGTAGAGCGGGAACTGACGTTCGCGCAGGCGGTGCGCGAGGCGCTTGCGGAAGAGATGCGCCGCGATCCCACGGTGTGCATCATCGGGGAAGACGTAGCCGAAGCCGGCACACCATTCAAGGTGCTCTCCGGGCTGGTGGAAGAATTTGGCAAGGAGCGGGTGATCGATACACCGATTTCGGAAGCGGGATTTACCGGTGTGGGAGTGGGCGCAGCAATGACTGGAATGCGTCCGGTGGTGGACATCATGTTTGGCGATTTTTTGACGCTGACCATGGACCAGATGGTCAATCAAGCCGCAAAAGTTCACTACATGTCGGGCGGAAAATGGAAGGTTCCCATGGTGTTGCGCACCACGTTAGGAGCGACTCGCCGCTCGGCCGCGCAACACTCGCAGTCATTGCATGCCTGGTTTAGCCACGTACCGGGCCTGAAGGTAGTGTTGCCTTCGACTCCCTACGACGCGAAAGGTTTGCTGAAGACCGCCATTCGCGACGATAACCCGGTGGTCTTTTTCGAAGACAAGATGATGTACAAAACAAAAGGGCCGGTTCCGGAAGGGGATTACACCATTCCGTTTGGCGTGGCGGACATCAAGCGCGAAGGCACGGACATCACCATCGTGGGGACCAGCAGCATGGTGCAGGTTGCGCTGGGCGCGGCTGCTTTGCTGGATGAAATCGGCATCAACGCTGAAGTGATCGATCCGCGGACTACGTGGCCATTGGACGAGGCGACACTAATCGCGTCGGTCAAAAAAACGTCGCGCGCGATTGTGGTCGACGAAGGCTATGGACGTTACGGAGTGACCGCGGAAATCGCCTCTGTAATTGCTGAGGGCGCGTTTTTTAATCTTGAAGCTCCCGTGAAACGCATGGGCGCCATGCACGTTCCTATTCCTTTTTCACCTCCGCTGGAAGATGTAACCGTTCCCACCGAACAAACGGTATTCGAAGCCGCGCGCAAACTTTGCGGCAAAGCCTGAGCAGCAGCATAGGAGGCACACCTTGGCGCTGAAAACTTATGGAGCGATGGCAGTCGATTGGGAAAATCGAATTGATTTTGAGCGCTTGCGCACCGAGCGTTTGGCTCGCGCCAAAGCGTTGTTGGCGAAATCTGAAATGGGTGCGCTGTTGTGTTTCGATATGAACAATGTGCGCTATCTCACCGCCACGCACATCGGCACGTGGGCGCAAGACAAGATCAGCCGCTTCGCTTTGTTGCCGCAAAATGACGAGCCAATTTTGTGGGACTTTGGCTCCGCCGCTCGTCATCACCAACAGAATTGTCCTTGGCTCGGCGAGCGCTCACGGCCGGGAATTCCGTTGCTGCGCGGCGCAATGTCGCCGGAGATGGGCCGCGCCGAGAACGTAGCCAAGAAAATAAAACTTGAGCTGGAAATGCGCGGGTTGCTGAAGCAGCCTCTGGGCATCGACGTGGTCGAGCCGCCGATATTGTTCGCGTTGCAAAAAGAAGGCATCACCATTGTGGATGGACAGCAGTTGATGTCCGACGCGCGGGTGATCAAAACGCAGGATGAAATTTCTTTGCTGAATCATTCGGCGATGATGGTGGACGCGGCGTACGACGAACTATATCGCGCGATGAAGCCGGGCATGAGCGAAAACCAGGCGGTCGGCTTGGCCAGTAAAGTTTTGTATGACCTCGGCTCGGAATATGTGGAAGCCGTAAACGCGATTTCGGGCGAGCGTTGCAATCCGCACCCGCATGTTTTTTCCGATCGGGTGCTGCGGCCGGGCGATCCGGTGTATTACGACATTCTGCATTCCTACATGGGCTACCGCACGTGTTACTACCGGTGCTTCACCATCGGGTATGCGTCACACGCCATGATCGATGCATATAAACGCTGCCGCGATTATCTGGACGCCTCGATTTCTCTGATTCAGCCGGGGCGCACTACAGCGGAAATCGCCTCGGTGTGGCCGAAAGCGGAAGAGTTTGGTTTCCCCGATGAAGAAGCGGCCTTCGCGTTGCAATTTGGCCACGGCATCGGATTAGCGATCTGGGAAAAGCCGGTGATCAGCCGCATGGTTTCGCTGGAGCATTCGCACGAAATTAAACCCGGGATGGTTTTCGCGCTGGAAACATTCTGGCCCTCGAAAGATGGCTGGAGCGCCGCGCGCATCGAAGAAGAAATCGTGGTGACGGAAACCGGTCACGAAGTTATCACGCGGTTTCCCGCCGAAAAATTAATGGTAGCTGGCGCGCACTATCACACCGTGGACGGTCCGCTGGCTACCACGCGCGAGAATGAAGCTGCCCCAAGCAAGCACGTGGTGAAAATGGTGGAAGCCAGCGCTAAAAGGGAGGGCGTCGCCGCTGCGGACTGATGGTCCGTCCAAGCCGCCGAAAAATCTATGGCTATCAGTGTGGTGATGCCAGCGCTTGAAATGGTCCAGGAAACCGGGAAGTTGCTGGCGTGGCGAAAAAAAGAAGGCGAAGCGGTGAAGAAAGGTGAACCGCTGCTCGAAATTGAAACCGACAAAGCGGTGGTGGAAATTGAGGCACCGGGGGACGGCTTTCTTGCTGGAATCACTGCGCATGAAGGAGCGGTAATTCCGGTCGGTGAAACGATCGCGTGGCTTGTGGCGGCCGGAGAAAAAGCACCAGCGCTGAAAGCTGTAGCGGCTCCCTCAGCGCGGGCGACCAGCGTTACGCCTGCGGCGGAACGGGCTACGTCGGCAGCGGCCAAGGGCACTGCTGCTGCGGCAGCTCCAGCGCAGATGTCCTCACAAATTTCACCCAAGGCTCGGCGGTTGGCAAAAGAGTTGGGAGTCGAAATTAGCGGTCTGCGCGGAACTGGCCCCGACGGAACAATCACTGGCGAGGATGTGCAAGCTGCGGCGGACGGGAAGAAATCTGCTCCCACCTTATCGAAGACAACGCCCGTCTCGTCCCCCTCCGCACAAGCAGATGAATCGTTGAGTCAAATCGCGCGGCTGATGGCCGAACGGATGACTCAGAGCTGGACCAGCGTTCCGCATTTCTTCTTGACGCGGGATGTGGATTGCACGGAATTCATGGCTGCGCACAAACGGCTGGGTCCTACCGTTGAAAAAATTACTGGCGCGAAGCTGACCATTACCGATTTGCTGATCGCGGCGGTTGCTCGCACCATCGCGAAGCATCCGGTCATGAATGCGAGTTGGGCCGGATCGGGCATTCGTCACAATTCGGAAATAAATATCAGTCTGGCCATGGCTGTCAAAGACGGCGTCGTCGGCGCAGTGATTCACAAGGCGGATTCCGCGAAGCTTGGCGACATTGCGGCGCAGCGCCGCGACCTCACGGAGCGTGCCCGAGCCAATCGATTGCGCCCCGCGGATATTTCCGGCGGAACATTCACAATTTCAAATTTGGGCATGTACCAGGTCGATGCGTTCGTGGCGATCATCACGCCACCGCAAGCCGCGACGCTGGCAGTAGGCACTATTGCTGATCGCGTAGTGCCAGTTAAAGGCAAGCCCGCGGTCCGGCCGATGATGACCATGACGTTATCCAGCGATCACCGAGTACTTGATGGCGCGCGCGCCGCGGAATTTCTTACGACCTTAAGCGAAGCAATTCAAAAACCCAACGGATGGCTCGGTGAATAGCGTCACAGGGCACGAACCCGGCGCGGTTTCCCAAGTTGCATTGCAGCCGAACCTGCCCGTGAGCGTCGCCGCTGCGCACAAGAAACCGTTCTACGCGAGTTTGTCATTCCAGGTATTGTTGGCCATTTTGCTAGCCATTCTGTTGGGACACTTCAGTCCCGCCAGGGCGGTAGCGCTCAAACCCCTGGGCGATGCGTTCATCCGCTTGATCACCATGATTATCACGCTGGTGATTATCTGTACGGTGGTCACGGGCATCGCCGGCATGGAAGACATGAAAAAGGTGGGCCGCGTTGGCGGAAAAGCATTGCTGTATTTCGAAACGGTATCCACCGTGGCGCTGTTAATTGGATTTATCGTCGGCAACGTAGTGCAACCCGGAAGCGGATGGAACATAGATCCTAAAACGCTCGATCCCAAAGCGATCGCCGATTATGCGGGACCGGCCAAGGCGCAGAGCGTTTCGGAGTTTATTCTGCATATTATTCCCACAACGGTTACGGATGCCTTCGCAAAAGGGGACATCTTGCAGGTGCTGTTCATTTCCATTTTGTTCGGTTTCGCGCTGTCCATGACCGGGACGCGCGGCAAGCCGCTTCTGGATTTATTTACCGCGTTAACGCAAGCGGTGTTCGGAATTGTAAAAATTCTCATGCGTTTCGCGCCCATCGGGGCGTTCGGGGCAATGGCTTTTACGGTCGGCAAGTACGGCATTGCGGCGCTGGGGCCGTTGCTCAAATTGATCGGCTTATTTTATTTAACGTGCATCTTGTTTGTGATCGTAGTGCTGGGAGTCGTCGCGCGTCTCGTGGGCTTCGGCATTTTTAAATTTCTGCACTACATCAAGGAAGAAATTTTGATCGTTATTGGCGTGACTTCTTCGGAGGCCGCGCTTCCGACCTTAATGGAAAAAATGGAAAGGTTAGGCTGTTCGAAAGGCCTGGTGGGATTGGTGCTGCCCACTGGCTATACCTTCAACACCGACGGAACAAGTATTTACATGACGCTGGCGGCGCTTTTCGTGGCGCAGGCCACCAATACGCACCTCACGCTGATGCAACAATTGACGATCTTTGCCGTCGCCACGCTGACATCGAAAGGCGCCAGCGGGGTGCAGGGCGCTTCGTTTATCGCGCTGGTGGCCACGCTAACGGTGGTTCCCACAATTCCAGTAGCCGGAATGGCGCTACTGCTGGGCATCGATCGCTTCATGAGCACTGCGCGCGCTCTGGTCAATATGATTGGCAACGGTGTGGCCACGGTAGTGGTTTCGCGCTGGGAAAAGGAAATCGACGCGCCAACTCTGCGTCGAAATCTCGCCACACAAGATTTGGCGACGCAAGTTTAGGAGATCGACTATGCCCAGGATTCGACCGATTGAAGATGCCGAGGCGACCGAAACGCAACGGCTGCTGATTGAAAGCGCGCGGGTCAACGGGGCACCCGATCCGTTGTGCGCCAGAATTTACGTGCGCAGCGAAGCAGGACGTAACTGGCTGCGCATGTGGAACGAACTGCTCAATGGCGGCATCCTGCCGATTCCGCTCAAAGAAGCGGTGCGCGTGCTCATTTCCACTAAACATTTTTGCGGGTACTGCTCAACGGTGCGTTCGAACGTGGCCATCGCCCGCGGCCTGACCGAGGACAAAGTGCTTGCCACCATGTATTTCGAAACCAGTGATCACTTCAACGAAAAAGAGAAAGCCGCGCTACGATTCGCCACGCTCTTCAAAGCCGGCGACGATGCCATCGATTCCGACCCGGTCTATGAAGACTTAAAGAAACATTTCACGGAAGAAGAAATTATCGAGTTGGCTTTGTTGTGCGCGCAAACCGACGGCGTCGGCAAATTCGCGCGCTCACTGCAGATGCGCACCTGGGAAGAGGCTTGCGATCTGCAGCCATTGCTGCGTGCGCGAGCTGGAAAATCAGCCGTTAAATAAACGAAATGGATAGTCATCGTGGCTGAGCAATTCGACATTGTGGTGGCGGGCGCAGGGCACAACAGCCTTTTGGCCGCGGCCTACCTATCGAAAGCGGGTTTTCGTTGCATGGTGCTGGAAGGCCGTCCTATTGCAGGTGGCGGTGTCAAGAGCGCGGAACTGACTTTGCGCGGATTTATTCATGACGTTTGTTCTTCGGCTCATAACGGTATCCACGGAAATCCCGCCCTAAAAAATGATGAATTAAAGCTCGGGGATTACGGCCTTGAATATATTTTTCCCGACCCAGTTTTTCATATGCCGTTTCCCGACGGCTCTTACCTAACGCAGTGGCGCGATCTGGACCGCACTTGCGAGGAGTTCGCAAAGTTCTCCAGAAAGGATGGCGCGGCGTATCGCCGTTTCATCACCGAATACGAAACAGTCCGGCCAACTTTAAGTGAAGTGACTTTTAATCCTATCGGATTTGGAAAGCCGCTGAACGAGCGCCTCGCTGAACATCCGCAAGGGAAGCTGTGGCAGCGCCGGCTGGCCATGTCCGCTTGGGAAATTGTGCGCGACACGTTTGAAGACGATCATTGCCGTGCTTTTATGATGGGCTGCCCGTACGCGTTGCAGCCGCTACAGGATCCTGGAAGCGCGCGCGCAGCTTATATCCCGCTACACCAGCAACGCGAAAGCCGGCCGCTGCCCAAAGGCGGTTCGGGAGCGCTGACGGAAGCATTGTCGCGTTTCATCGAAGCTTACGGCGGCACAATCCTCACCAATAAATGGATAACGGCGTTGATTGTCGAGAATGGCAAATGCACTGGCGTGGAGTGCGTCGACGGTTCGACTTACCGGGCAACAAAAGCGGTTCTATCTACCATTCACATCAAACAACTCGTGGACATGGCGCCACGCGAATTGTGGGGTCAGGATTTTATCGACGGCGTGGATACCTGGGACGCGGGGCTAACGTTGTTCGCCACCAACTACGCCATGAAAGAGCCACCCAAATATCACACTGACGCAGGGATTTTATCGCCGGTACATTCCGGAATGATGGCGAGCGCGGATCGCGCTTTGCACCTGAGCGTGGATTACGCGACTGGCGCTGTGAATTTAGCAGACCCGCCGCTGCATGTGATCTGTTGCAGCCTCGCCGATCCATCGCGAGCGCCCGCCGGAATGCACACCGTAAAAGTGGTGGCGTACCAGCCGTACGCGCTCAAAGAAGGACCGCAGCACTGGGACGCCATCAAACAAAAAGTTTCCGACGCCAATCTGAAATACCTGCAACGCTTCGCTACAAACTTGACGGACGACAAAGTTGTCGGGCACACGATTGAAAGTCCTCTCGATCTGGAACGCATGAATCCGCACAACTGGCACGGTAGTTGCCACGCCGGCGGCTCGAGCATAGCGCAGAGTGGCGCGATGCGGCCGATGCCCGGTTGGGCGCAGCATCGCATGCCCATCGCGGGCCTTTATCAAACCGGCGCAACAACCCATCCGGGCGGTTCGGTCACTGGAGGACCGGGACGCAATGCCGCCGCGGTGATGCTCAAGGATTTTGGAACGAGCATCGCGGAAGTCGTAGAGAAAACCTGAAGTTCAGTGCGTGGGGATAGCAGGAGAGACGATGACGAACATCACCAGACGCGGCTTCGTAAAAGCAGCAGCCATTGCGCCGCTGGCTGTTTCGCATTTAGAACTCGGGTCGGGATCAGGCGCGCAAGAAGCTAGCTCTACGACGCAAGGTACGAGTCAAGCAAGCACCGATCGCTTTGACATCGTGGTCGCTGGTGGCGGCCACAACAGTCTGGTCACTGCCGCGTATCTTTCGAAAGCGGGCTATCGCTGCCTGGTCCTGGAAGGTCGTCCGCTCCTGGGCGGTGGTGTAAAAACCGCGGAACTCATGTTGAAAGGTTTCCATGACGACGTGTGCTCTTCGGCGCATTCCTTCCTGATGGATAACCCCATGATGCGCAACAACGAGTTACGACTTGGCGATTATGGTTTGGAGTACATCGATCCCGACCCGGTCTTCCACATTCCGTTTGCTGACGGAAGTTACCTTACGCAATGGCGCGACCTCGATCGCACCTGCGAGGAGTTTGCCAAATTTTCCAAAAAAGATGCCGATGCCTACCGGAAAATGCTGGCGGAGTTTGACGCCATTAAACCCGCAGTGATGGGTGCCACTTTTACGCCTATCGGTTTCGGCAAGCCATTGAATGAAGTGTTAGCCGGGCAGCCTCGCGGAAAACTTTGGCAGCGGCGATTGGCAATGTCCGCGTGGGAAATTATTCGCGACACGTTTGAAGATGAGCACACCCGCGTGTTCATGGTGTTCATGTCGCATCTTGCTTCCGAACCAGCCGACGCGCCGGGCACGGGCCGGCTTGCATACGCCGTTGCTCGTCAACAACACTCCGGCCGTCCAATTCCAAAGGGAGGTTCCGGACAACTGACCACGGCGCTCGCCGCTTTCATCGCAGCGCACAATGGCGTCTTGCTGACCAACAAGTGGGTAGAGCGGCTGATAATCGAGAATGGAAAATGTGTCGGAGTGGAATGCAGCGATGGCAGTTCGTACCGTGCGAATAAGGCGGTAGTGTCTACCATCCATATCAAGCACCTGGTGGATATGGCTCCACGCCAATTGTGGGGCCAGGATTTTGTCGACGGTGTGGATACCTGGCAGGCAGAAACGGCCATGTTCGTTACGCACTACGCGACCATTGAGGCTCCTACATTCAAAGTCGCGGGCGGCAGCATATCGCCGTGTGAAGCAGGATTGCTGGCTAGTTCGGAGCGCGCCTTGCGCTTTGGTTATGACGATGCCAGCGGAGTCGTCAATCTTA
Organism: Candidatus Methylomirabilota bacterium; assembly: GCA_035490135.1. Classification (GTDB taxonomy): domain Bacteria; phylum Acidobacteriota; class Terriglobia; order Acidiferrales; family UBA7541; genus Acidiferrum. The sequence continues at coordinate 19,242 of DATHGV010000114.1, forward strand.
AGGATCCGCCGTTGCAAATCATTTGTTGCAGCGCCGCCGATCCTACGCGGGCTCCTGCAGGAATGCACACATTTAAAGTGACAGGTTGGCAGCCTTATCAGTTAAAAGAAGGACCGCAGCATTGGGACAACATCAAGAAGGAAGTTTCCGATGCCAATCTAAAATATCTGCGCCGCTTCTCGCCGAATTTAACTGACGACAAAATTCTCGCGCATTTCATAGAAAGCCCGCTGGACATGGAGCGCATGAATCCGCATTTCTGGCATGGAAGCGCTCATGCCGGCGCGCAAACCGCTGCGCAGACCGGACCGATGAGGCCTATGCCTGGATGGGCACATCACAACATGCCCATTCCCGGCCTGTACCAGACGGGAGCAACGACACATCCGGGAGGTTCCGTGACCGGCGGCCCAGGAAGAAACTGCGCCACGGTCATGCTCAAGGATTTTGGCACCAGCATTGAAGAAGTGGTGAAGAAAACTTAGCAAGGGATAGCGGCCGCGCAACAGCATGGACAATTTATCTGTGAGGGAGTCGAAGTTCATGGAGAGAACGAGATCCACGGCGTTATTGCTCGTTGGGTTAACGTTGCTTGCACTGCTTGGGATTGCGACGCGTGGGACCGCGCAGCAGTCGTTGGCTGCACAGTCACCCTCGCACAAAACCACCGCCACGGCGCTCACGTCCGCGAAGCATATGGTGCCCGACAATCCAAGCCCGCACCCTGCTCCGGAGCAGCCCATCCCGTACAGTCACAAGCAGCATCTCGGTTTCGGATTGAAATGCCAGGAGTGTCACACCAATCCTGAACCCGGCAAGCTAATGACTTTTCCCGACACTGCCAAGTGCATGCAGTGCCACGTCACCATCGCCAAGGATAAGCCATCCATACAAAAGATTGCGCAGTACGCCGCATCCAAGCAGCAGATTCCCTGGGTGCGCGTTTACAAAGTGATCCCCGGAGTAACGTGGACCCATCGCGCTCATCTGTCGGCAGGCGTAAAATGTGAGACGTGCCACGGAGACGTGTCGCAGATCTCGGCGATGTCAGAGGTCACCAGCGTAGTGACCATGTACAGCTGTTTGAGTTGCCACGAAATGAATCACGCCAAGACTACGTGCGAAACCTGTCATGCCCGCCCAAGTTTCGAGCACTCCTCAGCCGCGGAGTTGCGCAAAAATTAAAATTCGAGAAAAGTTATGGCCAATCCTTTACAACTTGAAGTAAACGGCAAGCGCTACACGGTGAAGTATCAGGGCGATACGCCGTTGCTCTACGTGCTGCGCGATGAATTGGGACTTACTGGCTCGAAGTATGGCTGCGGGGAAGGGCAGTGTGGCGCGTGCACGGTACTGCTTGGCGGTGCGCCACGGCGCTCCTGCCAGATTCCTGTAAGCGCGGCGGCCGGCCGGCCGATCATCACTATCGAAGGTCTGGAGCAGAATGGCAAACTGCATCCGGTGCAGCAGGCTTTTCTGGATGCCGGGGCGTTTCAGTGCGCCTACTGCACCTCGGGAATGATCATGAGCAGCCTCGGACTGCTAAAAACAAATCCAAATCCCAGCCCCGCGGACATTGTGCAAGGCTTGCAAGGCAACGTGTGCCGTTGCGGAACGCATCCGCGCATCATGGAAGCGGTATTGAAGGCTGCGAAAGTTTTGCGGGAGCCGGGACGATGAATAATCGAGCGGATAAATTCGTCCCCGAACCTGAGCGCTTTGAATTCAGCGAAAATCCAATTCACAAATTCGAACTCGCGCGCCGCGATTTTTTCCATCTGTTGGGCGGGGGCATCGCGATCTTTACTTCCGCGACACACAGTTTCGCCGGGCAGGAAACAGCACCGCAATCGAAGGGATTCCACCCCGAAGAGCTTCCGACCGACATCAGCGCGTGGCTGCATATCAGCGAAGACGGCAGCGTCACCGGATTTACGGGGAAAGCGGAAATAGGGCAGAACATACGCACATCATTGGCGCAAACCATTGCCGATGAGTTGCGCGTGCCTTTCGAAAGCGTACACATGGTCACGGCAGACACCACTCTTACGCCATTCGATGCGGGAACGTTTGGCAGCCGTTCAACTCCCAGCATGACTCCGGAATTCCGGCGCGTCTCGGCCGCGGCACGCGATTTGCTCGTCGCGGAAGCGGCCAAAAAGTGGAACGTGGCGCCTACAGGGCTGGTTGCCGCGGACGGAAAAATTACCGATCCTGTCTCGCACAATTCCGCGAGCTACGGCGAGTTGGCTCAAGGCAAAACTCTCGCGCAAGTTTTGCCGGCCGACGATCCCACCACTCCCGCGACGCAATGGACCATTGCCGGGAAAGAAATTCCCAAGGTGGGCGCGCGAGCTTTCGTAACCGGGGCGCACCAGTACACTCCGGATATGCGACTGCCGGGAATGCTGCATGGCAAGGTGCTGCGTCCGCCGTCATTCGGCGCGACTATCGTTTCTTATGATGACAGCGCGGCAAAAGCAAAACCCGGCGTGACCCTTGTGCATGATGGAGACTTCGTGGGCGCGGCGGCGCCAACTGTCCACGAAGCGCAGAAAGCCTTGGATGCCCTAAAAATAGAATGGAAAGAAGTGCCGCAGATTTCTAACCGCGAAATATTTTCTTATCTGAAACAGAATGGCGCGGCGGGCTCCGACAAACACCCTATAAAAGAGGGTTCGCTACAAGACGGCTACGCCAGCGCGGCGCATCGTCTGGATGCCACGTACACCGTGGAATATATCGCGCACGCGCCCCTCGAACCACGCGCGGCGCTAGCGCAATGGAAAGACGGCAAACTCACGGTTTGGACTGGAACGCAGCGGCCATTCGCGAACCGCGATGAACTGGCCGCGACTTTCCACATACCTGAGAGCAATGTGCGCGTCATTGTGCCGGACATGGGATCGGCGTATGGAGGAAAACACACCAGCGATGCGGCGCTCGAAGCTGCTCGCCTGGCGCGTGCCGCAGGACGCCCTGTGAAAGTTGTTTGGACGCGTGAAGAGGAATTCACCTGGGCGTATTTTCGTCCCGCCGGCGTAATTGAAGTGAAAGGCGCCATCGACTCCGATGGCAAGCTGACCGCTTGGGAGTTCGACAATTATCACTCGGGCAAGTCCGGCATAGAAACGCCCTACGTGGTCGCGAATCAGCGTGTCGAATATCACGCTGTGCCGCTGGTGCTGCGCAGCGGCTCATATCGCGGACTGGCCGCCACAGCCAACCACTTCGCGCGCGAAACGCATATGGACGCGCTGGCGCGCGCCGCGGAAATCGATCCGCTAGCTTTTCGCGTGAAGAACCTTTCCGACGCGCGAATGCGCGCCGTGCTGGAAGCCGCTGCGAAGTCTTTCGATTGGCCGCGCAAGAAAACGTCCGACGGCCAGGGATTTGGCTTGGCGGCCGGCAACGAAAAGGGAAGTTATGTGGTCACCTGCATTGAGATCGCGGTCGACGCTAAGGGCGAAGTGAAAGTCGTCCGGGTGGTGGAAGCATTCGAATGCGGCGCGATCGTCAACCCCGATGGCCTGCGCAATCAAGTAGTAGGCGCCATTATTCAGGGGCTCGGCGGCGCATTATTCGAAGCTATCCAATTTGAAAATGGCCGCATCCAGAATCCTCACTTCGCGGCCTACCGCGTTCCACGCTTTCGGGATGTCCCGGAAATCGAAGCCATCTTGCTGGATCGCAAAGACGTCGCGCCCGCAGGCGCTGGGGAAACGCCCATCATGGCCATCGCTCCGGCCATCGGCAATGCGATCTTCGACGCAACCGGCAAACGGCTAAACATGCTTCCGCTAGCTCCCGATGGCGTCAAGATATAAAGATGTGGTGTTGATTCACAGCATTGCCGTTGCACTCTGATTATCTCGATGCGGTCGTGGCGGAACGACGCACCAGTAATTGCGGATCAGAAGAAGTCCACCGCCGTGATCTGCCGCACCGTTCCGTCCAACATCTTTAACGTGTGCGCGGTTCCTGCCTCTGCCATTTGGAATGCAATGGTCTGCTCGACGGGCCAGGCCGCAAGCGGCTTTCCATCAATGAGAGCGATCTTTTCTCCCTTCTTGAAACCAGCCCTCTCAGCTGGGCTGTTCGGAGACACGAATGCTACCGTGAAGGCATCCGTAGAACTTTTATCAAGGACCATGCCAATCCGGTCCTTTTGTATGGGTTTCTTTGTCGCAACGTCATCCGGGATGGCATAGAGCCGATTGTGTGAGTAATCGATGATCAGCCTGAACCCAACCAGCAGCGGTAAGCCGACCCCTCCGGTAATAGATGCTGGCGGGACTTCGGA
>DATHGV010000115.1:0-8358 GCA_035490135.1 Candidatus Methylomirabilota bacterium
CAAGTCCGATTAACGCTGCGAGCTCAACCGGTCGATGCAACACCATCTTAATCAGTTGATCCGACAATACTTCCCCGTAGGGAGCCGATCTGTCAAGCTGTACTCAATCAGAACTAAACAGGGTAGTGTTTCGTTTGGATCAACGCTCGCGAACGACTTTGGATGTTGAGACTCCTCCAAATAGACTTCGAGCTAGTGTTGCGTCGACCCATTGAGCCCGCCCTGCTTATCGGAACTAACCCGCCGACCGAATTTTTTCCGCCTTGACATCTCTGGCTGTAAGGCGCATAAAAAGAGCAGCCGGAAGTGGCGGCGCACGTGGCGATTTAGGGCAACTTGCTCCACGTAAAAAACTGCTAAAGAGCTGGTAGAGCATCCCAGAAGATTTTCTGAGACCCTCCGAAGCACTTTGGCACGGAGGGTTTTTTCGTTTCACCCTCCTGCTGCGCGTCCCACAAATTTAAACGGCCGTCTGGCTCAGGCTTAATTACTGCCTCAGAGTCAATTTAAAGGTAGCTCCAATGTCTGATCTGTATGAATTGCGATGTCGGGAATGTGGAAAGTCCTGGGGCAATGAACCTCGTTCCTTCTGTGAAGATTGTTTCTCCCCCCTCGAAGTTGTCTACGATTACGATTCCCTCAAAAAATCTGCGCGACGTGAAAATCTTTCCAGCCGTAATTTCAATATGTGGCGTTATTCCGAGCTCCTGCCGCTCCCCAAGGACTATACCGGTCCCAATGCCGTTGGCGGAACTCCGCTGGTCGCTTCCCGCAAACTCGGCCGCGAATGGGGCATTAAAAATCTCTACTTTAAGAACGACGCTGTTTGCTTCCCTTCTTTGTCCTTCAAGGACCGCGTCGTCGCTACCGCCCTGGCAGCCGCCCGGCGATTTGGATTTGAGACCGTCGGCTGTTCCTCCACCGGCAATCTTGCCAACGCCGTTGCCGCGCAAGCCGCCCAGCAAGGCTTCCAAGCTTGCGTCTTCATTCCCGCGGACCTTGAGCCCGCCAAAGTATTAAACACCGCCGTGTACGGCGCCCGTATCGTGCGCATCGACGGAAATTACGACCACGTCAATCGCCTCTGCACCCAGATCGCCGATCGTTTCAACTGGGGCCTCGTGAACGTAAATCTTCGTCCCTATTATTCCGAAGGCTCCAAGACTCACGGTTACGAAATTGCCGAGCAACTCGGCTGGCGCCTGCCTGACAACGTCGTGGTCCCCATGGCGGGCGGCTCGCTGATCACCAAAATAGCCAAAGCTTTTAGAGAATTGGTAACTCTGGGTTGGGTCGAACCTCATCCAGTGCGATTCTTCGGGGCACAGGCCACGGGCTGCTCCCCGATTTCTGATGGAGTGAAACGCAATCTATCGCGCTTCGAGCCTCAAAAGCCCAAGACCATCGCGCGCTCTCTAGCCATTGGCAATCCCGCCGACGGTGGTTACGCCATCAAACTAATGCGTGAATCCGGCGGCTGGGCGGAAGATGTTTCCGATCCGGAAATTATTGCCGCCATAAAGGTTCTCGCTGAGACCGAAGGCATCTTCGCGGAAACCGCCGGCGGCGTCACTACTGGCGTGGCGAAAAAGTTGATCGATCAGGGCCGCATCGCCCCTGAAGAAACCACCGTCGTGTGCATTACCGGGAACGGCCTGAAAACTACCGACGCTATTATTGGCGAATATCCACTCAGCGAGGCCATCGCGCCGAAAATTGAAGCCTTCGAAGCGCTCATGGACGCGCAGTTCGCTACCAGCGGCCGCGTACTCGCAGCAAATAAAGCCTAGCTAATTATTTAGAATTTTCGCTTTGGGAAAAAATATTCGGAGGGAAAGAGAGCAACAAACATGCCAGTAATCATCGAAATCCCAACGGCCTTCCGGCGCTTTACCGGCGGCCAGCCTAAAGTCGATTGTAGCGCCGTCACCATTGCCGAAGCCTTGAATCAGCTGACCGCTAAATTTCCCGATCTCGGCCGCCACGTCCGCGACGACCAGGGCCAGATTCGCCAATTCCTAAACGTATATCTCAATGACGAAGACATCCGTTTCCTCGGGGGCGAATCCTGTTCCATCAAGGATGGCGACCGCGTCTTGTTGGTCCCTTCCATCGCTGGCGGCTAGACCATCACGCTCGCGGGTTAAAATAATCACCCGATTGACGAACTACCCAGCCATCTGAAAAACTTCTCCACGAGTCCGATGCCATATTTTGCCTTGCTCTACGACGTAACAGACGATTTTGTCGCCCGCCGTGCGCCGTTTCGTGCCGAGCACCTGCGCTTGGCCGGCGAAGCTCACAACCGCGGTGACATTGTTCTTGCCGGCGCCCTCGCCGAACCCGCCGACACTGCCCTGATTATTTTTCACTGCGCCGACAAATCCATCGCCGAAGATTTCGCGCGCCGCGACCCTTACGTCGTCAACGGCTTGGTCAAAAAATGGACCGTGCGTCCCTGGACTGTCGTCATCGGACAGACCCCGGAAACCGCATCCCCTTCGGGCGGGCGCTTACAATGATTGCGCGGGTGTGGGCGAGTCGCGTGGCGAAGTTCAACCTGAAGGCCTATCTCAAGCATTTTTCGAAAAACGTACTGCCGGACTTGAGACGCTATGACGGGTTCGCGTCCGCGCTGGTGTTAACCCGTGATCTGGAAGGTGAAACGGAAGTGGTGGTGAACACCTTCTGGAAAAATTTGGCCGCGATTAAGGCATTTGCCGGATCAGATTACGAGGCTGCCGTGGTGGTCCCGGAAGCGGCTGCGTTGCTCATAAGCTACGACAAGCGCGTCAAGCATTTCGTTGTGGACGTCGCCGATAGTTCGGAATCGATCTCCCTATTCGCCGGTCGCGACTAGCCTGCCGGCCTTTCCCATTTGCCTGATTCCGCCCCACGGAAGATCGCATCGATCACCGCCATGTTGGCGATGGCATCCTCTAGCGATACCGGCACCTGGCCGTCCTCAAGGATGGCCTTCGAGAAAACATCTCCCTGGATCGTGTATTGGTCACAAGCGGGAATCGTCTCAACTTTTATTCCCGCGCCGCCCACGTCGCTACCATCATCCACAAAAATCCGCGTTGCCTTGTTGGGCGGTGCGTTGAACGGAATCTCGATCTCAATCCTTCCCTTCGTTCCAAGAAATTGCATGCGCTGGTAAGGGACCATCTGCGTGCTGCACGTGAACACCGCCTGCCCGCCACTGAATTCGAGAATCGCGGAAGCTAGCCTGTCGGTGCCAAACTCGGGATCACGCTCGAGCACGCCACTCACTCGCAGCGGCTCCGCGCCATACATAAAACGCGACATGGTAATCGGATAACAGCCGATGTCCAGCAGCCCGCCGCCACCCCACTCCTCCTTATTCCGCACGTTTTTCGCATCACGATTGAAGTAACTAAACACTCCCACAATCGCGCGAAGCTCGCCAATCCACCCCTCGCGAATCAATTCCCTGGTGCGCAGCCATTGCGGATGCGTCCTCACCATAAATGCTTCGCCAATTTTTACGCCAGCGCGATCGCGAACCGGCACCAAACTTCTGGCCTCCGCCGCATTCAACGCGATCGGCTTTTCACAAAGCACGTGTTTTCCAGAGTCCATGGCTTTGATTGACCACGGCACATGCAAATGATTGGGCAATGGATTATAGATAGCCTCAATACCCGGGTCAGCCAGCAGCTCTTCATACGACCCATAAGCTTTGCCGATTTTTAAGCTGGCAGCGGCAGCCCGCGACTTCGCCACATCACGCGACGCAATAGCCGCTACGTCGCAGTATTCACCCTGCTGCATACCAGGAATTACTTTACGCACGGCAATTGACGCCGCACCCAAAACGCCCCACTTCACTTTTCTCTTGCTCACAGTTCAGTCATCTCTTTCGGAGCCGCTCCTCTACATCATTTCGCGCGAACGTAATAAATCACATTCGCATAGTCGTCGGACAGCAAGAAAGAATTCTCGCTCAGCTTCAAAATATCGCAAGGTCTTCCCCGCACCACGCCGCCCTTATTAAATCCGGTGACAAGCTCCTGCACTTGCCCATGACCATCAACACTCACGACGCGATAACCGCGATCCAGTTTTTTATTGCTCGCTCCGTGCAGCGCTACGACGAACTGTCCCTTTAAAACCGGCGCCGTGGAGTCCACTCCGAAATAATCCAGACCGAGGGGTGAACTATGCGCCCCGAAGAACCCGAACGCATCCGGCGCATTTTGGCAATCCCGTCGAGAAGCCCTTACAGGAAATCGCGGGTCCGCCTTGGCTTTTCCGGCCGAGTAGTAGCAATGCGGCCACCCGTAATCCAGTTTCCCCTCCTGCAATGCGCTGGCACTCATGGAAAACATGGGATCGTCAGGCGCATCATCGCCTAAATGATCCGCGCCCATGTTGGTCAGAAACAAAGTGTCACCCACAAAACGCATTCCTACCGCATTGCGCAAGCCCCTTGCGACTATGCGTGGATTCTTACCGTTTACGTCCATTACCGATAATGTGGCGCGGATCTCTTCCTTCTCATCGCACGCATTGCAACTGCTGCCCACGGTTACGTACAACTTATCGCCTGGTCCAAGAGCGATCGTGCGCGTCAGGTGCCATCCGCCGTATTTGTAGCTCAGCCCATAGGCTGGATAAGTTGCCAGCACTTCCGGGTGTGATGTTGGCCGCTCTTCGCCGCCCACGAATTTGTAGCGCACCAACCGGTCGGTAAGCGCCACGTAAAACCAATCTTGCCCCTGTGCATCCTTGTAAAAGGCAATGCTGTTTGGATTGTGCAGATCGGTAAGGTACGGAATCACGCGTGCGAATCTGCCGCGCTGCTCGTCGAAGCCGTCCAGAATATAGACGGCACCTTCGGAATTGTCCGAAGGATCGTGCATGGTAGTTACAAAAATGCGGCCGTCGGGCGATTTAGCCATAAATCGCACGCGCTGCAACCCCTCAGCGGCGGGAGCAATCGCAAAATTCCCGGGCAGCAACAACGAAAACGGATTCTTCCCCTTCAAGCGCACCACCTGCGGCGTCAGCTTTGCCTTTGGCGCAGACTGCGCAGAACATACAGCGGGCAAAGCAGCGACATACAAAACCAAACCCGTCGCAATACTCGCGCGGAACGTCGTGCTCATGAACAAAATGGTGCCATCAGATTGGCGAGGTTTTGAAATAAAAATTTTGAAATAAAACTGACAAGACAGCTACCAGCTTCAACGGAATGGTTACTTTTAATGTTTCTTATGCCGGTCAGCCTCGTCCTGCATCCGCTTCATATGCCGCGACAAAACCAGGTCCGCTACTTTCGGTGTGAAAAACGTCTGATTCGAATACAACGCTTTTACCGCCGCCACCAGGTCACGCGCGGCATCACTCTTCAGCACGTACCCTTTAGCACCTGAATCCAAGACATCCGCGATCACCTGTTTCGAGTCATGCGCGGACAGCAGCAATATCTTCGTGCGCGGCACCTGATTCAAAATCTGGCGCGCAGCTTCCAGCCCGCTTATCTTCGGCATCGCAATGTCCAGCAGCGCGACATCCGGCTTCAGTGAGAGCACCATTTCGACGGCCTCTTCGCCGTCAATCGCCTCCCCCACGACCGACCAGTTGATTTGACCTTCCAGTAACGAACGAAGGCCAACCCTCATAATCTCGTGGTCGTCAGCCAAAACCAATCGAACCGGTATCACTTGTCACCTCAGTTGATGCCGGGCACGTTCCTCAAAACAAACTTACCAATATCTGCTCATCGAGCTCCGCAATCTCCTTTCTTACTATCACGAACTAATTCCAACGGGCCATAAGGCATTCACTGCATATATAGGTACAGCCAGACCATTATGGACTTTCGTAGTCTTTCCTACCAAAGCGCGACGGTTCGATTAAATAACCCGCGCGGACGTCTCCATCTGGGGCTTCGACACGGCATCGGTCCGCTCTCGCGAGGGCGGAAAATGCCTAGTTGTTTGCCGCGGCCTTTTTAGCTTCCGCAGAGTCGTAGCTTTCGCCGTAAATTGCCGGCACCTTTGCGCCCATCGGCCGCAGATACATCGATAACTGCCCGCGATGATGAATGCTGTGGTGTAAGTTGAATTGCACGTAGGCGATAGCTGGAAGTTGAAACATGCCGCGAAAATCAATGACTTTGGTCAACTGCTCGCCGCTCAACTTGGTGAGGCGCGCAAAATCAGCGTCAAACGTCTTCGCGTACCACGCCGCAATCGCGGCGGAGTCGCGCATGGTGTCAGGCCGGTGGTTGGGAGTGAAATCAAATTGCCCAGCCGCAATACCCTCCATGAATCGGTGTTCGGCAGCAACGATATGCCAGGCCAACTCGAGCGCCGTCTTCGAAACAGCGTCGGGCCGGTAGTCCCCTTTAGCAACTGGAATAGTCTCGATGATCTGCTTGGTGATGCGATGCTCGTTTTTCAGAGCCGGCAAAGAAAACGTGTTGAAGAATGCGGTGGCTTGTTGCGGTTGCAGTGTTTCCATCATTTTATCTCCTCCTAAGTTGCCGGGAATTATACTCCATCGAGAAAATCGCCGTTAGCCACTTCTGGGCTGTCGAAGTTACTTTTTCCGGCCGCGTTTCGCTAAATCCAGGGGAAATTTGAGCACGTGAATCCTTAGTACGCCGGTACTGTAGACGACCAATCTTCCACGCTTCAAAGTTATTGCAGGCGAGGAGATTGGTTATGTCCCAACACGTTATATCCCCGGATAAGATGCGTAACGACATTAAGCCCTTCTGCCCCATCCATCACTGGCGCATGGCTCACGATGCGGGCAGCTCCAAGGTGGGTCCTTCCTATCGCTGCAGCTATGATGCCTGCACAGTTCGCTATACCCGCACGCAAGGTTATTTCACCTCGCACGACCCCGCGGACGCCCAAGATTTTGTTGTGAATGCGGAGATCCTTTCCTGCACCTATGATCCCAAGCATTACCCCGCCATCGTAGGATACGCAAAGGAATCTGTCGGCAACCGCACGGAAGAATCGCGCCACTGGCAATGCCTCGACGCGAACTGCAACTTTTCGTTGCGGCAGAAGCTTTCGCCCGCGTCCGCGTCTCACAGCTTTGTCCTCAAGCAGACCCACAACGTGGAACATGACTACGCTTTGTGGCCACGATAAGCGCACCGCATAAGACAGTGCGATTAATTATTTTTCAAGTGCAGGCGCTTAACTAGACTTTATCCGGTGAGTGGCTGGCTTTCCCCGTTTTTCCCTGAAGAAATACGCGATCCCGCCCAGAACAATCGAAAAGAAAATAATTGCTCCCGCGTACGCCGCGAAAGCCCCGCTCCAATCCACGCGCGCATTAGGGATTTGCGCATAGGCATTCGACCATATCGGTGCGTACCCGATGGTTTGGTGCAGATTGGGGCTATTGGGTTCCGGCTGCGTCCACGGCGCATGCACGCACAAAATCAAAAGCCCGAGGATCATCAAACTGAAAGTGACATAGTAAAAGCGGTTCATGGCCTGAAGTATCACATCAGACCTGGCTATAAGGAAAGTCTTCTCACACAGCATCTTTGAAGCTCACCCGATGCTAACATTTCGCGGTTCCGCAAAGCGCACGCTCGTTACGTGCGCGCTGTTATCCCGGTAGGGTAGCGGGTGAGTTTCCGTTAACGCGTGAGGCTCAACAGGTCGACGCATCACTCGCTCGGACAGATCGGTTCTCTTAGGAAGGTATTGCCTAACATCCGGTTCGTATTTTTGTTGGTACCGCACTGCCAAGAACGATGCGGATCACAGAACCGGCCTTTCACCTTCGTCGCCACCGTCAAAGTCTTGTGTGACCGATTCCAACAAAACCGGTGTACAACTTGTGGCATCCTCGAGTTTCGCTTACGGCCAAGCGCCGGACCATACGCTCATGAAAACCGACAATCAGAGTCTGAGGTGAGATGATTCGAAGCCGGACCGCTCACTGGCAGATAATTTTTCTGTGATCGTTCTTCCTAGAAATATACACCGGACTGAGGTTGGTTAGATTTTCACGCGCAATTCGCAGATCTATAACCTCACCATCCCCGTAACCGTCGTGGGCGGCTCTCAATGCGTACTTGCCAGGCTCTAGGTCGCTGAGTTGAAATTCGCCCTTGTCATTCGACGTCGCAACATGAATTTGTCCGGATTCCGAAGATGTAAGCGTGAGTCTGGCTTTTTTCAGAGGGCCATCAAAGAGACCGTTGACGCTGCCCTTCAAATTCACGTTGGCAGACCTCCTTTCGTAAGAAACGGTGGGCTTCAGGTCACACGGGGGGTTTTCTACTTGCAGAGTAATCGAGACCTGTTTAATGACTCTGTCCGTGACTTGAATGATCTCAACAGTTCGCGTCTT
>DATHGV010000116.1:0-4389 GCA_035490135.1 Candidatus Methylomirabilota bacterium
CTGATCCACGTGCCGCTCTTTTCCAGCACACCGCGATCGACACCGATATCAATCAGGTCGCCCTCGCGAGAAATACCTTCGCCATAGATAATGTCGAACTCCGCTTCGCGGAAGGGTGCAGCCACTTTGTTCTTTACGATCTTGGCGCGCGTACGTGAGCCCACAACTTTGTCGCCGTCTTTGATCGCCTGGATGCGCCGAATATCCACGCGCATGGAGGCATAAAACTTCAAAGCACGCCCGCCCGTAGTGGTTTCCGGATTGCCGAACATCACACCGATTTTTTCGCGAATCTGGTTGATGAAAATCAGGCAGGTACGCGATTTAGAAACTATTGCAGTGAGCTTGCGCAGCGCCTGCGACATCAGGCGCGCCTGCAGACCCATCTGCGGATCGCCCATTTCGCCTTCCAATTCGGCTTTAGGCACCAGCGCAGCGACAGAGTCGACTACCACAACGTCCACGCCGCCCGAACGAATCAGCGCTTCTGCAATTTCCAGCGCTTGCTCGCCGTTGTCCGGCTGCGACACCAGCAAATTATCCACGTCCACGCCCAGCTTGCGCGCGTACACCGGATCAAGCGCGTGTTCTGCGTCGATAAATGCCGCCTGGCCACCGAGTTTCTGCGCTTCCGCAATCACGTGTAGCGTCATGGTGGTCTTGCCGCCAGATTCCGGGCCATAAATTTCAATGACACGGCCGCGCGGGAACCCGCCCACGCCGAGCGCTGCATCAATAGACAGGCAACCGCTGGGGATCACACTGACAGGCACCAGCACATCGCGGCTTCCGAGCCGCATGATGGAGCCCTTCCCATAAGACTTTTCAATCTGCGATATCGCCGCTTCCAGCAATTTTGCTCTATCGTCTGCCATGCAACACCTCGATGAAGGAATGTTTAGTCGGTACTGTCTCGATCATGCCGTTGCTACAATGAAAGGTATCAAATAGTACCATGTAGTTAACTTAATGAATACGTAATTCTTCAACTTGTTGGGCTGCGATCCGGCCAGTCACAAAATCGCCGCCCTGAAATGAGTCTCTCACGTTGCCGGACTCCAGGACCACGTACCCGACGCTGCAAAATGATGGCCTGTTGAAAACCTGAGGGCAAAATAACATTGGGGCGAACAAAAAGCAAATACTATTTTGAGGCGCTCTTCGATTGGCCCGCTTCTCCGTACACGTAAAACCCTCTGCCACTCTTGCGCCCCAGCCAGCCGGCCGCTACGTACTTCTTTAACAGCGGACAGGCGCGGTACTTTGGATCGCCCAGGCCTTCTTGCAACACGCGCATGATGTCGACGCACACATCTAACCCGATAAAGTCTGCCAGTTCCAGCGGGCCCATGGGGTGGTTCATGCCTATTTTCATCACTGCATCGACGGCTTCCGCAGTCGCCACACCTTCCATCACGCAATAAGCAGCTTCGTTGATCAGCGGCATCAGCACCCGGTTGGATACGAAGCCGGGCGCGTCATTCACGACTATAGGCTTCTTGCCCAATTTTTCGGCAAGTGCCATCGTGGTTTGAAATGTCGCATCGCTGGTTTGCAGCGCGCGAATCACTTCCACCAAGGCCATCATCGGCACAGGATTCATGAAGTGCATCCCCACGAAGCGCTCTGGTCGCCGTGTAAGTGAGGCCAAAGTGGTCATGGATATAGAGGAGGTATTGCTGGCGATGATGACGTCGTCGCGCAAGAGGCGGTCCGCATCCGCCAGGACAGTGCGTTTGATTTCAATTTTTTCGGGGACGGCCTCTACCAGGAAATCGGCCGCAGCGATATTGGCAATGTCCGTGACGGGGAGCAATCGCTCCAACGTCGCGACGCGGTCTGCTTCGCTGATCTTGCCCTTCTTAACTTCACGGCCCAAATTCTGGCCGATAGTGTCCATGCCACGATCGACAAAGCGCTGTTCGACATCGCGCAAAATTACTTTGTAGCCGGAGCGCGCAAACACGTGCGCGATGCCGTTGCCCATCGTGCCTGCGCCCAGCACCGCGACAGTCTTGATGTTGTCTATGTTCATGCTTTACTTCGGAGGGGCGCCTTGCGTTACTTCGCGCACAATTTCCAGGGCGCGTGCCTGATTCCCTTCCGCCACATAAATTGCAGTGGCTCCCGATTCCTTGGCGACTCTGGCGACCAGATTGTTCTCACTCAGCGCGCTGGTCAGGAACTCCGCAAGCTTGGTGTCCGTTCCCTTCCACACTTGCAAATCAGCAGTCGCGTCATTTGCTTTAGGCGTCGTGGTTGACAGATCCACCACTTCCGGCTGCGCGGGAATCTCCAGATCTTCTGGTTCACGTTCCAGCAGATTATCTAGGAGCTCTTTCGCGGCGGGATAATCCGTCGACAGCACGGTAACTTCAAATCCAAAGCGCGGCTTCCAGTCAATGGGCAAAGGATCCGCGGTAGGCGCAACTTCGTCGTCGCCCAAAGAGATATCTTTGAAGGCAATTCCGTTGGCCTCCAGCTTTTCGACCAGATTCACGTGCACGGAGGGATTTTCTCCGGCCCAGAGAATTACAAAAGAACCTTCGTTGCCAAATTCAGCCATGCCTGCCTCGCTGTAAGTGATTGCATTTCTCTACGCGGGTTCTGTGCTACGAGGCGAAAAAACCGGGCCAGTCCGTCGCGCTCGACAATCGAACATCGCCAAGGCAGTTTACTATACAAGCCGCCAATCCGGCAGGCTGGCCGAGCGAATCATAAGGGCCGTAAGCTCAACCAAGTAAAGGTGGTTCCCCGCCTCTGAGTCTTTTCTGCAGGCTGGTGCGTAGTTCTCTGTACAATGAGCGCGACGTTTCTAATTCCGGCGATTCATAACCAAAATGCATGGCCGACCCGGGCGTTGCCAACCTGTGCGTTCTCTGCGTTGATGAAAGACGAAAAAAAAGCACTGGCGCAGGGCCTGCAGCGGCGCGACCCGGATTTGCTGGATCGGCTGATCGAGCAATATCAATTCCGCTTGTTTCGTTATCTCGTGTACATCAGTGGCGATCGCACGCGGGCCGAAGATTTTTTCCAGGAAACTTGGATTCGCGTTCTGGAGCGCGGGCATCAGTACGACGGGAAGTCGCGCTTTGAAGGTTGGCTGTTTGCCATCGCACGCAATCTTGTGATTGATTGGCAGCGCCAACGAAAAGTGCAAAGCCTCGATGCGCTCACGGATTCCGAGCAGGCGCATCCGTTACAAGTAAAGGACGAGCGCTCCGCGTCTGCACTGCAAGCGGTTTTGAATTCAGAACAAGACGCGCAAGTGCAGGGCGCGCTTCAGCAGATTCCGGCCATTTACCGCGAAGTGCTGCTCTTGCGTTTTCAGGAAGAACTTCAAATCGACGAAATCGCAGGAGTGCTTGGCACACCGCCGTCTACCGTGAAGTCCCGGTTGTACAGAGGACTGGAATCTCTCCGCGGCACGCTGGAGGAGGGGGTTTCATGAGCGAAAATATTCACGAGCGGGCGCAGCAACTGATCTCGCAGGAGCGCATCGAAGGCATCTCCGCTTCAGAAAACACCTGGCTAGCCGCACATTTGCAGGAGTGCGAGAGCTGCGCGCATTTCGCACGACAAACTTCCGCGGCTTTGCGTTCATTGCAAACCATTCCGATTGCTTTGCCGACGGGGCTTGCGGAGCGCACGCAGTTTCGCGTGGGTTTGCGCGCGCAGCAACTGCGCCACCGCGAACCGCGGCGCCGCGCGCTGTGGATTGCGGCGGGCGTTTCGTGGGCTACCGGTGTAGCCAGCGCTCCTTTTATCTGGCGGCTTTTTGCCTGGCTTGGGGAGCACGCCGGCGTTCCAAAGCTGGTGTGGGAAATGGGATTTGGATTGTGGTGGGCGGTGCCGGCATTAATTGCTGCGGTGGTACTGCTGAGCGAGCACGAAAAACAAAGCGGCGAGCGTTACTGGTTGCAGCGCAGCCAGTAAATGCGGTCTGCAATTTTGTGACGGCGGTGGCTGCAGCAAAGTCAGTGAGTGAGTGCATCGTGATTTTGAGTCCATCGGATGTGCGGTGAGTGTGAGTGCAGCGGACAATTTTTTAATGACGCGAGTTAGATTTCGCGATTTCGATTTTTAGAATTGATGAGGTCACAGTATGTCGGATCTGCAAGCTAACAGCACCTTCAGTGAAAAATTGAGGCGGATTCGTTTTCGCCGCACCAGAGAGAAGACGCGCTTTCGCGATGAACTGCGCATCATTCCGAAGTGGCTGATCGTGACGGTGATCGTACTTTTCATCGCAACTCAGGCTGGATTTTTGCTCGCCAACGTAGTCTTTCACGCGCTGAGCGATCCTCCTGGACAAATTTTTCCTTACCCCACTCATCCGGCGCTTTCGTTGGTAAGCGTTGCGTCACTCATCACTGCCGCGAGCATTCC
>DATHGV010000117.1:0-32516 GCA_035490135.1 Candidatus Methylomirabilota bacterium
GTGCGAGATCAAGAGATCCGTGCGGCACTGGATCAGCATTGGGCGGCGTCCGATGCCAACGATTTTGAAACGGAGCACCGCATCTATCACGAGGACGCGGTGCTGGAATACCCGCAGTCAGGCGAGCGAACCCGCGGTCGACGCAACATACAGAACCAACGCGCCAGTCAGCCGAGCAAAAAGCGGTTTGCTGTCCGACGAATCATTGGCGGCGGTGATCTTTGGATCACCGAATTCATCCTGACATATGACGGCAAGCCGTCCTACACCGTGAGCATCATGGAGTTCAGGGACGACAAGGTTGCGCGGGAAACACAGTACTTTGCGGATCCATTCGTGGCTCCCGCATGGCGCGCTCAATGGGTCGAACGGATGGACACATAATCTCGAGGCGCGAGAATTCGCTAGCGACACCGCCATTTGCGGTTTGCAGCATAATTGTCGAGAACAGAGATTAACGCCAGAGACCCGCTAAGTCCTGATTACGCGAAACCGGACATCATGTCCAGGAGGCTGCGCCAACTCCACCGAAAGTTGCGAGCTTATTTCTTTGCGAAAAACTTCTCGAACAACTCTTTCGACAGTTTGGCACCATCCTCGGTCAACGCGACAGACTTAGCTTTGGTAGCCGGATCCGAGATGTAGCCCTTTTCGTACAGGAGATTCATCACTTGCCAATCATGCCCTTTCCACGCTCGCGGGTGGTGATGGACCTTGAATGAAGTTAGATGAAGCAGTGCCAGAACTGTTTGTTCAAGTTTTTCTCCATCGATATCCATTGGGCACCTCGGGATTCTTACGATGGCCGCGCGACAAACCGCCACGGTTAATTCCGGCCGCCAACTTCGTGTCAGGAATTCATACTCCCTTGCCACGCTGGTGTCTAGAACTTGAAGGAAGTAGTGACTAATGCCATCTCTTATGGCGTGCCGGTTGGAGGCGGCGTTCATGAGAAGGAAGGCGAAAGGAAGAAACTCAAATCGGCAGAAAACGAAACTCGGGCTCCCCGACCTAGAGCACGTCAAATCGCTGTGCTGGTCAGTTTGCGATCCCCGGAATCGCAACGCAGCTACCAACATTCGATTGATGATTTTGTTGCCCGTTCCGATCAAGCCGCACATCGCCTGCGGAGAAAAGGAAGAGTTGCCAGTTCGAATCTAGGCTGGGGAGCCAAATCTTTCAGTCAGTTAGCATCCAAGGTTTGGCAAACGGTTTATTCCGCTGCGGTCAATGTCCAAATCAGAACCCCTCGCGGCTAAGTCCCGGTAGTTCGCGTTACCGAAGATCGGTGGGAATACTCAGTTCTGTGGTATTCCCACAGAACTCATGGCACACTTGTGGTCATACCACAGGAGCCATATGACCGCAGCCAAACTCGATCTCCTACAAGGCACCTTGGACCTTATGGTCCTTCAGACCCTTACCGCCATGGGACCGCTCCACGGCTACGGCATCGCCCGGCGCATTGAGCATGTCAGCGGCGATAAAGTCTTTCTCAACCAGGGAACCATATACGCGTCGCTGGTGAGATTGCAGCAGCGCGGATGGATCTCCAGCGAGTGGGGCGTTTCCTCCAACAATCGCAAGGCCAAGTTTTATTCCATTACGAAAAAGGGACGCAAACAACTTTCTGAGGACGCCGTGAACTGGCAAAGACTAGCGAGCGTCATGAGTCGTGTTCTCGGTATGTAGGAAGGTGGCGAGCAATGATCGACCGGCTGCAACAATTTTTTCATCGGCTAACCTCCATTTTTCGCCGCAAGAAACTGGACCATGACCTGGACGTCGAATTGGCCGCGCACCTGGAGTTGGCCACCGAAGAAAATCTACAGCGCGGCCTGCCTCCCGAGGAAGCTCGGCGTCAGGCACTAATCCGTTTCGGCGGAACACAACAAGCCATCGAACAGCATCGCGACGCTCGCGGACTGCCGGGCCTGGAAATCTTGTTTCAAGATCTGCGCTACGCCGTGCGCGCATTGTTCAAGAATCCCGGATTCACAATTGCCGTTGTTATCACCTTGGCGCTCGGCATCGCCGTGAATGCCACCATGTTCAGTCTCGTTAGCGCCTTTCTGTTGCGGCGTCCGGTAGTCCACGAACCAGATCGCGTGGTCGTAGTTACTTCCATTAATCCCGCTCGAGGATTTCTCCCCGACACGAATCCTGTCTCTGCGCCAAATTACTTTGCGTGGCGTGAAGCAAACGATGTTTTCTCAGATATCTCCGCCGCAGACGAGTACCACACTGTCAGTTTGATGGCCGCGCAGGGCAAAGCTCAGGCGCTTTCTTCCGCAGCCGTTTCGTCGAATTATTTCGACGTGTTGGGAGTGGCCGCGCACCTCGGGCGCACCTTTTCCGAAGGGGAGGATCAACCCGGGCGTGATCACGTCGTTATCCTGAGCCATGAACTCTGGCAGCGACGTTTCGGTTCGGACCGTTCGCTCATCGGCAGCACCATCCGCTTAAACCGTGAAAACTATGTAGTGATCGGTGTGATGCCCGCCAGTTTTCGTTTATTGGGTTTCACACCGCAACTCTGGACCCCGCTGACGTTGACAGTAGCGGACCGAGCCACCGCAGCGCGCAAAGATCACAACTTGCACGTGTTCGCGAGATTAAAACCTGGTATGACTCTCGAACAAGCTCGCCTGGAGATAAGCAACCTGGCGCGCCGCTTCGAGCAAGACTTCGCCGAAACTGAAAAAGGTTGGAGCGCTGCAGTGCGTACCTTGCCCGATTTCCTGGTCTACAACTTTGGTATTCGCAACGGATTGGCTCTGATGATGACCGCTGTCGGATTCGTCCTCATGATGGCCTGCGCGAACGTAGCCGGTTTGCTGTTAGCCCGAGCCACCGGCCGTCAAAAAGAGCTGGGCATCCGCATCGCTCTCGGCGCCGGCCGGCTCCGCATCATCCGCCAATTATTAACCGAGGGCCTATTGAATGCCTTAATTGGAGGCGGCGTAGCCCTTGTCCTTGCCTATTGGGGCGTTAAGTTTGTTGCCGCAAAAATGACCTTCAACGAAGCCATCAGCGCAGTCCCATTAACTCTCGACCGCAACGTTTTGCTATTCGTCCTGGGTGTTTCCGTGTTTTCCGCGGTGTTGTGCAGTCTCGCTCCCGCGCTCAGGGCATCGCGAACTGATATCAACACGGTTTTGAAGGCCGAAAGTCGAGCGGCCTCCGCGGGACGTTCTCATAGTCGACTGCGAACCGTGCTGGTTACTGGCGAAATCGCCTTGGCGATGTTTCTTCTCATCGGCACCGGTTTGCTGATCCGCGGACTTTATGTCATTGAGCATCAAAATTTGGGATTCCAGCCAGAGCATCTCCTCACCGCCGGCGTGACTTTGGATAGCGCACGGTACAAAGATGCCGCTCAGCAAGTTTCTTTCGTTCGAGAAATCATTCCTCGTCTTCAACATATTCCCGGCGCCGGCACCGTGGCGGTCACCTCCGATTTACCGGCAACCGGCCCCGCCAGCGTAAATGTACAAATAAAAGGCGAGCCTGATTCGCCAGCTAACCAGGCCCGTAGCACGCGAGATGCTGTCGTCTCCGCCGATTATTTCAGCGCCGCGGAAATCCCCGTACTGCGTGGACGCACCTTCACCGAAGCGGATAACGCTACAGCTTCACCGGTGGTCTTGGTGAACCAGGAGTTTATGCATCGACATCTGCGCGATCAAGAGCCCCTTGGAAAACAAATCCGCTTGAGTGTCACCGGTCCTACGCCCAAGTGGTGTGAGATCGTCGGCGTGGTGGCTAACGTAAAGAACTATTCCGAAGCACCGGAGGAGGACCCCGAAGTGTATGAGCCCTTCCTTCAGCGGCCGGTGCCATCTTTTTCCATCATGATACGGACCAAGGCCGATCCGAATGCCCTGGCGTCGGATCTTCGCACTTCTATTGAGCAGGCCGATGCGGACCTGCCACTCCTGCACGTAATGAGCATGCCCGCGGTCATCGACCTTCAGAAAGGCGGCGACGTATTGTTTTCTCGTATGTTAGGCGTCTTCGCACTTCTCGCTCTCATCTTTGCAGCCATCGGCATCTATGGCCTGATTGCTTATTCCGTCGGCCAACGAACCCACGAGATCGGAATCCGTGTGGCCTTGGGGGCCGGGAGTAAACAGGTACTGCGAATGGTGCTCTTGGAAGGCCTTAAAATGACCGCGATCGGCGCGGCCATCGGGCTGGCCGTAGCCCTGCCTTTGCCGAAGGTTTTTGCTGCAATGTTTACCGGCTTACCTTTGAGCGAGCCGAGGTTATACTTCATCGTGCCGCTAGCGATAATCGCAGTCTCCATGCTGGCGACCTACATTCCCGCGCGCCGCGCAGCCGGCGTCGATCCCACGATCGCCCTGCGCAACAGCTGAAAACGCACCGATCATTCATGTCCACGAAAATTGAATTCGGCCTGCTAGTCTCGCTAATTCGTTGACTTATTTCAGATACGGGGACCTGATTGTTTACGGCGGCACGCAGGTGTTCACGCTCCTGCCCCTCTTGGCCGTGCATCCTGATGGTACGCCCGCGAAGCTGCCCGAAATCAGCGTGCAACGCGATGGCGAGCGACCGCGGTTCCTGCCGGATGGCAGCGGCGTGGTTTACATGCTCGGAAGCACAACTGCCGGGCAGGATTTCTGGCTGCTGGACCTGGCTACGATGCATTCGCGGCGTTTGACGCGGCTAAACAATCCCGCAGCGATGCGCACCTTCGATATCACTCCCGATGGCCGCCGGATTGTGTTCGATCGGTTGCGGGAAAATTCGGACATCCTGCTTATTGATCTTGCGACCAAACAAGATCGCCCATAGCAGCTAGTAAAATCCTTCCCATTGGCTGTCTCCGGGTGATTCCGGGCCTTTTTGAGCTTTCAAAGATTGGATTTATCATTTCAACGGCTGGTTGGAAGCCGACTCATCCTCGATCTTAGGCACAGAAATACGTTGCTTGTCCCCCACTGAGAAGAGCAGATAGTTGCTGAAACTATGACGCCGGTGGCTGCGTCGTCCTCTCCAGTCGTAATACAATTCCGCGCTCTGTGGCAGCCACATATCCACATTACCCTCTCGGAAATGGACCGGGCCATACTCAATAATTGCGCGATCCGTCGCCAGGCGGATTTCCGGCAGCGGCGCGATCAGATCGGTTTCTAGCCTCAGGATTTGGTAGCTGTCCGCTGCAATCCAAGCACGCCCCTTCAGCGCTACTGGGTACGACGGGCCATTACTACCGATCCGGTATGAGCGAATCGTATTTGGCCTATCGCTCCTTTGGCGGAAATGCACTTGCCACCCAAGGGCCCCATTCCACCGCGCAAGTCCCTCGCACGTCATTTCAAAGGATCCCGTATTGTATGGATGGAATATCAGGACGAGCGCCGGCAATCCGTTTGTTGCCACTCCGTCCGGAAAATCCTCCCCCGAACCATGTCTGCTACGATATTCTTGCACACCCAGGTAGCCAGGCCGGATTTCTTCCACAGAAACCACGTAGTCGAACTTCCGCGTTTCTGAAGGGGCTGCAAATCCCCATCTATTGATCGATTCATGTTTCAACGATTCCGTCGCAGTGAATCGGTCAACGTTAGTTACAAATTCCTGTATCCGCTCGCCGGCTTTTTGCAGCACATCGTCCAAAGCGCACGCCGCGTCAGGTTCCACCGGCGGCACTCTGTCGTCCAGATCAGGCGGCAGCCAGTTGGAGGGTAGCGGCATCGAGGTCACGCCTGGAATCAAATCTGGCACCACTATCTCGTTTGCGCCCTTTGCGGCTGGGCCGTTGCCAGCCGAGGGTATAGGCATCGAGCTGACGGCGGGAATCAAATCCGGCACCACGATATCATTTGCGCTGGTTGGCGTTGGGCCGCTGCCAACCGGCAATCGGGAAGTCTGCAAATACGCAACTTCTATCTCAGGGACCTCGTTCGCTATATCCTGCCACCCTGTCTGATTTGCGGTGACCACGTCCTGTTTCTTCGCCACCGCTACCTGCGAAGTTTGCAGGCCCTGTAGTTGTTCCTTTGCTGTGGCATCCGCAGGGTGCTCCTTCAGAAATCCTTGCAGAACGCTGATTGCTCGCTTCGTGTCACCGCGTCCCGCCAAAGCCGTAGCGAGTAGCGGCTCAATAATCGTTGCCGGACCGTGCCCCAACTCCAGCGCGCGTTCGGCTTGCTCGATGGCTTCGTCGAGCGACCCTTGCATTAACAATGCGTGGCAGAGAAGCGCATGGCTACGCCAGGAAGAGGGCTCCGCTTCCGTGGCTCGCTTCAACAGCGGCAACGCTTCGTCTGTTTTTTTTCCGCGCAACAGCAGGTCGCCCAAAGAAAGCAGCGCATTTAGGTGCTTGGGATTGATCTCCAGCGCCTTTGTCCAATAGGACTTTGCCTGATCCAGATTATTCGCTTGAGACGAGTAAACGCCGAAGATGTAGTTGACGTCCGCGCTGCTTGGAGCAAGTCGATATGCAGCATCAAGGTGACTTCGCGCCTTACGAAGTTTGTTGGCCCGCAGCGCTTCCAGTGCCTTCCCTATTTGCTTTTGCGCATTAGGAGCGAGCACGGCGGGCGCCACTGCCGGTGCGGTCTTTTCCGCCTTCGACTCCAGCCGGACATCAGCTGCAGCCTTCATCGAGGAGTTTTCTTTTTCTTGCCAGCCGAGGGCCGGTGCCGACTCTGTGGCGTAAGCAGCAGGCAGGAGTGAACAGCAAACTAACACTAAGATTACGAGGGGGCCCGTCTGGATACGGACAAACATGGCCAACTCCACTCCGAGGAAAGTGGGCCTAGAACTGCCGGCATGGTACACCTTGCAGCGCCGGAATGCGATAACCACTAAAACTTCGTATGGACCGACGAATAGGACGGAGTTTCAAGCGTAGAAGCTAAGCAAAATAGTTCTGCAAAAGTATGCCCTTGGGGTGCGTTGACAAAAAAATCCCCGAAACGAGATACGCAATGCCAATCCAATATTTCAGATACCCACCAGCCAACCGGCTTTCGGTGTACAATCCGGGGCAATTGCTTTTGCATGGGTGACTCATGAGTCCAGCTCAATCTACCAACGTCTGGGTTCCCGTCTGCTGCGACCGCGTCATGCGCTACAACATCTTCGTGCCGAAAGATGGCGCGGCATATGGCGCGCTGATGTGCACTGTTTGTAGCAAAAACGTAACCTTTGAACTGGAACCGCTACTCGACTTGAACGCCTACGGAGATGGCGCCCGCGTCCTCCATATGCTGGGATCGCCGAAGCCCCCCAAAGTCGACAGGCCCAAAGCCGCTGGCGATGCCACTCTTAACGATCAGACCCTGTGATTTGAATCGTCGAATTTAAACGACGGGCTCGCCAATGATTGACGGGACCATTTCTCACTATCGCATCCTGGAAAAACTCGGTGCTGGCGGAATGGGTGTCGTCTACAAGGCCTTGGACATCCGCCTTGACCGCGTCGTCGCTCTGAAATTCCTCCCCGATAACATGGAACAGGATGCTCAGGCTCTGGAGCGTTTCCGCCGTGAAGCGCATGCCGCTTCCGCCCTCAATCATCCCGGCATTTGCACCATCTACGATGTTGGGGAACAGGATCACCGCTCTTTCATCGTCATGGAATTCATTGACGGTGAAACACTCAGTCAACACATCCAACGCCAGCCTCTCTCCATCGAGCACATCCTCGATCTCGGCATTCAAATTGCCGACGCTCTCGATGTCGCACACGCCCAAGGCATCATTCATCGGGACATCAAGCCTTCCAACATATTCGTTACCAAACGCGGCCAAGCGAAAGTCCTGGATTTCGGTTTGGCCAAGCTTCTTCCCAAAGAGCTTCCCCATCTCGATTCTTCAGCTTCGCCCTCCAAACAGTCGCAGGAAGCCGTCTCCCTTGTCGGTGTCATCAGTGGCACTCCCGCGTACATGTCGCCGGAGCAAATTCGCGGTGATGACCTCGACGCGCGCACCGACATTTTCGCTTTTGGTCTACTCCTCTATGAAATGTCTACTGGGCAGCAAGCTTTCGGCGGCCGCACTGGTGGAGTAATTATCGAATCCATTCTCACCCGCGCTCCCGTTTCCATTCGAATCGCAAATCCTCAAATTCCCCTCTGGCTGGAAGAAATCATCAACAAGTGCCTCGAAAAAGATAGAACGCAGCGATATTCCACCGCCGCGGCAGCTCGCTCAGATTTGCAACAGCTCAAACGCGAGGTGGAATCCGGCAACATAACGCGATCTGACTTTGTTCCTCAGCCTCGACCATCTCGCTTTCGTTGGAAAGAACTCGCAGCCGGAAGCGCGTTGCTCGTAGTTCTTTTAATTCTCGTCGCTTGGTATTACGCCGCGCGCCCCGCTCATGCCTTGAGCCGCATGGATACCATCGTCCTCGCGGACTTTAGCAACAAAACCGGCGACCCCATTTTTGATGACACCCTGCGTCAAGGCCTGGCCGCTCAATTGCAGCAGTCACCTTTCTTAAGCTTGGTCTCCGACCAGCGTATTCAGCAAACATTACGGCTCATGGGCCGGCCCCCGGACGCCAAACTTTCACCCGCGATCATCGCCGATCTCTGCCAGCGCGCCGGAAGTAAAGCCTATTTGAGCGGTTCCATTTCCAACCTTGGCACCCAGTACGTCATCGGTGTTAACGCCGTGAATTGCCAGACCGGTGATTACCTCGCTCAGGAACAGGTCACCGCCAACGGAAAAGAAAACGTCCTGAAAGCGCTCGGCGAAGCTTCCACGAAATTGCGCGAAAAACTCGGAGAATCTCTCAAGACCGTTCAGAAACTGGACACTCCCATCGAACAAGCCACCACCCCATCTCTCGAAGCGCTGCAGGCCTACAGCATGGGGCGACAGACCATGCAGGGAAAAGGGGACTACACCGCCGCGATCCCACTGCTGAAGCATTCCATCGAGCTCGACCCGAAATTCGCCATGGCCTATGCGATGTTGGGGACCTCTTACCACAACATTGGCGAAAAGAAATTGTCGGCCGAGAATACCTACAAAGCCTACGATCTTCGCTCTCGAGTCAGTGAATGGGAAAAGTTTTACATCGAGTCTCACTACTATCACTTTGTCACCGGGGACATGGAGAAGGCTCGTCAGGCCTACGAACTCTGGGCACAAATCTATCCCCGCGAGCAGGTGCCCCCGTTAAACCTCGGTGTTGTTTATCAAACTCTCGGACAGCATGAAAAATCTCTGAATGAATTTCGCGAATCCGTCCGTCTGGGCCCCTCGGAGAGTCTGAATGCCGGCGATCTTGTCGAGGCCTTACTTCATTTAAATCGACTCGACGAAGCTCGTGCTGCGGCCGACGAAGCTTTGTCAAAGAATCTCGATTCCGCAAGCCTGCGCATCCATCTCTATCTACTCGCCTTTCTTAAGAACGATACGACCAACATGGCCCAGCAGGTCTCGTGGGCCTCCGGCAAACCTGGAAAAGAAAACGCCATGCTCTACCTGGAAGCCAGCACCGCTGCGTATTCTGGCAAACTCGCCGCCGCCCGTGAGTTGTCTCGCCAGGCCGCAACGTCTGCCGATCGTGTCGGCGAAAAAGAGGTGGAGGCTGGTTGCGAAGCCGCCGCGGCGCTTTGGGAAGCTTTCTATGGAAACGTTCCGGAGGCCAGGCAACACGTTGCTAACACGCTCGCAAAGTCCAATGGCCGCGATGCGCAATATATTGCTGCCCTGGCGCTGGCGGTAATCGGCGATTCGGCGCGCGCTCAAGCGCTCGCCGAAGATTTGCAGAAACGTTTTCCTGATGACACTGTCGTGCGCTTCAATTATCTGCCCACTCTTCACGCGCAGCTTTTTCTAAACTCCACTGACCGTTCGTCTGATCGTTTGCCTGAACACGACAGTTCGAGTGATCGTTCGCCTGAACGTTCCCCTGAAAATCTCGCGAAGGCTGTTCAAGCACTGACCGTCGCCGCACCCTACGAACTAGGCATCCCCGGCAACACCACCTTCTGGACCAACCTCTACCCCGTCTATGTTCGAGGCCAGGCTTTTCTCGCTGCTCATCAGGGAACGCAAGCCGCCGCCGAATTCCAAAAAATCCTCGATTGGCGAGGTGTGGTGGCCAACGAACCCATCGGTGCCCTAGCCCTTCTGGGTCTCGCCCGCTCCCACGCACTGGCAGGTGACGCAGCCAAATCCCGCGCTGCGTACAACGCCTTCCTCTTCCTCTGGAAAGACGCCGACCCCAACATCCCCATCCTCCAGCAAGCCACCACCGAATACGCAAAGCTGCAATGATCCGAGGCGGTCATCGGGGACGAGTAGCGATAAATCAGTGCCCTGATAGGCGCGTTACCGAACGACCTCCAGCTTCGTCCCCAGCCCTGCGTACAAATAGTTTTCCGCATAGGTCTTTTTCAATCGCGCAAACGCCGGTTCACCTGTGCAATGTCCCGGAGCAATTTTCTTCACTTTCCATTTCGTCTTTAGATTCTCCACCAGCGTATCTATCTCTTCCACCGGTGTCGTCACCAAGTGCAATCCCCCAAACACAATCTCCGTCCTCGGATCCACCGCGCTTGCCGCTTCCAGAATTGCTTCAATCCCCGCGTGCGAGCACCCGTCCACCAGCAGCAATCCATTTGGTCCTTTGATCGCCAGCGTCAATTCCGGCAATTCCTTCGTTCCTTCCTTCTGCGAAACTGTTCGCACCAGAAAAATTCCGGGCGTTACTTCTGTCAATTGATTCACCAACACAAAATTCCCCATATCATACAGCTTGCCGGATGTGAAATGTTCTGGCTGCGTTCCCCCGAAATACCGCATCGTCGCTGGTAAACTCTCATCTGCTCGCAGAAACGCCTTTGGGAACGGCGCTCCCCCGAATCCATTCGCTCCATCTGCGGGCACATACACGGTAACGTTGGGGTTCACGCTCAACACATATCTCAACCCCGTCGCGTGATCTGCGTGGCGATGTGAGATCACCACAAGATCCAGCTTTGTCAGGTCTACGCCCAGCGCCTTCACGTTGTGTTCAAATTTCCCTGCATCATTCCCGGTATCAAACAAAATCCGCTTTCCGTCATGCTCCACCAACGCGGAAAATCCCCAATCCTTCGTAAGCGTTTTTGATTCCCCGAACGCGTCATAGAGAATCGTCACCTTATCCTGTGCCCGGCAGGGAACCGCCGCCACATACATCAGCGCAAACGCCAAAATCCGCAAAATGTAGCTTCGCAAAAAACACCTCCAACCCGAATTTCAATTTACATCTCTCGCTTGTGCATCGTACCCAATCCTGCGTTGCGCACACGAAGTGCCCACCACTCCGGCCTTCGCCGCGCTCATTTACACCGTAAGTGGCAGACCGCACATCGAGAATCAAGCCTAGAGTAGATGCTTGATTGCGTATATGTCTCAGTATACGCATATGGTACGCTCCGGCTCTTCACCGGATAAAAAACTGAGTCAAGGCACAAGGAGTCGTCTTGGACGTGCGTCATTGGTTTTTCAAAAAGCGAGGTAAGGGGGGACATTTCCGAGAGCAACTCCTTCACGTTGCCATTGACCCAAAAAGAAGCGATTGGGCTCGCCCGGACCACAGTCGTGGTCTGCAAATTCGAACAAATGGATATGGCTGACAAAGAGCTGCTTGGCACGATTACCAATCGCCTCCTACGTTGGACAGAACGGCGGCGCGCGGAGAACGAGGGCTCCGACGTCTTCATCGGGTTACGATTGATACAACAAGAACTGCTTGTCTTGATGAAAAACCTCACTCGCATTGGTACATCAGACCAAATCGAAATCGCTGATAAAGAGATTCTCGAGGGGATTTTCAATCGTGTCGTTCGCTGGGCCGAACGACAGGGGGCCTGGTGGGATGACGGGCACAAAATAATCACTTCTGTCGGACAGCAAATTGATTAGTCGGTAGCAATACAGATGCCTGATCAGCCGCATAGCCCGAACAAGCGCTGACAGCAACCAGTCTCGAATCTAAAGTCTCAATCTTCGCATGGTCCATTTCATCGGACACTATTGCTTACCCCACGCCGCCGACAACGCCTTCCTCACTCTTTGGAAGACGTCGACCCCAACATCCCCATCTTCAAGCAAGCCACCACCGAATCCGCGAAGCTATCGCCTATCTCCCCCGTGCATTGACTAGGTAGGTCGCTAATCGGAAACCTGATCCACCGGGACGAACGTTCAGTTCTGGACGTTTTTCACGATCTCCGATTTCAAGGTCGAGTCAGGCCAGTTCTGGTAAGATGCTGCAAGTTCGAACTCGCTGTAATCTAGATGCTGGAAACTTTGGGTAGCGCCATGAGAGCACGGTGGAAAACAGCGCAGGCCATCAACCCGATACTCAACAGCGTAAGCACGCCGGGCTCAGGAACCGTGGTACCGCCGCCTGCTCCTCTTCCACTTGTCCCCCCAGTGCCTCCGCCTGAATTAGTGTTTTGAATGGGAATGCTTGTGATGGGAGTCTCGCCAATGATAGTGTCACCCGCGATGAGGCCAGCCCCATTTGAGGTCTCGGCATAGAGCGCAAAGATGTTGGCTGACGAATTCAACACAGGCACTCCAAATACAAAGGTCAGCTTAGCGGGAACCGCTCCGGCGGTATTCGGGCTGGTGTTCGGAATACAAGTAAATCCAACGCCCAATCCATTGATGGTCGAATAGTCGCACGCCCCATTGGGCGTCAGGTTTTGTTTTCCCCAGAGCTCCAGCCCGCCCGATGTGCTTAACAAAACGGCGTCGTTAGTTCCTGGAAACTGTACCGCCAGTGCAGACAGGAATCCTGTGGTAGTTCCATCAGGGGTTAAAAAATGCGAAGCGTCGATCGTCAGCGTCACGTCAAAGGTGTTCGTGCTATCTGGCACAAACGACGATGTCATGGTGTAGGACACATTCGTCCCGGGATCGGTGACGCTGTCAGCCTTCGTGCTGACCACCCCGACCAGAGCGAATAAGGCCGCCATTAATGCGGCGCGATAAATCGTATTTCCCGATATCACGGTTCTCCCTTTCCAAACATCGACCGTTACCACATGGTGCCGGGTTAATATGGGTTAAGGTAAACATTCAGTCAATAAGAAGAACACTGTAGTTTCGCGGATCAGTTGAAGCGATTTCATCGGTTCCAATGACTTGCAGCTTGGCTACTATAAAATGTAACTAGGGGTATCAATTCGTCGATTCAAACTCGAAAGAGCTCGTCACGGGGGCGCGAGAGGGCAGTTTCGTTCCCTCCAATTGCCGGTGCTCGCCCCGCGTTGACAGCAAAATTCGCCGGGGCGTATAGTCGAGCCAACAGTTAAAACTAGTTACCCCCGTGGATGCGTTTACCACCCAGTTCCTGCGGGCTTGATTTTTGACTAAGGGCAGGAGTTGCCCCAAGATGCCGCAATTTCCTTTCGCTCGGCGCGTCCTCTCTTTCCTGACAATGACCGTATTGTTCGGCTCTTGCTCGTTGCTGCATGCGCAAAATTCTTCAGCTCCCGCACCCGCCGCCCCTCGATCCGCCACCGCCCAAGCGCCCCCTACTCAGGAGGAAAACGGCAAACAGGACGCAACAAAATCTCCCAATGCCCAACAGCCCGCGGAAAATTCTGAGCTGGTCAGTCAAGACAGCCCGGCCACCTTTAAAGTCCGCGTAAATCTCGTGTTGGTCCGCGTGGTCGTGCGCGACAACCAAGGCAAAGTCGTCACCAACCTGCGCAGGGAAGATTTTCAGCTCTTCGATAACCGCAAGCCGCAAGCGATAACATATTTCAGCTCCGAAACTCCCGAATCCCAGGCTCTCAGGCCCGCCACCACCGTGACCGCCAATGAGGAATCAGCCGTAACGCCTGAGGAAGTACAGACCGCGGCCAAGAAATTACCTCAGCGCTTCGTGGGCGTGATGTTCGACGACGTGCATATGTCCATGCAGGACACTACCGTGGTGCGTGACGCCGCAACGAGACTATTCGGAGCCCTAGCGCCTTCCGATCGAGTTGCCATGTTTAGCGCCTCGGGCCAATTCCACCTGCAGTTCACCGCCGACCACGATCAACTGGCCAAATCTCTGTATTCTCTCGTGCCGCGTCCCACCACTGGCGGCGCGGGATTCCACGACTGCCCGGAGGTGACCTACTACCAAGCCGACCTCATTCAAAATAAGAGCGACTCGCAAGCTTTGGCGATAGCCGCGGAAGATGCCGTGCAATGCGCTTTCAATGGCGACGAAACGAAAATCGCGCAGGCCAACCAAATGGCGCAGTCCGCTTCCATGCGCGTCTTGACCCTAGGCGATCAGGAAACTGAATATGCCTACCGCCATATTGAAGAGGCCATCAAGCAGCTATCGGCCATGCCCGGCCAACGCGTGATGGTTTTTGTATCGCCAGGTTTTATTCCCAGCACTCTTTGGTTGGAGACTTCTGACCTCATTGACCGGGCCAGCCATGCCGGCATCGTTATAAATACCATCGACGCTCGCGGACTCTACACCGACGATCTCCTTGGCGACATCGCCGATCCTCCGCGCGATTCCCCGCGCACCAGCGGTTTCAAATCTACTTACCGCGTGGCCGCGCAGATGGCCCAGGATCAGGTACTGGAACAATTGGCTTACGGTACCGGCGGCACTTTCTTCCACAATCGCAACGATCTCGACGAAGGCCTGCGTGAAGCCGTTGCCGCACCGCCGCTTTCCTACTTGTTGGGATTTTCCCCGCAAAATCTAAAAGTAGACGGCCGCTTTCACGGGCTGAAAGTTTCGCTCACCAGCAAACAGAAATATTCCATTCAAGCCCGCAACGGATATTACGCGCCTAAAACCATCCCCAATCCCGTGGAAGCCGCCAAGCAGGAAATCCGCGAAGCCATTTTTTCACAGGAAGAATTGCATGACGTACCCGTGGATTTGCAAACCCAATTTTTCAAGAAAGATGCCACCTCCGCGCGCCTCTCGGTGTTAACGCACTTCGACGTGAAAAGTATTCATTTTCGGAAAGAGGCAGGCCGCAATGCCGACATCCTCACCATTGCCACCGCCATTTTTGACGACAACGGAAACTTCGTTACCGGCGGCGAAAAAACGGTGCAGATGAAATTGTTGGACACCACTTACAACCGTTTGAGCCGCTCGGGGCTCACCTTGAAATCCAGTTACGACGTGAAGCCCGGCACCTATATGGTTCGATTAGTAGTCCGTGACGGTGAAGGATCGCAAATGGCCGCGCGCAACGGCGCGGTCGTCATTCCAAATTGATTTGGCAGTCAGGAGCGATGGCCATGAACACGATAATAAGCGTCAGGCGACTGAGCTGGATGGCGGTTTTGCTGCCAGTGGGGTTGCTGCTCTCCCAAGGCCGGCTGAGCGCACAGCAGGATAATGCTCCCGCCCCGGTCCCGGCACCTCCCACGGTCGAGGCACCTAAAGATGCCGCGCCAAAAGATGCGCCGCAATCACCCCAGCAAAATCCCACCGAACCGCCGCAGAGCACCGTGGTGATCAGAAAAGAATCGCGCTTGGTCCTCGTCGATACCGTAGTGACCGACAAGAAAGGCGAGTACGTCCGCGACCTGAAGCAAAGCGATTTCAAAGTGTATGAAGACAACAAAGAGCAGTCCATCTCCAGCTTTTCCACCGGCTCGGACCCTGCGATCCAAGCCAGCGGACAAAAGCGCTACCTAATTCTGTTTTTCGATAATTCCACCATGCAGACTCCCGACCAGATTCAGGCGCGCAATGCCGCGAATCAATTCATCGCCGCGAACTCAGACGGGGATCATTTAATGGCCGTGGTGGATTTTGGAGGCGCGCTGCGCATCGTGCAAAATTTTACCGCCAACGCCGACCTGCTGCGGTCCGCGGTGGCTGGCGTGAAGTCTTCGTCCGTAAATCCCAACGCCAATGTTCCCGACGTGCAGCCCGTGACGGTTGCTTCGACTGGCCTTTCCTCACTTAGCAATGCCGAGGCCGATTTTGGCGCGCGCAGCGTGTTGCTCGCGGTGCGCAGCCTCGCTAAGAACTTGCGCACTGTGCCCGGCAGAAAAATGCTGGTGTTATTTTCCGGAGGGTTCGCGTTGAATCCGGAAAATCAATCGGAACTGACCGCGACGATTGACGCCTGTAACAAATCCAACGTGGCCATTTATGCTTTGGACGCGCGCGGTTTGGTTGGCGGACTGCCTGGCGGAAGCGCGCGTCTCGATACCGGTGACGCCGTGATCGAAGTGGCGAAGAACCACGCCGATGCAAGATCGAATAACGGAACACCCCACAGCGGAAAGCCGCAATTGGTGCTCGCATCTTTTTCTAACTCAGCCGAACCCGATCCACAAAGGCCCGGCGGTGGCGGCGCAGGTGCGGGCGCGGGCGGAGGGCGTGGGACCACTGGCGGGACAGGAACCACCGGAGGAGCCGGCGGAAAGGGAACTACCGGAGGAGCCGGCGGAAAGGGAACTACCGGCGGAACAGGAACAGGAACAGGCACTGGCACCGGACGCAGCACGGGTGGGACGACAGGCACCGGAGCAGGAACCGCGCCCAGAACCACCAGTCCGAGTAATTTTAATTTCAATTCGCCGTATAACCAGCCGCGCACCATCGTTCCGCCATTTCTGCCGTCAGCCTCCACGAATCAGCAAATCCTGGCGGCCCTGGCGGAAGGCACTGGCGGATTCACCATCTTCAACACCAACGATCTTCTGGGTGGTTTGAAACGCATCGGCCGGGAGCAAAGTGAATTTTATATTTTGGGTTATGTACCCAGCGACACCCCGGAAGGCGCGTGTCACACGCTGAAGGTGAAGCTGAGCCGCGGCGGCACGAACGTGCGCTCCCGCAGCGGATATTGCAACGTGAGAACCGGCAACACCCTGGAAGGAAAGCCGGTCGAAAAACAACTCGAATCCCGCGCCGCTGCTGCGCAAGCCGGTTCGATCCACGGCGGTATGCAGGCTCCGTACTTTTACACTTCGGCAAACGTCGCGCGCGTGAATCTTGCCATGGAAATTCCCGCCGATGCCGTGCATTTCAATAAGGAGAAAGGAAAATACAACGCCAACTTGAATGTGTTGGGCATCGCTTATCGCGCGGATGGATCGGTGGGAGCGCGTTTCAGTGACACCGTTAATCTCAATCTGGATAAGGATGAATGGAAGCAATTCACCCAGAATCCGTATCGTTATGAAAACCAGTTTGACGCCTCTCCCGGAACGTACAAGTTGACGGTGGTGCTGAGTGCCGGCGGCGACGCTTTTGGAAAATTCGAAACACCGCTGCAAATCGATACTTACGACGGAAAGCACTTTAGCCTTGGCGGCGTGGCCCTGGCCAATAACGCCCAAAAACTCGGGGACATCCCCACTAGCCTTGATGCCGCCCTGCTCGAAGACCGCACTCCTTTGGTGGTGCACGGATTGCAAATCATGCCGTCAGGGACCAACCGCTTCAAGCGCGATGAAAACGTGATTGTGTATTCGGAAATTTACGAGCCATTACTTACTTCCGATAACCCGCCGAAGATCGGCCTTGGGTATCGCATTCTCGATCGCGCCAGCAAGAAAGAAGTGATGTTTACCGGCGTGGTCACTGCCGACGCATTTATTCAAAAAGGAAACCCGGTGGTGCCCGTGGGCTTGAAAGTCAATGTTAAGGACTTGGCTCCCGGCGCCTATTGCCTCGTGATGCAGGCTGTCGATGCCGCCGGCAACAAAGCTCCCAATCGCATCGTCGACTTCGACGTCATGTAATCACGTTGCAGGGTCTTCACCAACGGTAAACGCCACGTGTCGAACTCCGATCTGACTTCAGTTCTGTTTATCCTCTTGCTTCTGGTTGCCCTTGCCCAGTTGCTCGGCTATTTATTCATGAGGCTCCGTCAGCCAAAGGTTGTCGGTGAAATTTTGGCTGGCGTGGTATTGGGTCCCGCTATCCTCGGCAGATTGCCGTCCGCGTTCTGGATTCTCGAAGCGACTCAACGCCAAGCAAGCATTCTCAACTTCGTCTACTGGCTTGGGCTGTTATTGCTCATGTTCCTGTCGGGCGCGGAAACTCAACAACTCTTCAGTCGTGAAGAGCGCCACGAAGTGGGCTGGCTAGCAATTGTTGGGACGGGTATTCCGTTTGTCCTTGGGTTGGCACTGGGCCCATGGCTGATTGGGCCGGCCTTGGCGGGCCCCAATGGTAACCGAATTTCCTTGATCATCATTCTTGCGGTAGGCGTTGCGGTGACGTCGGTTCCGGTAGTTTCCAAGATCTTCGCGGATCTAAAAATACTTCACACTCGTTTCGCCCGTCTCGTACTCGGAGTCGCGGTGTTAGAAGACGTCGTGCTTTGGCTCGCTCTGGCCGTGGCAACAGCGCTGGCTGGCAAGACAGTTCTCAACCCGCGACAGATGTCGTACCACCTGTTGACCACCGTGGGGTTCTTCGGGCTGGGTTTGACGATTGTTCCGCGGATCGTAAAGCGTCTCAACAAGTCCAAGTTCAACGTTTTCGCAAAACAGTCTCCGGTCGCGTATGCGATCGCCGTCCTCCTTGCGTATTGCGTAGTGGCGGGCGCCCTTGATGTCAGCTTGGTCTTTGCCGCCTTCCTCGCGGGGTTTGCTGTTGTTCATAAGAAGCGGAGACTGTTTGCAGAAGCGCTTGATGCCATAGGGAAGGTATCATTTGCGTTCTTTATTCCGGTTTACTTCGCTATCGTCGGGTTGAAACTCGATTTGATTCGAGGCTTGTCGTTGTGGATGATTGGCACGTTCATCCTCGGAAGCTGTGTGGTGAAGATTCTTTCCGTATCCTTGGCTGGCCGGTGCGCAGGGTTTCGGGGATTGGACCTGATTAATCTCGCTATTACCACCAACGCGCGTGGAGGACCTGGCATCGTGTTGGCCAGCGTGGCGTTTGATGCCGGCATCATCAGCCCCCAGTTTTACACAACCTTGGTTGTGGCAGCCGTCCTCACTTCGCAAGTGGCAGGCGCATGGCTCGATTTCGTTCTTCGCAAGGGCTGGCCATTGCTGACGCCTGTGGCCCCCTGCGAGTCGACCACCGAGGCAATCACGGAGAGCCCATTGGCTCCTTGAAGCTCGATGCACATGGGGGTTCTACCAGCGACCTTGGCGCCTTCTCATTCCACTCTTTCTGGAAGGGCCGCATTCGACACAAGCCCAGCCGAGCCTGCAACTTCTCAACCTTCCTAGGGTTAATCTTTTATGGGGCAGGGATGAAGCCCAGCCACGCAAAACTGCTGCCGAAGAATTTCAGTCGCACGAAAGTGGCGACAGTCTCCCTGCGCCCCAAAGCGTTGTTCGCGGCGTTTTTGTCGATTGCTTGCGTATTCTCTTTGGGAGTTGATGTGGGCGCCATCGCCGCCATTCCCGCGGCCGCCGCGAAAGACAAAAAACCAAAACAGGATCCCGCACTAAAAGGTTTACCCATCACGGAACTCACCGCCGATGAAGCCATTCTTCACGCCATGAACCGCCTCGCCTACGGGCCGCGCCCCGGTGATCTCGAGCGCGTGCGGCAAATGGGATTGGCCAAGTGGATCGATCAACAACTCGCCCCAAATTCCATTGACGATAAAGCGCTGAATGCCCGTCTCGAAAATCTTCCCACGCTCTCGATGCCCTCGGCGCGACTCATTGAAGAATATCCGCAGCCAAAGCAAGCCGCCATTCAGGCTGCCAAACAACGCGCAGACGCGGCCGCGAACTCCAATCCACAACTCGCGAACAACGGTTCCACCGGCAGTAGAGATAAGGACATGCAAAACGCCCCCGATGGGAGCGTGACGACCACGCTGGCGCCGCCAAGTTCCTCCGCGGCCGTCGGACAATCCGCTTCAAATAATTCCCCCGAAGTAAACGTCGCAGACAAGGCCAGCGTCCCCGTCTCCATGAAGACGAAACCCTCTGTATCGAATCCCGAGGTCGCCGCTAACCTGACTACCCCGGGCGCTGGAAAAAGAAATGTCTTAAGCGGTCCCGATCCCAACGCCGTCCCACGCGTAATTGCCGACGACAGCAAAAAACCGCAGCGCGTGATTGAAGAACTAGCCATGGCCAAGGTGACCCGCGCCATTTACAGCGAGCGCCAATTGCAGCAGGTGATGGATGATTTCTGGTTCAACCATTTCAACGTGTACGCCGCCAAAGGCGAAGACAAGTGGTACCTCACTTCTTACGAACGCGATGTAATTCAGCCACATACCTTGGGCAAGTTCAAAGATTTAGTCACCGCCACGGCTGAAAGTCCCGCAATGCTTTTTTATCTGGATAATTTTTTAAGCGCCGATCCCAACGCCGCGCAGCGCCAGGCCGCACTGCGCGCCATGCGCCAGAATCGCGGCCGGTTTGGTCGCCCTCCCCAGCCGCCAAGGAAAAATGCCCGCGGCCTCAATGAAAATTACGGCCGCGAACTCATGGAGCTTCACACTTTGGGCGTGGAAGGCGGCTACACCCAAAAAGACGTAACCGAGCTCGCCCGCTGCTTCACCGGATGGACCATCGACAAGCCCCGGCTGAATCCGCAATTTAAATTTGACGAAAAGCTCCACGACCCCGACCAGAAAATCGTTTTGAAAAAGAAAATTCACGCCGGTGGAAGGAAAGACGGCGAGAAAGCAATCGAGTTGCTGGCGAAGCACCCCAGTACCGCCAAATTCATCTCCACAAAATTGGCGCGCCGATTTGTGTCCGATAATCCCCCGGCTCCATTGGTCGCGCGGATGGCCAAAACATTTGAATCCAGCGACGGCGATATTCGCGCGGTGATGCACACCATGATTTATTCGTCGGAGTTTTGGTCCCGCGAAGCCTACCGCGCAAAAATCAAAACGCCGTTCGAACTGGTCGTATCCGCAGCCCGCGCGCTCGGCACTGACGTAGATACCGCCATGCCCCTGGTGCAATGGGTCGGGCGCATCGGCGAGCCGCTCTATCAATGCCAGCCCCCCACTGGCTACGCCGATAACGCCGAAGCCTGGGTCAATACCGGCGCGCTACTGAACCGGCTGAATTTTTCGCTCACGCTGGCGGGCAATAAAGTGCGTGGTTCCCGAGCCGACGTCGGTTCGTTGCTCGGCGTGGATGCCACGGAGCCGAAGATCGCACTCGAACGTGCGCTGCAAATTTTTCTAGGCGGCCAAGCCAGCCCCGCGACGTTAGAAACGCTGCAAAAGCAATTGGACAGTCCCCAGGTGTTGCAGGCCAAGCTCGATGATCCAGTAAAAAAAGTTGACCTTGGGGTAGTCACCGGCTTGGTCCTCGGCGCTCCGGAATTCCAGAGACGCTAGTCCCAATTTCGACGTTGCGTTGATATTGACTTGATAATGTTTAGTCGCAGTTGCAACCGAAGGAGCAGCACATGAGATTTTCCCGGCGATATTTTTTGAAGCAAGGCGGCGTAGCCATGGTGGGCCTGAGCGCCATGCCGGCGTTTTTGCAGCGCGCCGTTGCCGCCACACCGATGCCCAACAAGAAACAGCTAGTGGTGCTGTTTCAACGAGGTGCCGCCGACGGCCTAAATATCGTCGTGCCTTTTGCGGAGCCAAACTATTATCGCCTGCGTCCCTCCATCGCCATTCCTCAGCCGCGAAGCGGCGCAACAGGAGAGGCAGCCATCGCCCTCGATGGATATTTCGGTTTGCATCCCAGCCTCGCGCCCCTCGAGCCGCTGTTCCACAAAAATCAATTGGCTATCGTGCACGCTGCCGGTTCGCCCGATCCCACCCGCTCGCACTTCGACGCTCAGGACTTCATGGAGTCAGGCACGCCCGGGGTCAAAGCCACCGATGACGGCTGGCTTGACCGCGCGCTGCAAACCGTCCCCGAAGAAAATGCTTCGCCGTTTCGCGCCGTGGCCATGGGACCAAATCTTCCGCGCATGTTGCGGGGAAGTGCCGGCGCCATCGCGCTGCCGGATTTAAAAAATTTCAAGGTCATCCCGCAATCAGCGGCCATGAACAACGTAGTGCAGGGCGGTTTCGAAGCCATGTATTCACAAAGCGTGGACCACGCTCTGCACGGCACCGGCACCGAAACATTTGAAGCCATCAACATGCTCAGCAAAATCGACACCAGCAAATTGCCGCCGGAAAATGGCGCGCAATATCCCACCAGCCGCCTGGGACAAAACATGCAGCAAATCGGCCAGCTCCTGAAAGCCAAAGTCGGCGTGGAAGTTCTCTTCGTCGATTGCGGCGGCTGGGACAATCACGTCAATGAAGGCGGTGTCCAGGGCCAGCTCTCCAATTTGCTCAAAGACCTCGGCCAATCCCTCGCCGCTTTTCATCAGGACATGGGCGACCGCATGCAGGACATCGTCGTAGTTACCATGAGCGAGTTCGGCCGCACCGCCAAGGAAAACGGCAATCGCGGCACCGATCACGGCCACGCCAACTGCATGTTCGTCATGGGCGGCGAAGTAAAAGGTGGCAAAGTCTATGGCAAATGGCCGGGCCTTGACGATCATCAGCTAAACGACGGCCGCGACCTCGCGCTAACCACCGACTTCCGCTACGTCCTCGGCGAGACTCTGACTAAACACATCGGCGTAAAAGATCTAGCCACCGTATTCCCCGGTTTCGACAACAACCCCCACCGCTTCCCGGGCCTGATCAAAACCTGATCAGAACATAACATCTTGGAGTTTCGTCTCGCGTATACGCCTTGTGAGTCTGCCTCCTGGGATGGTACGTTTTATCGCGTGAAACTTAAGGCCGACCCGAAATCGCAAAGTATGATGCTCCGCAACCTGATTACTCATGCCGCTGCGGTTCTAGTTTTGCTGTGCTTTTTTACGGCGGTTTTTTTTGGCCAAACTCCAGTTGCACCTTCTGCAACGCCACCGCTATACAGTCGCGGTCCAATCACTGATTACAACGCGGCCTTGCCAAATTCCAGCGACGTTTTGCAATTCAGAAGAAGCGAGCGGTACAACATCCCCAATCCAAATCTGCCCGAACTAGGAGAGGATAGCGAAGTCGGTTTAGTGGAGTTGCCGGCAACTCACTCTAAGAAAGATCCGATGCCGTTCGATGCTAGCGATGTCGTTGTCGTTGGGACGATAACCGCGGGACAATCCTATTTGTCCAACGATAAGCGAGACATCTATTCCGAATTCAAGGTCAAGCTGCAAGCGATTATTAAGACTTCCGACACCGTTTATCTGCGCACGAACGATTCCATCGACGTCCAGCGCAAAGGCGGCGCGATTCGTCTCCCGTCCGGCAAGGTCTTGACTAGGGCCGTGCGGGCGGACTCGATGCCGGAGATTGCAAGTCGATACCTTCTCTTCCTGAAATACGATGAGAGTACGGAGGACCACACCGTTCTAAACGGATACCAGCTTGCCGGAAATGGAGTGTATCGCCTGGATGACCTGAGCTGGACCGACAGCAATTATCCTAAATTAGTGCATCCACTCCACAGCGAAGGCGTGAGTGAGGATCAATTTCTCGCGCGCGCCAAATCGGTGTTGCTCTTCGCAAAAGACCAAACCTAACTGAGAATGGCCGCATGGGGCAGCCTCAGGGCTACTTCTTTGAAAGCTCGCCCGCAAAATGGCTTTCAACATCTTCACGACTAAGCGGTCTTTTTGTTTTGGTCAGTACGACCGAATAGACGACCTCGTTTCCCGCAACTTGCGCGGTGATAAATGCACTGTCCACTGGTAATTCTTGATAGGTGAATTTAACTTGTCTGCCGTCTGCAAGTGTTTTGACCCACTCTTCATCAGACATTGCAACCTCCTCAGGCAGGTTTTCAAGTCATCCGAATCGCTGGCACTGTCACATTTCGTGACTTGGGACTCCCAGGCGTAGCATCCTCTTGTTGTCTTGTGAGGGCTAGATGGCGTCCAAGCCCGATAAAACTTCAGTTCACGAATCGTCAAAGCCGAATCTCGGAAAGAGAATTATCGCACTGCGAGCTTGTCTAAAAATAAGTCAATCGGAACTTGGCAAACGTGTCGGCGCTTCTGCAATGTCGATTTCAAGGTGGGAGTCCGACAGTAAGCGGCCCCCGGCGAACTATCTAATCAAATTCGGGCTTCTTTCAACCCCGGATGACTGTTGGTTCTTCTGGGGACAGGCCGGATTAACCATTGCGGACGTAATGCGCGTAATGCCACGACCCAAAGTTGGGCCACGCGAAAACTAAGCCTGCCTCTCAGATTCCGGCATACCAGGCGTAACTTCCTCCTTCTAGAGACGCGGCGGCCGAACCCTTGCCGAATCCTTTCAGGCTGTCTGTGACCGTAAGGCGGGTGATGAATTTTACGCTCTTGTAGCCGAGCTGGCGCGGTAGCCGGATGCGCAGCGGCCCGCCGTTGCCCACGGGAAGTTCATCGCCATTCATCCCATAGGCGAGAAAAGTCTGCGGATGCAATGCATCGGCCATATCGATGCTATCCCACCAATCTGGATCGATCGAAAAGTACACCACGTATCTGGCTTGCGGGCGGACCCTCACGGCATCCAGAACGTGCGACAGAGGCACGCCGATCCACTCCGCGATATACGACCAACCCTCTTCACACTGCAGCATAGTAATCTGGCGGCGCGACGGATAGCTTTTCAGCTGCGCAAGCGAAAATGATGCGGGCCGGTCGACCATGCCGTCTACCAAAACCCGCCAGTCCGCGAATCCTCCCGCCTGAAGCCGCTTGAACGCATCATTCAGCGGCGGCATTTCGTTCGCGAGCGGAGGATGCGAAATCTTCGACTGCGGAAACTCGCGCGCCAGCGAGTGTCTCGTCAACACTCTCTGCGAAGCATACGTCAGCGTTTCGCCCGGCCCGTAGAGTCCGCCATGATCCGGAGGAATGAGTCCATATTTTTGCGCAATGCGCGCGGCCACGCCCAAACCCGCTACGCCCGCAGTGGCCGCCACTCCGCCTATGATCAGTCTCCGCCGTGAGAGGTCGCTCATGTTCGCCCCGTATGCGTATCGGCCCGGCCGGTAATCATCGCGCGCATACGGCCCCAGAATCCCGCAACAAAAATCATCACCACATGCACCAACAGGAACAGCACCAAAAATACCGAAACGAAAAAGTGTATCGTGCGCGCCGATTGCTGGCCGCCCAATAAAGTGACCGCCACGGGAACCGCCGAAACAAATGCCGGAGACATCGCCAACCCCGTCCAAATTACCAACGGAAAAAGAACCAAGATCACAAACAGGTAAGTGAGCCGCTGAAGCACGTTATACGACCAGGACTCTGCCTCAGTCGGCCGCTCGAAGCGCAAATGTTTCACGATTGCGGTCGAAAACGTTCTCCACGAACGATCCGCCTTACTTGGCAGCAAGTCTTTTCGCAAATGCCCTGTTACCAAAATGGAGATGGTGTACAGCAAGCCGGTCAATATCAAAATCCACGCCGCTTGAAAGTGCAGGTAGCGGCTCCAGCCATTCTGGTCCGGCAGCACGTACCCGTAACCGGTCGGTACCAGGTTTCTCGACGCAGGAATCGGCACTTTGAACAACGGTGTAGTCAACACATTGCCGGTCTCGCCCCAATAAAGCCGCGGGTGAGAGATGAGAATTTCAACTCCACTGACCAGCAGAGCAAAAAAGCACAGCGTGGTGATCCAGTGAGTAACGCGGACGAGCGCAGAGTGCCGCGAAGTAACCGTAGTGGCTAGGGACGCTGAGGTAGAACTCGGGACGCTAGCTCCCGCCGCCACCCGAACGGATTCCAAACTCGCCATTTTCAGCTTTCTGCTGACGCTGCGACTTGCTTTCTTGGGTAGGAGTGATACTACCACGCTACCAGCTCATTGTTGGAACCCTCGCAACGCGGTCTAATAGCGAAATGCGCCCGGCATCTGCCAGAGTATTCCATGAGGGAACAATGCCGGGAGTAGGAGGACAGCGACTCGAGTTCGTGGGCAAGCAACCCCTTGATCTTATGGTTCGTTGCTTCGCCGCTCCTCGCGAATACATTTCTATTTCTGTTGTTGGAATTCGGCGCCAAATATTTCCTTCCGCAAGCATCCTTCGGTTTGCAACCGGGTCAAACACTCTCGACACGAGGAAGTCAATATCACGCTCCAGACATTGTTTGCTGGTATACGGGCCATTCAATCGCCATTCAGTTCATACTCTTGGCGATGCTGTTCGCGATATTTTTAATATTTCGGAAGCACGTTCGCCACATTCGTCGAGGTTAGTTTGAAACCTCCTCTTCGTAAAGTTCTGGCTGACTCTCACGTCTGTGACGTCGCCTCCGCAGCGCTTGTCTTCTTCTCGCTCGATTACGCGTTCTGGGCGTTATCGTCGTGGCCATTTGTGCAAGCCGCCGACTTTTTGGTTACAGCCGTGGCGATCCGTGGTATTCCCTCTGGCCTTTGTTCGATCACCAACTCCTCTACGGTACTCGCCACAGCATTGTATTTGTTCTATTCGTTAGCCTGCCTCGCTGCGGCCGAGCGGTGGAGGAATGTGTTGGTAGACACCTATATTGGCGCGATCGCTTTAGGCTACTTGCTTGCCGGAGACATTGTTCACTTCGTGAATATCTTCGCTAATCTTCGCTACACCAGTCGCAAGCTGGATTTCCCGAAAGCAATACGGCAGCCTCTCTCGGACCATCCCAGTGAACTTCTCACCTCAAGATGCTTTGCCCAAGCTAGTCAGATTTTTGGGAGTGCTGTTGGTCTGGTTTCTTCTGATGCGCTGGCTCTACGTTAAGCCCTTTAAGAAAGAGACATCTGAGCTAGTATCGAATCCAAAACAAGCAGCATGAAGCCCCCAAAACTGATGAACAGCCTAGGACAGCAATGAGCCCTGTAACCCATTTTCTGACGGGATGGGTTGTGGCTAATTGCTCTCCGTCATTGAACCGTAAGGAAAGAGCTTTGGTAACCATCGCTGGAGTAGTGCCCGATATCGACGGATTGGGTGCCATCCCAGAGTTGATTACTTGGAACTCGACACATCCGCTAGCTTGGTTCACGCTATACCACCACCAACTGCACAACCTTACCTTCGGGCTATTCGTAGCCAGTGTGTGCTTTGCAGTCGCAA
Organism: Candidatus Methylomirabilota bacterium; assembly: GCA_035490135.1. Lineage (GTDB taxonomy): Bacteria > Acidobacteriota > Terriglobia > Acidiferrales > UBA7541 > Acidiferrum. The sequence continues at coordinate 27,016 of DATHGV010000117.1, forward strand.
ATCACAGATTGATGACGGGACTATTAGCACTGCTAAGTTTCCATTTGCATCTGATTGAAGATTTGTTAGGCGCACGCGGGCCCGACGGCTACCAATGGCCCATTCCTTATTTGCTACCCTTTTCCCACGCCGCTCAACTCACTTGGAAAGGGCAGTGGGCCTTGAATGCGTGGCCGAACTTTGCGATAACCTTCTTCCTCTTGCTGACAACCCTTTACTTGGCGCGGTCAAGAGGGCATTCTCCTTTGGAAATGGTTTCCACTCACGCTGACGAAGCTCTGGTGGCCACTCTCAGGCGGAGATTTCCGCTAACGGTCGAGTCAGTTTAGGCCAGTGCCGTGACCATTCGCCAAATAAAAACTCAACCTCAACTAGGCCGGTCCGCAGCCCAGATATTTGCCGCCAACGACCGCATGAACCAGGTACTTATCGAACATCTCGACCCGCGCGCCTGGAGAGCAAAACCGCCCGGCAAAGCTCGCCCCATTGCCGCGATCTTCACGCACATGCACAACGTCCGCGCGAAGTGGGTCAGGCTTACTGCGGGACACCTGAAGGTTCCGCGGCAACTCCACCGCACGAAGTGCACGCCGCGGCAGGCCCGTGCGGGATTGGCCGAGAGCGCCGCTCGCTGCGGGGAAATGCTCGCTGAAGCGCTCGGCGCTAGTGGTGGCCGCATCGAAAAGTTTCACAGAGACGGCTGGGCTAAGCCTTGGCCAGTTGGCGTGGAAATGCTCTGCTACATGCTTTCGCACGAAGCTCATCATCGCGGCCAAGTCTGCATGCTCGCGCATCAGCTCGGCTTCCCGTTGCCGATCAACATCACGTCCGGACTCTGGAATTGGGAAAAGCTGTGGAAAGAGTGCGGCTCGCCCCGTGGCCCAGCCTACGATTCTTAAGCAATCGCAGAAGGGTGCAGGCCGCCATCACTGGCCGTTTTTCTCGTGATTAATCGCTAATAAACTTCATCATTCGAATGGCAGCGCCGACAATTTCGAGAGTCTTTCGAACGCGCAATTCGAATGCCTGCATTATTACTATAATGTTATAGTTACTGAACAATTAAAGTATTACTTCCCATCGACATAAACAAAAAGCCACTCGATTTCTGAATGGCCATTTGTTCCTGGGTTTAGAAAAAATCGCCGCTCTAGTGAGCTTCCTGCCGGATGCGCATCCCGTAGAACGAGCGATACACGAAGAAAAACGAAACCGCGAAGAACGCCGCTGCCAGCGCGTGCGTCACGTTTGATCCTTGCGTGGCGGTTAACTGAACGGCCAGCTCCACCGCCAGCAAACCGAAGAGCGTCGTAAATTTAATCACCGGATTCAACGCCACCGAAGAAGTGTCCTTGAAAGGATCGCCTACCGTGTCGCCAACCACCGTCGCATCGTGTAGCGGCGTACCTTTTTGCTTGAGCTCGACCTCGACAATTTTCTTGGCGTTATCCCAGGCCCCGCCGGCGTTAGCCATGAAAATCGCTTGATACAAGCCAAAAATCGCGATGCTGAAGAGATACCCAATAAAAAAGAACGGCTCCACGAACGCAAACGACAGCGTCGCAAAAAATACCGCAATAAAAATATTCAGCATGCCTCGCTGCGCGTACTTGGTGCAGATCTCCACCACTTTTTTACTGTCCGCAATACTTGCGGCCTTGGCTTCTTCCAGGTGGATGTTGGCCTTGATGAATTCCACCGCGCGGTAAGCTCCGGTGGTCACCGCCTGCGTGGAAGCCCCCGTAAACCAGTAAATCATGGCGCCGCCGGTAATGAGCCCAAGAACGAACGGTGCATGCAACAGCGAAAGCTTGTTGACGTTCATCGTCAGCCCATGTGTCAGCGCCATGATGATCGAAAAAATCATCGTTGTCGCGCCCACTACCGCGGTCCCAATCAGCACTGGCTTGGCCGTAGCTTTAAACGTATTTCCCGCGCCGTCGTTGGCTTCCAGCATTTCCTTGGCGCGTTCGAAATTCACGTCGATGTTGTAATCGCGCTTCAGCTCCTGCTGAATGCCAGGAATCTGCTCAATCAAGGACAACTCATAAACAGATTGCGCGTTGTCCGTCACCGGGCCGTAAGAATCCACCGCAATGGTCACCGGCCCCATGCCCAAAAAGCCGAACGCCACCAACCCAAACGCAAACACCGGCGCGGCAATCATAAATGTCGCCAGTCCCATTTCGCTGATCAGATAGCCAAGGGACATCAGCACCACCATGGCCAGCCCGATGTAATACGCCGAAAAATTTCCTGCCACAAATCCGGAAAGAATGCCCAGCGACGCCCCGCCTTCCTGCGCGGAGCTGACCACTTCTCGCACGTGCCGCGACTCCGTAGACGTAAACACCTTGACCAGCTCGGGAATAATGGCGCCCGCCAAAGTGCCGCACGAAATGATCGTCGCCAGCTTCCACCATTGCGTAGTGTCTTGACCGAGCGACGGAATGATCAAGTAAGAAACCAGGTAGGTGAATCCGATCGAAACGACGGACGTAATCCACACCAGCGAAGTAAGGGGAGCCTCATAGTTCATCTCATCGACGTTCCCGAACCGAGCCTTGGCAATGGCTCCGTTGATGAAATACGCGGCGGCGCTGGCGATCAGCATCACGATGCGCATGATGAAGATCCACACCAGCAATTGCACCTGCACCGTGGGACTCGACACGCCCAGCAAAATAAACGTGATCAGCGCCACGCCCGTTACACCGTAAGTTTCAAAGCCGTCAGCGCTGGGCCCTACAGAGTCTCCGGCATTATCGCCGGTACAGTCCGCGATGACGCCAGGATTGCGCGCGTCGTCTTCCTTAATCTTGAAAACAATCTTCATCAAATCGGAGCCAATATCGGCAATCTTTGTAAATATTCCGCCCGCGATACGCAGCGCGGCGGCGCCCAACGATTCGCCAATAGCGAAGCCAATGAAGCAAGGTCCCGCGTAATCGCCCGGAATGAACAGCAAAATAAACAGCATGATCAGCAGCTCCACGCTGATCAGCATCATCCCGATGCTCATGCCCGCCTGTAGCGGCGTGTGATAAATCGGATACGGCTTGCCACGAAGGCTGGCAAACGCCGTGCGCGAATTCGCGAAGGTGTTAACGCGAATCCCAAACCACGCCACGCCGTAACTCCCCGCGATACCCACCAGGCTGAATAGCAAAATAATCACAACGCGCATGGCTTCGAATTTCAGCAGCACACCAAAATAAAGAACGATTACGATAGCGATAAAAATTTCCAGCAGCAGAATAAATTTACCTTGCGTGATCAAATAAGTTTTGCACGTTTCGTAAATCAGCTCGGAAATATCCCGCATCGATTTATGTACTGGCAGATTCTTGAGCTTGCTATAAATCGCCAAACCGAAAATCAGCCCGAACACGCAGAAAATCAGCCCAAACATGAGAATTTTGTGCCCGTCGATACCAAGAAAGAAGACTTGCGACAGGTCTGGCAGCTTTAGATTAGCCTCGCCACCAGCCTCCTGAACTTCCTGCGCACGCGCTGATACGCCGCCGAGCATCGAGAGAAACGCCGCTCCGGCGCTTATTTTTAAGGGCCCGCGAGCGAGCGAACACAAATTATCGAACCAGTTGCACATCAACAATTCCTCCGTAAATTACCAATGGTTTCAGAGCCAGCGCTCTGTACTACGATTCCGCGACCACTTTTCTCTATCCGTACAGCCGCACCCGCGGCGCACCCCGCAAATTTAAAACAGGGCCCTGCGCCAAATCTGCACGGGCTATCTTGTACTGTTTATCTTAGCCTGACCATCCCCGGAACCCCTCCCAGGGAGAGCGAAAAGGCTTTGCGCGGGCTGGCAACAAAGCGTTGATTTATAACATTTAGCAACGATAGCGGTCAAACCGCGGCCGGTAGATGGGTAGAGAAGTCACCCTGACGCCACCACCAACCGCTTATCCCGCGTTTAGCAATACGTAACTTGTCCCAAAGGCCCAAGATGAATGAATCACCTGGAATCTCAAGACGTTGCCGTCCAGCGATGGTAACATGCCATTCTAAATTCGGCCCACAGGTCCAGGCCAGTCATACAATTAACTTTCACGGGGATTATGAGCGCAAACCTATCCGTATCTTCACAGTCCGCCACCGCAGTATCTCTCGGGCGCGATCACGCCGCGACCACTCCGGTTCGCAGCAACTGGAGCCGTGAAGAAGTTTCTGCGATCTATCGTACTCCGTTGCCTGAATTGATTTTCGGCGCGCAGACGATTCATCGGCAATTTCACGCGCCCGACCGCGTGCAGACCTGCCAACTAATTTCCATTAAAACCGGCGGCTGCCCGGAAGACTGTGCTTATTGTCCGCAAAGCGCGCATTACGATGCCGACGTGGAACGTCAAGGATTGCTGGACCCGCAACATGTTATCTCCGTGGCTCGCGAAGCGGCCGGCCGCGGTGTGACGCGCTTCTGCATGGGCGCGGCCTGGCGCCAAGCGCCGGAAGGCAAAGACTTCGATAACGTGCTCGAAATGGTGCGTGGCGTCTCCGCATTAGGCATGGAAGTCTGCTGCACTTTAGGCATGCTGACGGACAGTCAGGCCACCAGACTTAAACAGGCGGGCCTCTCCGCGTATAACCATAATTTAGATACCTCACCGGAATTTTACGGCTCGATCATCACCACCCGCGTCTACGACGACCGTTTGCGGACTCTGGCTGCAGTGCGCAAAGCGGGCATCACCGTTTGTTGCGGCGGAATTCTGGGCATGGGCGAAAGCGAACGAGACCGCATCGGCTTATTACATCAGCTTGCTACACTGGAACCGCATCCGGAAAGTGTGCCGATCAACATGCTGGTGCGCGTGGCCGGCACACCTCTGGCGGAGAAACCCGCGCTCGATCCGCTCGAAATGGTGCGCGCCATAGCCACGGCTCGCGTACTGATGCCCGCTTCGCGTGTGCGCCTCGCCGCGGGAAGAAAGCAATTGTCGCCCGAAGCCGTGACGCTATGTTTTCTCGCAGGCGCGAATTCAATTTTTGTCGGCGAAAAATTGCTGACTACTCCCAACCCCGCCGCGGACGAGGATGAACGGTTGCTGCAAACCCTGGGATTGAAGCCACTCGAATCGCATGCCATCTGAATTTAACGAATCACTGCTGGCGGAATTACAAGCGGGTCTGCGCGAACTTGAATCGCGGAGCCAGCGCCGGACGCTCGTCGAAATCGCCGGCGTAAATCTTTGCTCCAATGATTATCTGGGATTGGCGGACAGTCTGGCGCTGAAACAAAATGTAATCGAGGCCGTGGCCAAGGATGCTCGAATCGGAGGCACCGCCTCTCGCCTGCTCTCCGGCCACGCCGCGGTATGGACTGAGTTGGAAGAAGAATTCGCCGCATTCGCCGGCGGCGAATCAGCTTTGTATTTTGGGAGTGGCTACGCTGCCAACATTGGCTTGCTCACATCCTTGGCGAATAAGAACGATGTGATTTTTTCCGACGCCCTGAATCACGCCAGCATCATCGA
>DATHGV010000118.1:0-25535 GCA_035490135.1 Candidatus Methylomirabilota bacterium
TATCCATCGGAACAAGTAGGGATGCAGAAGTAGACCGTGTTTACTGCGTCTGCGGCGCGGTCATGAAAAAACATTACCACTCACCCGTCTTTCGCTACCTCGATTTTCTCGGGGAACGCGAACAAGATGCGCTGCATGTACTCGCGCCGGATCTGGTCCTGCAGAATGCGCGGAAGGAATAGTGCATGCCTCCCGATACGACACCTGCTAAATATCACTCGCTCTCCCCGATGCGTGCCAGGAATGTTGCGCTGGCTCGAACGGCCCTGGCGCGTACTCTCGGAGGCTTGGGTAGTTTCCTCGCTGTTATCTTTCTCGGCGGCGGAGTTTATCTGCTGCCAGAATCGTTTACCGACCCTCTGCAGGCTCAAGCCATCGGGTTAATCGCCGGAGCATTTATCATCGCACTGGCTACCATCCTGATTTATTTTATTTTTAGTCCACAAAAAGGATTACAGAGCGGCCAGGCTCGCCACCTTCAAGAGCACACTCCAGTGCACTGGCGGGCGGCGCCTGGGTCTCCCTTACTACCCGCTGAAAGAGGAGGCCAAAAGCCTGGCAGGCCCGATCGCAAGCGCCTGATCCAGATAACCCAGGTCGAGATCAGGCTCGCGGAATCGCCGCAAAATAGCGCTCTTCCAATATGCCCTGGTGATGCAGCTCGTGCCCAGCGACCATGAACGCCAACGCCCGCACGCTGACTTCCTTGCCGCTGGCAATGCCGCGACGCGCCCAGGCCGCCTCATTTAACGACCGGAATAGCGCGATGCTGCCGCTGCGCACCGCCGCGAACTCCTCGGCGAGATCGGCCAGGCGTCGTTCGCCAAAGTTACCGTTCTTTACATAATCGTCCTGTTCGAACCCTGGCAGCGGGGTTTTATCGCCACGCGCGATGCGCATGGCGCGGTAGGTAAAAACTCGCTCGGTGTCCGAGATGTGCCCGACAGTTTCCTTGACGCTCCACTTGTCGGGCGCGTACCGGAAGTTACCTTCACGTTCGCTGCGCGCCGACAGCATCTGCAACATATGCAGGCGTTGTGCTTCCAACGCGGCCATCACATCGTCGCCGGGTACCAGCGCAATATAACGGGCGTAAAAAGGTGCGTACTCGTTTTGCTCAGGCCTGCTTGGTTTCATTGATCCCACCAACCTCATGCGTACCGATTTGTTGTTGCACTTGCCGACGGAATTCCTGAGGGTGCGAAATCAAAACGAACGATTCAGGCGTTCCACCGGTGCCGTGCACCACTACATCGCCATAACCCAGCGTACGCCCCCACATCGTTTCATGAACGGCGATGCTTTCGACTCGCGACAGCATCAAGTCCAGGGTTCTGCGGTTGCCCAACCCGGTTTTGATCAGCACACGGCGATTGGTGACCGCCATTTCCGTGGCGTTGCGCTTGGTCATTCCCCAAGCCAGAATGGCCAGCCCTATGACCACCATCACGCCGCCGGCAGCCACCAGGGTCTCCGCCCCGCCGGGCATGCGCGTTACATAATCATAGATTTCCGGGCGCTTTGCGGCGACTTCGAACAGCAGGAATAATCCTGGCAAACCCACTAGCAAGGCGATCAGCAGCGGCCCAATCAGCACGATCCAATGATGTCGCGTTTGATATAGCAACGTCTCGCCGGGCACTAGATTTTTCTCTACGTAACTCATCTAATCCTCGCCATCACGGCCATGTTGTTTTCCTGCGCTGCGCGAAATCATACTTGATACTCTAGGGCGCATCAAAGCGCGGTGAGCTATATCGCCTGCGCACATTCGGACACAGAAACGGCATGGACATGGTACTCCAGAAAACGCGTGTAGCATTTCAAGGCGAGCCCGGCGCCTTTAGCGAGGCGGCCGCCTTTCAACTTCTCGGTGACTCCATCACCACGGTTCCGCGCGCTACTTTCGATTCCACATTTGCGGCGATAAAAGATGGGGCTGCTGATGCGCTGCTAGTCCCAGTCGAAAACAGCCTGGCGGGCTCGGTGGTTCGAGTGTTCGATTTGCTTCTGGAAAGTTCCTTGCAGATTGTCGCCGAGACAATCTTGCCCATCGAACATCATCTTATCGGTTGCCCGGGCGCTTCGTTGGCGGACATTCGCGCCGTAGCGTCTCATCCCATGGCGCTTGCGCAGTGCGAGCATCTCTTCAATGACCACCCGTCATGGAAACGCGTTCCGGCAGAAGATACCGCGGCCAGCGTGCGAGAAGTTCTTGCGCGCCAGGACAAATCTCTCGCCGCCATCGCCGGACAACGCGCCGCCGACCATTACCGCGGCGTCATCATAGCCAAATCTGTTCAGGACAACGCCGAAAATTTTACGCGCTTCGTTTTGCTCGTGCCCCAAAGCCAAGCCGCTGCGCAGGCCCCGTCCAACGCCCATAAAATGTCCATCGCCATGCGTCTCGCGCATCGGCCCGGTGCCTTACTCGCTTCGCTCGAGCCTTTCGCGCGTCACGAAGTGAATCTGCTAAAAATCGAGAGTCGCCCGATCCACGGCCGTCCTTGGGAATATCAATTTTTTCTTGACCTCGAGTCCGAACGTTCCGGCAGTCTAGATAGGGCCTTAGCCGAAGTCCGGAGCGCCACCGCCGAACTCCGCGTCCTCGGCCTGTATCCTGCCGCAAAAATTGCGTGACACCGCGACCCGCCCCGAACCTGCAGCAAGCCTTCGCCGAAGGGTCTAGAATCCAGTGTGACGAATCCCCCTTGCCAACTTCTGTAAAGACTTTTATTGACAGTGGAAACACTGGACCGTAGCATCATTTTCGTTCGGTTTCCGATGGCGTTGAACCACGCAAGAAGAGGTGGGGCATGAGCCTCCGCGATTTTATCTCCAAACAATTTATTGATGTTATCGATTGGGTCGAGCCCGAGGATGGCATTCTCGGGTACCGCTACCCAATGCAGGACCGTGAAATCCAAAATGGCGGGAAGTTGACGGTGCGCGATTCGCAGTTGGCGCTTTTTGTGAACGAAGGGCGCGCTGCGGATGCGTTTGGTCCTGGTCTGTACACGCTGAATACGCAGACCCTTCCGATCCTGACGTATTTGCGGAATTGGGATAAGGCGTTCCAGTCGCCGTTCAAGTCCGATGTGTATTTCTTTTCCGCGCGAACGCAAACCGATCAGCATTGGGGCACGCCCAATCCGATTACTATCCGCGACAAGGAGTTTGGCGCGATCCGCTTGCGTGGTTTTGGGATTTATTCGTATCACATCAAGGATGCGAAGACGTTTTACAGCAAGGTCAGCGGAACGCGCGATGTGTATTCCGTGGGTGATCTCGAGGGCCAACTGCGCAACACCATTGTGGCCAGAATGACCGATGCGTTTGCGGTCAGTCAGGTTCCGTTCCTCGATATGGCCGCAAATCAGGCAGCCCTGGGAGAAAAAATCAAATCGCAGACCGCTCCCGCGTTTGAGGAATATGGTCTGGTGCTAGACACGTTTGTTGTGGAGAACCTGTCCTTGCCGGAAGAATTGCAGAAAGTTCTCGACCAGCGCATCAGCATGAACATAGTCGGAGACATGGGCCGCTTTACGCAATATGAAGTGGCGCAATCGATTCCCATTGCTGCGGGAAATGAAGGTGGTGGAGGCGTGGGCGTAGGTGCGGGGCTGGGAGCGGGCGTCGCGATCGGGCAAGCAATGATGGACGCGGTGAAAAAAGGAATCGCGAGCGGTTCGGGAACGTCTGGTTCTTCCGAAGGTGGTGCGGCAGCCCCAACAACGACGCCGTCGGCGGAAACAAGATTTTGCCAGGCTTGCGGGAAACCGATTCCGCGCACCAGCAAGTTCTGTCCAGAGTGCGGGAAGCCGCAAGGATAATCGCTCATCGACATGCACGGGATCGAATGGATTGTGGAAGCCTGGGGTTGTTCCGTGGCGTCGCTGCGTGACCGGCGCGCACTGCAACAATTATTCGATGCGCTTATCGCGGATTTGCAACTGCGGCCGATCGGCGCGCCGTTGTGGCACGAGTTTCCCGGCAGTGGCGGAATTACCGGCTTATACCTGCTTTCCGAATCTCACCTCGCTTGCCACACGTTTCCGGAGCATGGTTCGCTTTGCCTGAACTTGTTTTGTTGCGTCCCTCGCGCCAAGTGGAAATTCGAGGAAGAACTGCGCGATCGTTTGAACGCCAGCGAAGTTTCCGTGCGCAGCGTGCAGCGTTCTTATGAATTTCCCGCCGTACGGGCAGCCGTGAAATAACTGGAAATAAATTGGCGCACACTCTCTCGAGGACCGCTGCATGACGCCACCAACCGCGACGTGTCCGAATTGCGGCGCCAAAATCGTTTTCAAGTGGTCCAGCAGTGTGCAAACCGTTTGCGACTATTGCAAAAGTGTTTTGGTACGCACCGACATCGATCTGCAGGTGCTTGGCAAAGCTGCGGACCTGCCGCCGGATATTTCTCCCATTCAAATCAACGCCGAAGGCGTTTATCGCAACAAATCATTCGTGGTGATCGGCCGCATCCTTTATGAATACGATCAGGGCGGCTGGAATGAATGGCATTTGATGATGAATGACGGAGGCAGCGGCTGGCTTTCCGACGCGCAGGAAGAGTACGGCGTGTCGTTCTCAGCGAAACCATCGGCTGGGCAAGCCCTTCCGCGAGAATCCCAGCTGGAGGTTGGGCGCGAGTTAACGTGGGACGGAACGACTTACACCTTGAGCGTTATTACGCAGGCTTATTTCCGCGGAGTCGAAGGCGAGCTGCCTTTTAAGTTCTGGGATAAAAGCGACATGGTTTTTGCCGACCTGCGCTCGTCGAGCAGAAAATTTGCCACGCTGGATTACAGCGACGCTGAGCCGGCGTTGTATCTCGGCGAATTTGTCGAGTTTGAGGATCTTAAGCTGAAAAATCTTCGCGAATTTGAGGGCTGGTCATGAATCCCGAGCCCCCGCCTGGGGGTGGTCCCCAGCCTCGGGTCTCCGGCCTGCATTGTCCTAACTGTGGCGGCTCCATTACCTTGCGAGCCCTTGGTCAGGCTTCGTCGGTGGTGTGCGAAGGCTGTGGTTCCATTCTGGATGCCCAAGACCCCAAACTGCAAATCATTCAGACATTCCATCGAATTGTCTCCTCAGACCCGCCTCTCATTCCGCTGGGCACCCGGGGGAAAATTCGAGGAACCGATTACGAAGTCATAGGGTTCGAACGCCGCACTATTACCGTAGATCTCGTTGAGTATCATTGGCACGAATACATTCTTTTCAATCCTTATAAAGGATTTCGTTACCTGACGGAATACCAGGGCCATTGGAACGATATTTCCATCTGCAAAGAACTTCCGTCGATGAGCTCCAGCTTCAACATTTCTCCCCGAGTGAATTACCTTGGCGAAAGCTATCAGCACTTCCAAAGCGCCGACGCCAACACGGATTTTGTACTCGGAGAGTTTCCCTGGCAGGTGCGCGTGGGGGAACGAGCGAGCGTAACTGACTACGTGCATCCACCGCGGGTGCTGTCCGGCGAGAAAATGGCAGGAGAGGTCACCTGGTCGATCGGCGAATACGTTCCCGGGCGAGACGTATGGAAAGCTTTCAATCTTTCCGGAAGCCCGCCTCCGGCGATTGGCGTCTATGAAAATGAGCCATCGCCGTTCAGCGCCAATCTTAAAGCGGTATGGATTGGATTTGCGGCGCTGGCGTTCGGCTTGCTGGTGATGATGATTGGTTTCGATTTGTTCGCGATGAATAGTTCCGTGTTCCAAGGAGCCTATCGATTCACAAGCGGCTACCCACGAGCCGAAGCATCGTTTGTGACCAATACGTTCGAGCTTGGCGGCCGCCCTTCGAATGTGGAAGTGACCACTTCCACGGACTTGCAAAACAACTGGATCTATCTCAACTACGCATTGATCAATCAAGATACTGGACAGGCCTGGGATTTTGGCCGTGAGGTCAGTTTTTATTCTGGCTACGACAGCGACGGGTCTTGGACGGAAGGCAGTCGGAACGCCGCTATAGTCGTGCCATCCGTACCTCCGGGCCAATACTATCTGCGTATCGAACCGGAAGCTGATACTGTGCATCCCCCGGTCACCTACACCGTGGAAGTGCGGCGGGATGTGCCTGTCAGTAGTTTTTACGGAATTGGATTCCTGGCGTTGCTGATCCCCGCCATTCTAATTACCTGGCGGTCAGCCAGCTTCGAGAAATCACGGTGGTCGGAGAGCGACCATCCCCATTCCCCCATCATTGCGGAGGGTAATTAATGTTTCGCCAAATATATATGTTGTACGGGCTGCTGATCCTGGCCACCGTCGGCTACGCGCAATATAACGGATGGAGTCTTGACACCATGAATCAACTGAAAAACGTTCCGAAATCTGTGCGCGACAATCCCGGGTCCTACCGCTCCGTTTACAGCGGCTATCACCACTACACTGGAGGCAAATAACATGAATTTGATTCCGGTCGCGAATATTCTCAGCGCGCTGGTGTTTACATTTATCGGATTGCTGGTGTTCGTGATCGCCTTTGTGATCATGGACAAGGTGACTCCTTACCATCTGTGGAAGGAGATCGTGCAAGAGCACAATCTGGCGCTGGCCGTTCTCTTGGGCGCCATGTCTATCGGCATTTGCATCATCATTGCCTCCGCGATTCACTGACCTATGAATATTCTGCTTTTTCTCACCGTGCTGCTGGTGGCGGCCTGCGGCCTCATTTATGAACTGATCGCCGGCACGATCGCGAGCTACCTCGTCGGCGACAGCGTCTTTCAGTTTTCCACGGTGATCGGAACTTATCTCTTTGCCATGGGGCTGGGCAGTGCGCTTTCGCGGTATCTGAATAAAGGATTGATCCAGCGATTTATCTGGATCGAATTGATGCTGGGAGTCGTTGGAGGATTTTCGTCTGCGGCGTTAATGTGGGCGTTTGCGTTTACCGAAGGATTTCATGTAGTGCTCTACGCCCTGGTAATAGTCATGGGCGTTCTGGTGGGTCTCGAAATACCGCTGCTGATGCGTATCGTGAAAGACCGTTATTCGTTTCGCGATGTGGTGGCGCATATACTGACGTTCGATTATCTCGGCGCGTTGGGGGCTTCGCTGCTGTTTCCAATTCTGCTGATTCCCCACTTAGGCTTGATTCGTTCCGCGCTGCTTTTTGGGTTGATCAACGCAGGCGTCGCGCTATGGTCCACATTTTTGTTTGCGCCTCAGTTGATGGAAAAGCGAACACTGCGAGCTGCGTGCTTCGTGGTGCTCTGCCTTCTGGCCGGCGGGATCGTTAAAGCCAAACAAATCACCGCGACGGCGGAAGATAACATTTATGCTGATGACATTATTTTCGCGCGGGATACGCGCTACCAGCACATCGTGTTGACCCGCTTCAAGGATGACCTGCGGCTTTTCCTGAACAGTCACCTGCAGTTCAGCTCACGCGACGAATATCGTTACCACGAGGCTCTGGTGCATCCGGGGCTCGCGGCTGTACCGTTCGCCAAAACGGTTTTGGTGCTGGGCGGGGGTGATGGCCTGGCTGTGCGGGAAATTTTGAAGTACCCGCAGGTCGACAAGGTCACTCTTGTGGATCTTGATCCCGAAATGACCAAGCTGTTTTCCACCCAATCGATGCTGACCACTCTCAATCAGAAGTCGCTTTCCTCACCGCGCTTGCAGGTAATCAACGCGGATGCTTTCCCGTGGGTGGACCAGAACACCCAAAGCTTTGACTTTATCGTGATCGATTTTCCGGATCCCACGAATTATGCGCTCGGCAAGTTGTACACCACGGCGTTTTACAGAGCGGTGGCGCGGCATCTCAGTGCCCAGGGATTTATGGTGGTGCAAAGCACTTCGCCGATGTTCGCGCGCGATTCTTTCTGGTGTATTGTCGAAACGCTTCACAAGTCGGGACTCCAAACTTTTCCTTACCACGTGTATGTGCCTTCGTTCGGCGAGTGGGGTTTTGTTTTGGCCGGCACGCACGAATATGTCGCCCCCACTTCGATTCCCTCGGCACTGCGATTTTTGAATCCAGAAGGCATTCCACTCCTTTTCCAATTTCCACCCGACATGGGGCCGGTACCCATGCCGGCCAACCAACTCAACACCCAGGTGCTCGTCCGGACTTATGAAAACGACTGGAAGGACATCAGCCATTGAAGATTGGTCGCCGCCAGTTTCTGGGCACGAGCAGCGCGGCGCTGATCGGTCTGTCGCTCAAAAGTGAAAAGAAGATTGAAGGGTCGTTTGTAAACGAATCCGTGGCTGCGGGCCACTTACTTCGAGATCGAAAGCGATTTTCTCCGGCACGGCAAACCATAAAAACTCCCTTGGTGATTGTCGGCGGCGGAATTTCAGGCCTGAGCGCTGCCTGGCGGCTGCGGAAGAGAGGATTCAACGACTTCGTTCTGCTGGAAATGAATGCGCAAGCGGGCGGCAATGCCCGCTTCGGAGAGAACGAAATCACCGCGTATCCCTGGGCCGCCCATTACGTTCCGATTCCCGGGCCGAAAGCCGAATACGTACGCGAACTTTTCACCGACCTCGGTGTACTTCAGGATGGCCAATGGGAAGAGCGCTACCTGGCTTTTGCGCCGCAAGAGCGCTTGTTTCTTTACGGCCGCTGGCAGGACGGGATTGAACCTTCCGTCGGCTTGACGCAAAAAGATCGTGAACAATTTCAGCGCCTGGAGGAAGCTTTTGCAAAATATCGGGCCAGCAACGCGTTTACCGTTCCGCTGGAAATTGGCTACTCCAATAAATTCGCGGAACTGGATCAAACATCTTTTACAGATTGGCTCGCGGCGCAAGGCTTCGATTCCCGGCTTCTAAACTGGTACATGAACTACGCCTGCCGTGACGATTACGGCGCGCTGGCCAGAGATACTTCCGCGTGGGCCGGCATTCATTATTTTTCTTCGCGCGAAGCTGAAGAAAAGGGGCCGCTGACCTGGCCGGAAGGCAATGGCTGGATTACCAAACGTCTGCTGGAACGCGTGCACGAAAATGTGCGCACCGATCAGATGGTTAACAAAATTATGCCGACCGCGCGCGGCGCCAGCGTGTTCGCCGGCGAAATTGAGTATCAGGCGGAATTCGTGATTTTTTCCGCTCCCACTTTTCTAGCGCCGTACATTATCGATGACTTCCCGCCGCTCAAAACTTTTGTTTATTCCCCGTGGCTGACCGCCAATCTCACACTGGAACGCCTTCCCGTCCCTCGCGGAGCCGAACCTTCCTGGGACACGGTGTTCCTGGACTCCCCTACGCTTGGATACGTCGATGCCACGCATCAGAGTCTGCGAACGCATATCGATCGAACGGTATGGACCTTTTATTGGGCGCTGGCTGATGGAACGCCATCGCAAAACCGCCAGACTCTGTTGAGCAGCGATTGGAATGTTTGGAAGGAAGCGATACTGAAAGATCTGGAGCGCGTTCACAAAGATATTCGCCAGTGCGTATCGCGCATGGACATCATGCGCATGGGCCACGCCATGGTGCGGCCCGTGCCCGGAACAATCTCATCCGAAGAACGCGTGAAACTGAAACGCCGGGACCAGCGGATTCTTTTTGCGAACTCCGACCTTAGCGGCATTTCCATCTTTGAGGAAGCGCAATTTCATGGCGTGGAAGCAGCCCAAGGCGTGTTACGCCGGCTCAGCGGTACGAGAAATGCGCCGGGAGAAAGTCGGTGACTTCTGGCGATTTGCTCATGCACTGGTCGGGAAAATGACCGCGGCGAATCGCAATTTCAGCTAATCTTTGACGCCAGATGCGCGACAGATCAAGGAGCCTCACTGCCATGAACAAAAGAGTGCTCCTCAATTGCTCTGCACCACGATGTCCACACCGATGCTCTCGCCGCTTCTTTCCTTCGCAGCCGCGGAAGCAGTCAGAAACACAAAAGGCTTCGCGGCCATGCTCGTTTTCGCCAAATGGACGCGCGATACCGATCAATGTCAGGTCATCTTTAGTCGCGGGGGAAGAGGTTGCTTGACCAGGCGATCATGACTGACGACGTCGTATTTTGACGCCTGCAACTGGATTTTACTGGCTTCTCGGCACTGTTTTTCGAGCCGTTTTTGCACAACTCCCTCGAGCCATGGACGCATTCGCCCCCGTGGAGCAGAACACTTTCAATAACTGGTCACTCATTGGGGTGAACTTTCTATGGATGCCACCTCAGCAATAGCTGCAGGCCTCGCCACCCATCATCGCCGGGCCTTGTCCCTCGCTTCAGGTTACATCGGCCTTAATGCGGCGCAGGCGCCGGCCCAGCCGTTCTGCAAGCTGATGCCGTGCCCGCCACAGGCGCGCTTTCAAAGTGTTCTCAGTTACTCCGAGCTTCTTCGCAGCTTCACCGGTGGAGTAGCCCTGCACATCGCGCAAAACAAACGCGGTGCGCAGCAAAGGTGAAAGCTCATCCAGGTTTTCGCTGATTATTTCGCGCAACTCGGTGCTCACGAATACCTGTTCCGGATTTGGCCCACTATCCGCGAACCGTTCCGAGGCCGGCAGCTCGTCTTCACGAGGCCTCTCATCCAGCGACACCGCTGGGCGAGCTTTTGCGCTTCTCCGCCGCATCAGCGCGGCGTTAATCACGATGCGCGTCAGCCAAGTGGAAAATTGCGAGCGCCCTTCGAACCTTTTCAAGTTCCGATACGCCGACAAAAGTCCGTCCTGCAGAGCGTCCTCCGCGTCTTCAGCGTTTCCGAGCACGCGCAACGCAGTCTGAAACAACGGGCGCTGGTAGCGGCGGAATAGCGCCTCCACGGCTTGCGAGTCGCCTCGTTGTCCGGCGCGAATCAGCTTTTGCTCGTCCCATTGCCCAGCCAGCACTTGCGCGTTAGCCAGTGTTGCAGTTGGTGTTACAGCTTGTGTCGCCATCGTCGTCCCCCATTAACGTTAAAAACTCGTCGCACAAAATCTTCTTAGTGCACCGGCACGGCGCCCGCCCGCGCCCGCGGTTTTTTCATCATCAGCAAAATCGGAATCACCGCGAAAAATACGACTCCCAGCATTTTGAAATTGTCGATAAACGCCATCATCGCGGCCTGCCGCTGCACGGTGTTGTAAATCATGGTTTGCGCCTGCGAGGTGGCGTGCGACAGGCTCGAACCAGCAACAACCAGCTTGGTCTGCAGGCCACCCAGCATCCCGCGATACGCTGAGCCGTAATCGTTCACGCGATCCATTAGCTGTGCCTGGTGAACCTGCGAGCGCCGCTGCAGCATGGTCGTGACCGTGGCGATCCCCACGCTGGCCCCGATGTTTCGGGCCAGGTTGATGATGCCCGTCCCCATATTTGTTTTTTCGCGGGGCACGTAGGCGAACGCCGCCACGTTGATAGGAATAAACAGGAACGCCAGCCCGAAACTTTGCAGCATGCGGGTGCGTACCGCATGCCCGTAGTCGAGCCCGAGGTCCCAGCCGGCCATTACAAATAGTGCGGAAGCAGATACGATGCATCCAAAGGTAATAAGGATGCGTGTATCAACCCTGGAGATAAGTAAGCCCACCACCGGCATCATGCACATAATCACCGCTCCGCCGGGCGACAGCGCCTTTCCCGCCGACTCCGCCGTATAGCCCAACAGCTGCTGTAAAAGCTGTGGAATCAGTACGGTACTGGAGTACAAGACAAATCCCAGAAAGAACATCGCCAGCGTAGCGATGGCAAAGTTGCGGTCCTTCAACATGCGCAAATCGACGACCGGCTCTTTCTCCCGTAACTCCCAGATAATGGCCGAGATAATCCCCACCAGCATCAGCCCGAAAAATATGCGGATGAAGTTAGAAGACAACCAATCGTCGCGCTGGCCCTTGTCCAAAATAATCTGCATGCTGCCCAAACCCAGGCTGATCAGGCCGATACCGATGTAGTCGATACGGAATCCGCTCTTCAGGCTGGCGCGCTTCATATGCGGCGGATCGCTGACCAGAAGATCTGTAAGGATCAGCGAAATGATGCCCACCGGAACGTTGATGTAGAAAATCCAGCGCCACGAAAAACTGTCGGTGATCCAACCGCCGAGCCACGGACCAATCGTCGGTGCGACAACTACGGCTAGGCCATAGACGGCAAACGCCATGCCTCTTTTTTCGTAGGAAAATGTATCGTTCAAGATGGCTTGTTCGCTGGGCTGCAGTCCGCCGCCGCCCGCGCCTTGCAAAATCCGGAAAAATACCAGCATGCCGAGGCTGGGCGCCAACCCGCATAAAAACGAACTGACCGTAAACACCGCCACGCAGGACATGTAAAAACGCTTGCGTCCAATCAAACTGGAAAACCACCCAGATAACGGCAGCACAATGGCGTTCGACACTAGATATGACGTCAGCACCCAAGTGGATTCATCGGAACCGGCGGACAAGCCTCCAGCGATGTGCGGCAGCGCCACATTGGCGATCGATGTGTCGAGAACTTCCATGAAGGTGGCGAGCGTCACCGTGACCGCGATCACCCATGGGTTGATCGAGCCGTCCGGCATTCGCAATTTCGATAGAAGTCTGTGGCGCATCGCGTTCCGTTGCTTCCTTCTTTACAACTTCCAAACAAAGTCTCTCTGGTCCGCTGGCTACTCGGTTATCACCGTCACGTCCGCATTCATTCCCGGACGTAACACTGCTTTCTGCTCCGGAATCGGATCGACGATGATCTTCACCGGTATGCGCTGGACCACTTTCACGTAATTTCCCGTGGCATTCTCGGGCGGCAACAAACTCAACATCGCGCCAGTGGCCCCAGCTATGGAGTCCACATGCCCGCTGAACGTTTTGCCGTAAGTGTCCACTTTCACCTCGGCTTTTTGCCCAGGACGCATCTTCTTCAGTTGCGTCTCTTTAAAATTTGCGGTAACCCACACGTCCTGCAGCGGCACGACCACCAGTAAACCCTGGCCCGGCTGCACGATCTGCCCAACCTCCACTTGCTTGTGCGTCGCTACTCCATCGACCGGCGCCACAATTTCCGTGTAGCTCAAATTGAGTTGCGCAGCTTCCACCATTGCGCGGGCCTGCTCCACTTTCGCGAGCTTGCCCTGCACGTCCGCCGTCCTCATGCTCACCTGTTGCAAGTCGGCACGCGCCGATGAAACACCCGCACGCGCCTGCTCCACTTTTGCCCTCGCCGAATTGAGCTGTGCTTTGGCGATATCAATGCTGCTGGTGGCCTGCGCAATCTTTTCTTGCTCCGCTTTCAGCGCGCTGGCCGTGGCGTCCGCATTGGCTTTGGCCGCGTCGAACTGCTGCTTCGAAATTTCGCCTTTGTCCAAAAGCGGTTTGTAGCGTTCCAGATCGGCTTGTGCGAGTTGGGCATTCGCTTGAGCCTTGGCCA
Organism: Candidatus Methylomirabilota bacterium; assembly: GCA_035490135.1. Lineage (GTDB taxonomy): Bacteria > Acidobacteriota > Terriglobia > Acidiferrales > UBA7541 > Acidiferrum. The sequence continues at coordinate 13,306 of DATHGV010000118.1, forward strand.
CGTTGGCCTGCGCGTAGGCCAGATCGGAGTTTTGCGCCTGCGCATAGGCTGCTTGAGCCCGCGCCAAATCTGCTTCAGCGCCAAGCAATCCCGCGCTCGCATTGGATGTTCCGCTGGTCACGTTTTCCCGAGTTCGTGGAACGTCTACAGTCGCCGACTGCGCCTCACTCTGCGCCAACCCCAGCGCTGCATTGGCGTTATCCAGCGCCGCCTGGTAATCGCGCGGATCGATCTTCACTAACACTTGGCCGGCCTTGACCGCCTCGTTGTCGTTGACCAGCACTTCCGCCACGCGACCGGAAATTTTCGCCGCAATCGGAGTGATGTGCCCGTCGACCTGCGCGTCGTCCGTCGATTCACGATTGCGGTAATACAGAAAAAGTCCGATCGCCACGGCCACAAGCACAATCGCGCCCAGAATCAGAAGCCGCTGCACCTTGGGATTCTTTAGTCCCTTGGGTACTTCGGGGGCCGGAGGCTCCTCCAGCGTCACCGGCACTCGCGGTGCGTTCTCCAGCCCCACTTCGATTTCAATACTCATCTGTTGGTCGCCCCTTACTTCGCGTACACCCGTTCCATCTGTCCCACGGACCGCGCCAAATCTGCGCGAGCCTGGTTAAACCTGTAAAGCGCCGCAATCTGGTTGTCGTTCGCGCGCGCCAGCGAATCCTGGGCTTGAATCACTTCAATATTGTTGGCCACACCTGCGCGAAAGCGGTCGCGCGCTTGATCCACTTCTTCTTTCGACAACTGCACGCCGAGATTTGCCACCTGCACCTGGCTCCTCGCGGAAGTCAGGTTGATCAGCGCGTTCTTTACATCGAGCCCAATCTGATTACGCAGGTCCGCTTGCTGTTGTTGCAATCTTTGTATTTCCAGGTCCGCACGGGTCGTCTCTGCGCGGATTCGGCCGCCAGTAAAAAGCGGCATGCTAAGGTCCACTTCGTAGTTGTACGTTGGAATTCCGTTATTTAGCCGCGTGCCCTGATACTGCCAGTCGCCGTCGACTTTCACGGAGGGGAGGCGCGCATCCCACGCCTGTTTTTTCTGCCACGTCGCCGCTTTAATCTGGTCGTTCAGTGATTTCCATTCATAGCGCGTCGAAAGGGCTTCCTCGATGCTCTGTTCCACCTCAGGCTGCGGAGTTTCGAAATAGCTCAGCGAGTCGCCGAGCTCAATGGTCTGCCGCGGGTCCAGGTTTAAAAGCCGGCTTAAAGCAAAAAGGGAAGTTTCGCGGTCCGCTTGCGCTTCGAGCAATCGTTGCTTCTCGTTTTGCAATTCCACGTTTGCGCGCAGCGTGTCGATTCCAGTGCCCACGCCCTCGTGCTGCAAATCCGCCGCCTGGTTATAAAGCGCTTGCGCCAGGTCCACGCGAGACCCTGCGGCCTGTACCGTCGCAACCGCGCGCAGCGTCCCGATATATTGCGAAACCACCAACAGAACCACTTGCTCGCGCGTCGACAGGCTGTTGGCCTTTTGTGCGTTGGCGAGAGACCGCTCTGCCTGATAACGACGCCACAGCGTAAGGTCAAACACGGGCGCCGAAAACGAAGGTCCTGCTTGAAAAACTTGAATTGGTCCGATGTGCTCGGGAAATCCTATGATCGGCTTCCCGAATTGGGCTTCGATATTTACGCGGCGGACAGCATCGCTGGAATCCAGCTGCGCCTGCGGCAATAACGCGGCGCGCGCCACGTTCTTGTCTTGGACTGCTTCTGCCGCCTGAATGACGGCAATCTGAGCCGTGGTGTTTTGCTTTAAAGCCAAGGCCACAGCCTGATCCAGCGTTAGCCGCAGAACCTCTGTCGGGCCGTTGGCGGGTAGCCCGTTATGAGGGGCGCTCGTTTGCGCTTTGGCGGAATTCGCGCTGGCTAACGACAGACTCAGAAAAAGAACATAGAAAATAATGGGCGTGCGCTTGGAGCCTTTGGCTGGCTTGTCGTCTTTCTCCTCATTTTGCTTCGCGGCAATTTCTCGGACTATGGCTTGGTTCAAACAACCTTCCGCCACCAGCTTGCCGCCTTGCTGGTGGATCTCCGCCAGCAACGCTCTGCCCGTTGCATCGATGAAGCTGACGCCACAAAGGTTGATGCTGAGACCTTCGCCGGACGAGCTGTCGCGTAAGTCTTTCCAGCTCTGCTCTAAGGCCGAAACCCAAGGGCCCGCAAGTTTGCCCTCAACGGTCAAGCTGGTCTTACCGGGTTTCTTTTCAATCGTTATACGTAGCATGGTGTTTGCCAGCTAATCAATTGCATGGCACACACCATCGGAGATTAAAGTTTGTAAATAGACATCTCTATCTATCTAAATGATTTACGTGATGCGGGAAGGATTGTCGGCACCAACTGCTAGCCATTATTTGGGCATTCGCCAATTTATGGGCTTCTGCTGTCCTGCCTACATATGGGCTAATATGGCCCTAGCGCTTGACTGCTATCGCCTGGACTTCAAAATGACCGCCCCTCAACAATGATGCCGCACCGATGAACTCCCTTGCCGGGAATTCCTTGCTCGTAAAGTAGCTGCGGTAAGCGGCGTTGAATTTGTCGTATAACGTCAAGTCTGTGCACGCCACTTGCACGTAAACCAGGTCATCCATCGTCATGCCCGAAGCGGTCAGTGTAGCTTTCACATGGTCCAGTAACAATTTAATTTCATCGTCGATCTCTGCCGGCGCCTTTCCTGTCTTGGAGTCAATTCCAATGCGTCCGGAAAGATAAAGGGTGTTGCCCGCGAGGATTGCTCCGCTGAATGGCAATTGGGGGTTATCGTCCGGCAGGCTAATAGCACGCCGCGTGGCCGGTGCGTTGGATTGTGAAAACGCACCACGCGCGACAAAAAATCCTCCCACAGTCAGCACCGCAACGAATGACAGCACACGTCCATTCATAGTGTCCTCCTGGTAAGAAACGATCGAATGTACACGCTTTGCGAACCTCAGAGTGTAGGCTTCGCCATGTCTCTGGGCAAGCTGGCAAATGAAAATTACGTAAGCTCTCGCGCCGATCTAATCTGGCGTTAGAACGAAATAATCTGCATGCGGATTAGATATAGCGTCGCCGCCGCGACCATAATCCACAACAGCACTCCTTGCAGAAGTGGCCGCCACCCGACGCTCTTTAGCGTAGCGAGGGAGATTCCCGTACCAATCAAAAACAGCGTGGCAGTTAGCCCTAGCCTTCCTGCACCAAATGCCCACCGGTCAAAATTTCCAAATGCCGGAACATACGTGTTAACCACGGCAGCCACGCAAAAAAACAAGATGAACCATGGCAGTTGCACAACTACGAACCATGACCGTTGCAGACGCGTCTTGCTGTGCTTCACTGCGGCCGTCGCGAGCGCCAATGGCACAATCCACAGCGCACGCGCCAGTTTCACCGTCGTGCCCACCACCAGCGCCTGCGCGCCATACCTGGCTGCCGCTCCCACCACCGAGCTCGTGTCGTGAATTGCCAATGCCGCCCACAACCCGAACTGCGATGGTGTCAGACGCAAAATATTTCCGATGGGTGGAAATGCCAAAAGCGCGATGGAGTTGAGAATGAAAACCGTGCCTAACGACACCGCCATTTCTTCATCGTCGGCGTGCAATATCGGACCGATCGCGGCAATGGCGCTCCCTCCGCAGATCGCTGTGCCCGCGGTGATCAGATAGGACGCATTGCCGTTGATCCGGAGGAACTTCCCGAGCGCCAGCCCAACTACCAGCGAAAAAGAAATTCCCAGCGCCGTGTAAATAAATCCGCTGCGTCCAGCTTTGACAATCTCGTGCAGATTCATTCCGAACCCTAGCGCCACCACGGACACTTGCAGCAGGATCCTCGCCGCGCTTCGGCTGAAATGTGGATAAGGATGCGGCATGCTGAGGCCGAAAATAATTCCCAAGCTCAGCGCTACGGGTGGAGAAATCCAGCCGCTCAAACATAAAATCAGCGCCAGGATAAAAATGATTTTCGCGGCAGAGGCCATCGACTAGGGCTGGGCGGCAGGTGCAGCAGCTTGTGCAGGGGCAGCATGTTGATTAGGCCCGGTCACGCCATTTGCGCACTCCGCCACAATCTTAGCGGTGCGCTCTCTACTGACGTGACAGGCGGAATCGTAGATACGGCACTGCGCCAAAGTATATTGGCATCCGCATGTACAAGTTTCTTCATTCATGCGGTGTAGAGCTACGGTCTTCTGCGCGGGCGTGAGGTTCGCCATATCCACGCCTGGAAGCTCGCTGGCGCGATTCGCGTGTTTCAGGAATATTTCCCCCGTATCTTCAAACGTTTCTACCCTCGCATTGATAGGCAGCCCCAAGAGCGCGCGCACTTCCATTTCATAGAGTTCCGGATCACGCAGACCGATATGTTTCTGCACCACTCGGCCCTGCGCATCAATAATAAAAGACGTTGGCAGAGCCGGCACGCCGCCAAACTGGACCCGCATTTCATCAGTGGCCATTGCTACCGGATAATTTATTGAGTAGCTCTTCGCGAATTTACGGACGGCATCTTCGTCCGCGTCATCAATCACCAGCCCGATCAATTGCAGCCGGTCTTGATATTTCTTCTGCAGCTCAACCAGATCGGGAACCTCCATGCGGCATGGCCCGCACCACGTGGCCCAAAAATTCAGTAACACAACTTTCCCACGAGCGCCCGCCAGGTTCAGTGTGCTCCCATCGATGCCCTTTACCGCAAACTCCGGCGCAGGATCGGGATCGCGTATAAAGCGAATCACCATCTGACCGTCTTGTTCCTGCCGCTGCTCTGGCGCCTGCGTCTGGTTTTGTTTCTGGGTTTTGGTTTGCAGAGGCGAATCGGTGCTCAGCGCCGCTCTCTTCATCTCGTGTTGTCCGGCCGGCACCGCACGCGGAAACAAAACAGCAATGAACAGGACTACCACCCCAACTCTGTAAATCGCCAGTTTCATACGCGTTAAGAATATCCCAATACCCGCCGGCCTCGATTTTGCTATGTCGCCAGGTACCTCTGACGGTTAACTTTGACCGTGGCCAAGAGCGCCTTTTGCCACTAACTTTATCAGTCCAAGCTAAATTGTGTCTGGCAAAGCGGCGATATTAAAACTTATTCGGACAAGGGGAGCACTAACGATTCCGCTCTTGAAACCCAAACAATAACATCGCGATGGCTGGAAATGCCAATGCTGCGGCTTGGCAATGAACCCGCACGTTCACGACCTGAAGAAGCGTAGCTAGCTAAGTTCGGACGCAGCAGATAACCTCATAACTTTATGCACCACCTGCCATAGCCGTCAGCACAATATGACTTAGGTTCGTCGCCTCGCTTAAGTTATCTGGGCCAAGAAAATTTCTTTTGAGGAAAAAAGTGACTAAGGAACCGGCTAAAACCAACCCCGAACCGCCAAAGCCCAGCCCGAGGAAAGTCATCATCGCGCTGCTGCCGCGCTGGAAGAAGCCAGTTGGCACATAGGAACAAGGAATTACCAGTTCGAACGTGACCGCAGCCGGTGCCTTCAATGGAACTGGCTACGGGCACTTGGCGTCATCGCATACGGCACTTACTTGTTTCACGAGTTCTTCCTGGGCATGTTCTTTGGGCGCGTCCCATGGCTCCGCTCCTGGCACGACGTCGGGCTTTCTTTCATCGTGCTGATTGTTACCATCGCCTTCTGCCAGTTGTCCTGGGTTTATTTTGAGAAACCGCTTGTCAAGATGGGCCATCGCACGAGTTATAAATTTGACGCACCCGAAGAATCAGAGGCCGCCGCATGCGGAAACCCGACATCGAGCTGAGTTGGGCGCATTCCCGGCTTTGGCTCGCCGAGGAGTCGGATTCTTCGCGGAGTTTTCTGGGTATCGCGATCGTTGCTGGTTTCCTGCAAATATGTACGGCGCGCTTTTTGCCGAGCTCGGACGGGAACAGCTATCTTGAGACGGCGACCGCCAATCTGAATGGCGATTGGAAAAACGAGCTGAACGCTCTTTGGAGTCCATTCTTCTCCTGGTCCTCGCGCTCCCGGCGTTTCATCCTTGCTCTGTCCTCGCAATCGCCAGCGTGACCGGACTTAGGATCGCAAAGTCTGCGGTGTCCGGTCTGGAGCGCAATTCTCTCCTCGCAGGAAAACTTGGATTGGGAAGGTGCAGAAGATTTCGTCACGCTTGAGCGGGCTGTCCGAGCTGTTCAGAACTGCCAACATTTAACGACAATTGAAAATGGGCGGTGGCACTCTACCACTGACCGTGCAGGCCTTGTTTTGGAGGGATGCAATTTCAATCTCTACCGTCCCTACCAAACGCCTTTTTTCTTAACAACTTAGCGACTTGTCGAGGCTGCAAAAAGGCGGAAATAAGAGCCTCAAGCGTGGCATCAATGGCTGGGGAGAACAAATCCGGCCTTTCCCCCGAGGCCCCGAGAGCCATCGCTGGACATCAGTCACGCGGGAGTCTAGGATTCAACCATCCCAAGAAAGCCCAGGCTGTTCATGTTTAGTTTTTGTCGAGGTACAAGAATGAATTCGCTTGAAGGTCTGAGATTTGAAGTTTTGCGACTCGCCAAAGTTGGAGGAAATCGCGTATGCATTCAGACGCATCAACTATGCCGCGTGTTCAACGTTTCTGAGAATCTCGTTAGGCGAGAACTGGCAAAGCTTGCCGAAGAGAAATTGATTCTGTTGGCGGGTTGGGATGGCCGACAAATACGCGATTATACGAATTGGCCCAGCGGCGAAGAATTCATCAATTCGAGGCTGGGTGCCGGACACGTTCATGTTGCATTGCCCGACGCGGGTGGGGCTGAAGACGGCCTCCGAGCCTTCGCTGCCAGCGGGAGCTGAGCTCGAATCGAACGCCAGTCTTTTAAGTCATTTTTCATGCCAATGAGTGCTGACGCCGCTATCATATTCTCGCCAAATCTGTGCTAATTGAAATTGTCTACCTTTTCGGAAGCGGACGATTTCAGTCTAGGAGGAGTCACCTGCCTCGTGAGCAGGTGCTCTGTTCAACGCGCAACGGAGGCGTCAGCCCTGTGTATCGGGCCAACGAACCGGAAAGGTGATATGTCAGATTCGCAGCCGAGAAGGTCACATCGATTTATGACAAGTACCCCTGCCGAAATCGGTGAACGCTCTGCCTTGCTGGGAGATGAAGATCCACTCATAAGAATTTGCTAGAAGCGTGAGCTTGAGAACCCCGAACGAGTCATTGTTGCGCACCTCACTGTTGTCCTTCGTCGGACCGAAAGGGCGCAAATTTTTGCCGCCTGTGCCGACCACAAATTCACGCACGCCGTGTGCGACGTCGGCCTGACCCTGAGGATTTTGCGGCGCGAAACGTTCATAGTCGTGGTCGTGGCCGTTAATCACCACGTCGGCTCCGGCATCGTAAAGAGCTTGCCACAGCGGGGTCACTTCTAAATCGTTGCCGTGCGCGCCGCCTGAGCTGAATAGTGGCTTATGCCAATATGCGAGGGTGCAGGAAGAAGGATGGGAGGACAGGTCCGAGCGCAGCCACTTTTCTTCCCGTGAACCAGGATAGCAGCCGCCAACATCGGCGCACTCACTATTCAGGACGATGATGTGCCAGACCCCTGCGTTGTAGCTGTAATAACCGCTGCCCGGGTCTCCGGCAGCCGGTCCGAAATATTCGAAGTACGGGGTGGCACCATTTGAATGGAATTCGTGATTACCGGGCGCGGGACGAGTGCGTGTTTTTGCGCGTCCCCAAGTACGGTCGTAGCAGGCGAAATTTTCTTTCGTCCCGTCCGGGTAGGCCAAATCGCCAACGGCCATCACTGTGCCGGGAATTTCGTCCAGCAACTTTGCCGTGGCTTCCGCACCGGACAAATCTCTGCAATCGGCGATGTCTCCGGCGCCGACAAGAATGACGGCTTCGTTTTGCTGGGCTGCGCGTAAATGACCGTTCGGAGCCTTTGCATAAGATGCGGCGGCTAGAAGCACCAGTATCCCAACCACTATGGAAGAGCATTTGTTGCTCATTGCTGCCTCATTCGCACGAAAGTTTTCGGCATTTTAAAATAATCACCATAACCAGACGCTCGTCAGTTCATTGCAATTCTGTTGAGCGTAAGCGGTAGCCAGCGGGTGCAGCGCTGCTGGTTAAAATTTAATTCGCAGCATGAATTGTATCTGCCTGGGCAAGCCTGTTCCGGTATTTGGGGACGCGGCATTGTCATTATTGGTGTTGAAATTATTCGTAGAGGTGATCACCCCAAAATCCGATTTGGCAGTCAAAAAATAATTGTTGGGTATAAGATTTCCGCTGGCATCGACGCCTTGGGAGAAGTTCAGCGCCAGGTTATTCGGGTCGCCCAGTTGTACGTGGTTAAGAATATTGAAAACCTGTACGCCGAACTCTACCGCGAGGCGTTCGGTGAGCTTTGTATCCTTCATCAGAGCCATATCGATTTGCCAGGAGCTCAGGGCGCGGATGATGCCGTTGCCTGCGTCACCAAAGCGTAGGAAATTTCCATTGGCGTCGAGCGGCGGAGCCGCGAACGCCGCCGGGTTCACCAGTGGTACGCCGTTACGGCCCGCACCAGGCAACGTCAGTGGGACACCAGGTACGAGGTCTGGTCTTTGGTTGGTCTGATCGTTGCCGTCTGGTAAACGAAAAGTATCATTGCCGCTCAGGTTCATCGTGACCGTCAGCGGATGGCCGGTGTGCCACAAACCGATTCCACTCAAACTCCAACCGCCCACCATTCTTCCAACCACTCCTTCATGATTCAGGAAGTTTTTTCCGGGCCCGAAGGGCAACTGGTAAACGGAATTAACCGTGACATTGTGCCGGATATCAAAAATGCTAGGCCCTTTATCGCAGGGAAGGCAATTGACGTTTTGCGGTCCGTTGGATTCGCCGCCTCCGACGGAGCCATCGTTAATGGAATGCGACCAGGTATAGCGGGCTTGGAAAGAAAAACCGTTGTTGAATCTTCGCTCGGCCCGCAGTTCCAGCGCGTTGTAGGAGCTACTGCCCACGTCGCTCTTGTAGTCGACTGAGCCATAAGGGTCTGTAGTGCTGTATTGATCGGTATTGCCAGACCCATCAGGAAAATATTGGTCGAGCGTTCGCGCACAGGTCCCGGTGTTGTAGTTGAATTGTCCATCCGGGCCAACCTGGTTCAAGCACAAGTTGACTGCGCCACGCGAGAACAACCGCACGCCGTGACTGCCCAGGTAAGCAGCGGACGCGAGGAACCCTCCCGGCAATTGTTGATCAACGGTGAGTCCCCATGTTTCCACGTACAAGTCCCGGCGATTTTGACGCTGAAGAGCTCGGGGATGATTTGGAGCGGTTCCTACCGGTATACCGGTGAGGTCAGGAATTATTTGTTGGAATCCAGGTTGCAGAGGAGCAGGATTCGCTGGCTTGTAACTGACCCGGAAGGTGTCACTCTCCAAGCCGGCGTTCAAATCGTCGTTTTGCGCGGCACCATGATAAATTCCAAATCCCGCACGTATTACCGTCTTTCCGAGAAACATCTCCGGCGCCCAAGCTACGCTTACCCGCGGATCGAAGTTCTTATAATTTGGGTTATAAAGCGACGGATTCTTGGGACAGGGCGGAGTGTTGATGGGTGTCTGAAACGGTGTGTTGAATGATCCAGACCCGAGGCAAGCACCGTGAAATTGGTTGAGGTCGAATACCGTGGTTCGGTTGTCCTCTTCTGTCGCGACGCCATAGTATTCCCAGCGTAGACCAAGATTGAGTGTCAGGTTTCGATTTACTTTCCACTCGTCCTGCACATAAGGAAGCAAAAACGTACGGCGATACTTGTGGCAACACCACGGCGCGTTGTACGTCAGCGCAGCGATGTCAGCGTTGACAAAGTTAGTGTCTGCGCTCCCGCTGTTGTCGCTGAAATCAAGGGTGTTGTCTTCGGTCTTCCCCTGATTCAATCGGACGCGGCGGATCTCCAGGCCCATCTTCAAGGTGTGCGCCCCGCGGGTCCACACCAGGTTATCGATCACTCCAAAGGTCGTTCCTACTTCGTGGTCAGCGTTGTCATTATTCAGCTGCGTCCAATCGTTTGTTTTCACCGCGTAGGGGAGGATGCTGGCCTGTGGATTGATGAATGGGGCGCGATTGACGAAGACCTTCGCTTCGTTCAACACCGTCGGGCTAAAGAGGTGTTGCAGCGCAATGAAGTAATTCGCCGGGTGATTGATGGTGCGCACCGCGTCCAGCACGCCGTTAGGGCCGCTAACCAAGCTGATGTCGCGCTGTGCGCGGCCATAGAGGTTTGTGTTGGCGCTGAACTTATGGTCGATGCGCACGAGCCAGGTATCTTCGTGAACGATGGTAGGGAAAGCGTAAGTAAATTGATCAGAGTCTGAAGGTTGACCGGCGTTGCTGAAAGAAGCGTCGGGAAACACAAACTTTGGAGTACAGCCGTTGATTGAGCCCGTCGAGGCTCTCCATGGATACGCTTGGAGAATGGAGCAAAGCTGTGGCGACTGTGCGAGGGCTTGCTGTTCGATGGCCGCTGAAGGAACGACGGTTTGCGACGTGCTCGCTTGAAATTGCCGTAAGCCTTCATAGTTAACGAAGAAAAACGTCTTGTCCTTTACGATCGGCCCGCCAAGGGTCATTCCATATTGGCCAAGCCTAAACGGCGGGATCGCGGGGTTGCCATTTGCGTCGAAGTCGTTGAAATTACGCGCATCAAAAACAGAATTGCGCAAATAACCAAAAACCGTGCCGTGCAAGTCATTAGAGCCAGATTTGGTCACGACATTAATCTGACCGCCCGACTGGGTACCGTATTCTGCATCGTACAACGCGCTATCCACGCGATACTCTTCAATCGCATCTTGGGAAATTTGTAGGCGGGTCTGTGACTTCTGCGCTTGCTCTTGAATTCCACCGGCATCCACGCCGTCAAAGGAAAAGTTGTTATCGTCTCTGGCACGTCCGGCAAAACGAATGGTGCGTTGGTCGCCCCCACCATCATCTTGTGCGAAGGGTGCAAGTAGTGTGAAGCTGGCCCAATCCCGGCCATTATTTGGTAAATTCAGAATTTGATCATCTCTTATTACTGCGGACTGCTCTGCACTACTGCGGTCTGCGGGCGACAGCTCGGCTCTGACCTCGACCTGCTCGCTCGCCAAACCGATTTCCAATCGTACATCCAAAGTTCGCGTTGCGCCCACTTGAAGAACGACGCTTTCGATCAATTTCGTTTTGAACCCGGAGTTCGACACCGTCACGGTGTACTGGCCAACTGCCACAGCTGGGAAACGGTAAAATCCCTCCGAGTTACTTCTTCGTTCGAGCGCTTGGTTCGTCGCCACTTCTAGAATTTCCACGTGTGCGCCGCTGATCGTTGCCCCGCTTGCGTCGGTGACGGTCCCCTCCAGGTTCGCGCGGTCAGTTTGAGCGAAGCAGCAGGATGAGAGCCACACAATCGCCAACAGAAGTGCCAGTATGCGTAAGGAACCAGCCATTACGAATGCCTCTCATTTCGAACTAAACACTTTTGAATGGGTCAGGAACGCTCAAGCACCAAGCACGAACGCGAAGTCCGACACTCGGTAAGCGTGTTTCATTAGGGATGAGGAATGCTACGGGAGTATGAATGGATTGTCAGGAATACGTGAAAGGCGTCAAGGTGCGTCGGGCCACAATAGCCCGTCGATGAGGGTCAAAAAAGCACGCCAAATGAATCGATTCTAAACAGCGGTGACGACGCGGCCATCTTGAACATAGCCAAAGGAGCTGGGCGAAGTATCGAAAGCCCACTGACCGGTCGCTAGGCGACAAAACGGTGCCACTGCCCTGGAATACCAACAATGGATTCAGATGGTCGGCGCTACGGTGCTACTAAAGGTGCCGCAGAGATGCACAACTGTATCTGAGCCAGTCTGCGCTCTTCCATTGCTCCAGTTCGCGGCGTTGTTGAAAAAAGAGGGTGTTTGCACGCCAGTGGTGCAGACTCCTGAAGTCGCCCCCGTTTGCGTGATGTAAATATTGGTCGCCTGCGCATGGACTTTCGCGCCCCAGAGCGAACCGCAAAGGAAAAGAATTACAGCAAATTTTCTCAACGCACCCCGCGGTAATTGAGAGTGATTGCGCCGGGAGTGATACCGGACGCGGTGTTATTGACTACAGAAACATTGATCGTGTTGGCGGTTGGCCATTTTAGGATAGTTAGCATTCCGCTGGAACTGGGAACATATCCAGTGACGGCCAGCGGCGAGCCATTGAAGTCCAGCATGATATTGTCAGTTGCGAGAAGTCC
>DATHGV010000119.1:0-20727 GCA_035490135.1 Candidatus Methylomirabilota bacterium
CCACTTCAGTGTCCACGTTGTCCATCGTCGTTCCCGGAATAGGTGACACGATGGAGCGTTCCTCGCCCGCCAGACGATTCAGCAGCGTGGATTTGCCCACGTTCGGGCGGCCGATAATCGCGACTTCGATTACGTCCGGGCGCTTTTCTTCCTCGATGGACTCGACCACTTCGACTTGCGCCAGAGCGGCGTCCAGCAAATCGTCAATCCCGGTGCCATGCTCCGCCGCGATGGGAAACACCGGCACACCCATGGAATGAAAGCTCGCAATATTTGCTTCCTGCGAACGCGCGTCTACTTTGTTGGCGGCAATCACGAAAGGCTTACCGGTAGTGCGCATCAGCCGCGCAAGCTCCTGGTCCAGTGGCGTAATCCCTGCGTGCGTATCGACCACCAGCACCAGCAAAGCCGCGTTATCAATCGCCACGCGCGCCTGGCGCAAAATTTCCTGCGGAATGAGCGCTTTGTCGTCGGGGACTAGTCCGCCGGTATCCACAATTTCCAGCGCGCGCCCACGCCAGTCAGCTTTGCCATAGATGCGGTCGCGCGTGATGCCCGGCTCGTCCGTGACAATCGCGCGCCTCGTGCCCGTCAAGCGATTAAACAACGTGGATTTGCCCACATTGGGACGCCCCACAATTACAAGCGATGGTAAATTTTGTGCCATGAAACTTTGAGCCACGAAAAACGGTCGCGGGCCGTTCGTGTGAATTTGTCGCGCGCACATGGATCGCGCAAAACCGCAGCAGGACGTGAAACAACTGTACCGCATCGCCGCGTCAGCCCAAAGTCAGCGATGGCGGCTCAAACCGAAAACAAAATCTGCGAGACTATCGCGACCTGGCAGGTAAATGATTTGTGTTGGAGAGCAACAAAATAAAGGGCACCGCGACCATCAGCAGCACGAAAGCCAGCACCGCCCAGCTCCAGGAATTTCCAAAATTTAAGGTGTAACCGATGCCGAAGCGCTTCGGCACCAGCAGCGCTGGATCATTTGGATTGGAGTAAAACGACCCTTTCCAGGCCGCGTCAGGCGGACGCTGGCCGGTGCGGCCCAATCCCAACAGCAGCAAACTAAATGTTCCAACCGCCACGATGGGGCCAAAAACAATCCAATAGAAAAAAGGAACGCGCTGGGGCATGGGGTTCGTCCGCCGCGGCTATTGTAGTCGCAAACATTAAATTTGCCAGCCCATCGTGGGCTTCCAAGCAGGGATACTTGATTGACGGCCAACAATATCGAGGATAAAGTTTTGCTTTTGCCACCGCCGTATCTGCACACGCGGCACATTGGAGAAACAAAAACGATGCCCAAGTTTGTTATCGAGCGGGAAATACCGAATGTGGGCAATCTCTCGGACAGCGAATTTTGCGCCGCGGCACAGAAATCGCTGCAGGCTCTCCGGGATATTGGCCCACAGATACAATGGCTGCACAGTTATGTCACCGGCAACAAGATTTACTGCGTTTATCTGGCCCCCGACGAAGCCACAATCCAGAACCACGCGAACAAAGCTGGTATTCCTGCCAACCGCATCTCCGCAGTGCGCAGGATGCTTGATCCGACCACCGCGGAGTAATTAACCCGGCCGCGAATTTTCCGGTCCGTCCGTCGCGACGCCCGAGCAGTTAGCAAAGAAACTGCAATTTCCCGAAGCAATCAACTAAACGATAAGGCTTCTTGTATCGCTTTGTCGGTCGCCATCGTCCAGCCATCCATCCATGCGGCGGCCGCTTTAGCTGGAGAGAGGGATTGCCGGGCCAGGTCCAAAGCTTTTTCCAGTCGCGTTTGCTCAGCTACGGGCAGCGGCGCGCCTAAAACACGGCGCATAGCCGCAGCCGATCCGGCCAATCGCAGAGCGCGCTCGGGTTGAGACTGCAGCGCCGCGGAACAAGCCAGGCAGTCGAGAAGGCGGGCCATGCCGCGTTTCTGCCCCAGCTCCTGAAAAAGCTTCATGCTCTCCGCGTAGTGCAAACGCGACTTTTTTTCATCGCCTTCGTCACGCGCCATGTTTCCCAGATCCATCAGGCATCCCGCGACACCCCATTTGTCGCCCAGCTTCCTGAATATGTTCAGACTCTGCTCATACAATTCGCGCGCAACCGGAATTTCCCCCTGCTCCAGGGCCACGTCGCCCTGGTAATTGAGAGACCATGCTATGCAGGTGCTATCGCCTAGTTGCTCAAAAATCACGCGGGATTCTTCATGAAGGGAGCGTGCCAGCGCATAGTTTCTCTGAGACTTCACCACGCTGGCGACGTTGCTAAGTGCGCGGGCCACCATCGCACGGTCATTTAAACCCCGCCAGACCGCCAGACTCTCTTCGAACAGGGACCTTGCCGTGGATATGTCACCGTCGTCGCGAGCGTTTATGGCCAGCGCGTTCAAGGCGATACCTACACCACGCGTATCGTTCAACTCGCGAGCAATTTGAAGGCTCTCTTCGAACAGCGCGTAGGCTGGCCGGTGATCGCCCTGCGGAGTAGCCAGTACGCCGGCGGCGAAGAGCACGCGCGCGCGGGAATTAGAACGCGCTGCAGCTCCTTCCAGTTTGAGAAGTTTTTCCAGGCGGTCGAGGCCTTCCGTCAAATGCTCACGCGTCTCCCAGAACTGGAAGAGTGCGGCTCCCAGGCGCAGTCCCCACTCGGCATTTCCCGTGCGCGTCAACCAATCGAGCGCCGCGCGACAATTATTGTGCTCCACTTCCAGCAGACTCACCCATTCCGTGTTTGCGGGATCGGTGGCTTGCGCCGCGCATTCTTCGGCCAGCACCAGGCAATACGCCGCGTGCGCCCGTCTTATCGAAGATTCCTCGCCACTGGCAGCCAGCCGCTCCAGCCCGTACTCACGAACGGTGTCCAGTAACGCGAAACGCGGTTCGCCAGCGGATTGCTCAATCTGCCGAACGAGGCTGTTGTTGACCAGCGATCCCATGCCGTCTAACACATCTATTTGAAGATCCTGCTTGGTATTGCAGACGGCCTCAACGCCCTCCAGAGTGCATCCGCCGACAAAAACGGAAAGTCTCCGGAAGAGGGTCTGCTCGGCCGGACTGAGCAGGTCATAGCTCCAGTCCATTGTTGCTCGCAGGGTCTGCTGTCGCATCGGCAGATCTTTCGCCCCACCGGTAAGAAGCTGCAGCGAACTCTCCAGCCGCGACTGCATCGCCGATGGCGAGAGCAACTTGATACGTGCGGCGGCCAGCTCGATCGCCAGAGGCAAGCCATCCAGCCGGGTGCAAATAGTCGCCACGGCTCGCGCATTTTCATCGGTGAGTTCAAAATTTGGCTTAATGGCAACTGCGCGCGCCATGAATAATGCCACGGTGGGATTCTTCGAAAGAATACTACGCGATGTGCCGTGTTGCAGATCCGGCAACGCCAGCGTAGGCACCGGGAATTCGTGTTCGCCGTAGATATGCAACGGAGCTCGGCTGGTCACCAGGACGCGTAACTTTTGAGCGGCGGTAATTAATTCCGACACCACCGGCGCTGCCGTCAGCAGGTGCTCGAAATTGTCAAAGACCAGTAATAGGTTCGAGCGTGAGTCCTGCAAATATTCCTTCAGGCTTTGAATACTCACCGGGCGGCCCGTTTCCCGTATTCCACATCCTTGCGCGATGATCGAGGGAATGAGCGATGCATCGCTGACCGCGGCCAGTGGAATAAAACATATTCCGCCGTCGAAACGTTCGCGTACTTCACTGGCGACCTGCAGCGCCAACCGGGTTTTTCCTATTCCGCCGGGTCCAGTCAGCGTGACCATCCGGACATCCTCGCGCAGCAGTAATTCTTTAACTGCGGCGACTTCTCGCTCGCGGCCGATAAACGCCGTAGCCTGACTCGGCAGTGTGTTGATGCGAGGCGCCAAATGGCGCGACGGCGCTTCGGGAAGCCGGTCGC
Organism: Candidatus Methylomirabilota bacterium; assembly: GCA_035490135.1. Lineage (GTDB taxonomy): Bacteria > Acidobacteriota > Terriglobia > Acidiferrales > UBA7541 > Acidiferrum. The sequence continues at coordinate 3,904 of DATHGV010000119.1, forward strand.
GAATCGCCGCCAGATCTCTGGCCAGGTCATGGGTGGAGTCGTAGCGCTCTTTGGGATTTTTTGCCAGGCATCGCTCTATAACCCAGCAAAGTGGCGCGGGTGCCTGAGGATTTAACGACGCTGTTGCCTCCGGTTGATCGCGCAGGATCGCTGCGAGAATCTCGGCGGCGCCCTGATGGGGGAACGCGCGTTTTCCCGTAACCATTTCATAGAGCAACGAACCAAGCGAAAACTGGTCGGAACGGAAATCCAACGGCAGACCGTTGGCTTGCTCGGGCGACATGTACGGCAGTGTGCCCAGAAGCGCGCCCGGGTTGGTTTCCGAGGTGCTAACGGTCTCAAGATCCAGCGGCAGGTTAGTGTCCGTCTCCGTGCTGACTAGCTTGGCGAGACCAAAATCCAGGATTTTTACCAGACCGTCGCGGGAAACCATAACGTTCTCTGGTTTCAGGTCTCGATGCATCACGCCCGCCGCATGTGCTTTTGCAAGTCCATCGACGATTTGCGCCGCGATGCGCATTACCGTTTGCAAGGGAATGGGCCCGGCTCGCAGCATGTCGCGCAGCAACTCGCCCTCGACCAATTCCATAGCGATGTAATACGTATTCTCAACTTGTCCTAACTCGAAGATCGTGACGATATTGGGGTGATTGAGTGCGGAGGCCGATCCCGCTTCTCGCTCAAAACGTTTAACGTCCAATTTGCTGTCCGAGAGTTTGCGGGAAAGGATTTTTATGGCCAGTTCGCGTCCCAGCCGGGGGTCGCGCGCGCGGTAAACTTCGCCCATGCCGCCGGCGCCTAGCGCGCCAAGGATTTCATAGCGGCCGAAACGTGAACCGGCTGGAAGTGTCGGGGATTCGTTCTGAGATGTCACCACCCGCTTTGTCGCCTCGTCCATCGAATTACTGGATTCCATTTGTGAATTGTGGGCCCACGCATCTAATATCGGTGCAGCATAACAAATTTTTGGAGGCCGCCATTGGATATTAGATCTCTGCAAAAGCCACTGAAGGAACAGTATCGTAGCGACCCTAATTCCTCGCGGATTACCATGACCGCTACCGGCTCGCAGACCGGTACGCCCATGAGTTGTTCCGTGGATATTGGCCGCGCCATCTACCGGGCGGAAGCCCACAAAGGCGTCGGCGGGGCGGGCACCTCGGCATGTTCTGGCGATCTACTGCTCGGCGCGCTAGCGGCGTGCGCACAGATCACTTGTCAGCTCGTCGCGACGGCGATGGGAATCGCCACCGAACACGTGAAGGTTAGCGTAAGCGGCGACATGGACCTGCGCGGCACGCTGGGCCTTTCCAAGGAAGTTCCCGTGGGCTTTGAGGAAATTCGCGTCCGATTCGACATCGATGCCCCGCAAGCAACTGCCGAACAAAGGAAAGCGCTGCAGGAAAAAACGGAACAATATTGCGTCGTTATGCAAACTTTGTTGCATCCGCCAAAAATAAATACCGAGTGGACCCGTTCTTAGCCGGCGGATTTCGCCCGAATTGCTGGCGCTAGCGTGAATTCCTGCCAATATTTAGAAAACTTATCTTGAACTTGCTTGACGCGCTCGCTGGCCCGCGGGTAGTGTAATCCTACTTGTAACGCCTTATGACGGTACTTCTTCGAGGGAAGTCCGGAAATTTTCTGGGGTTGCATACTCGTGGTACACGTGGATTGTAAACACACTGAGGAGAGTTCAATAATGGGATTTATCCGCAGCCTTGCCGTGGTGCGTTTTTTTGCGATCGTCGCGCTCCTGACAGCATTCGCCTTCAGCATGTCCGCGAATGCTCAAACATTTCGCGGAACAATTCTCGGTACCGTCACCGATACCTCCGGTGCCGCCATCCCCGGCGCCACAGTTAGCGTGAAGAATACCGGCACTGGACTCCTGCGCACGGTCACCACCGATGATGACGGAAACTACAGCGCGCCCGAGTTACCCATCGGCACCTACAGCGTCACCGTAGAAAAATCTGGCTTCAAGTCCGGCTTAGTAAGTGGCATCAGCGTGGAAGTCTCCACCGAGCGCCGCGCCGACGTGATACTGCAACCCGGCGAAGTTTCCGAGACCGTGGAAGTGTCGGGAGACACTTTGACCCAGGTGGAATCCACTTCCAACACGTTGGGCGGCATCATCGAATCCACGGTGGTAACCAACCTTCCCGTGAACGGCCGCGATTATCAGAAACTAATCTTCCTCGTCCCCGGTGTTGCCGGTTCGCCAGACCAAATCACCGATTCGCCCGGTTCCTTCGGCATCTTCTCCGTCAACGGAGCCCGCGGCCGCGCCAACAATTTCCTGCTCGACGGCACGGACATGAATGACGGCTACCGCAACGACCCGGCCATCAACGAAGCCGGAGTCTTCGGCACGCCCGCGACCATTCTGCCCATCGAAGCCATCGCCGAGTTGCGCGTGCTCTCCAATTTCGAATCCGAATATGGCCGCAGCGCCGGCGGCGTGGTCAACATCGTAACCAAGAGCGGCACGGATGACATTCACGGAACGGGTTTCGAGTTTTTCCGCAACAACGCTCTCGACGCCCGCAATTTTTTCAACCAGGTTGGTTCGCCGCAGAATCCTTTTCACAATAATCAGTTTGGCGGAGCCCTCGGCGGCCCCATTCGTCGCGATAAAACTTTCTTCTTCGTCGATTACGAAGCCATGCGTGAAAAGGGCGCCGAATCCAGCACCGCCTGCGTCCCCACCGCCCAGGATATCGCCACCGCTACCACCGCAAACGGCGGAACCGTCAATCCGGTGGTCGCAGCGCTGCTGGCGAGAAATCCCTGGCCCGCGCCAAACCTCGGCGGTTCCTGCCTCAGTAATGGATCTGATGGACAGACCCCGGTGACCGCCAACGTTTCTCTGGCCACGCCATTTTCAAATCGCGTCGACAGCGCCATCGTAAAAATCGATCACAACATCAACACCAATAATCTTTTGACCGGCCGCTATTACATCGGCGACAGCACACAAAGCTTCCCGCTGGCGTTGGTCGGCGGCGGACTCGTTCCGGGCTACAACACTTCCACGCCAACGCGCGTGCAGCTCATTTCTATTTCCTACGTTTCCACCATTACACCGACCATCGTCAACGAGGCGCGCCTGGGCTGGAACCGCTTCGCCGAGGGATTCTTCCCCCAGGACCGCAACTTCGATCCCACCAGCATCGGGCTGGACACCATAGGTCCGGGCACCGCCAATGCCGCGCCCTACAATTTTGGACTCCCCAAAATAAGCATCTCGGGACTTGCTCCTCTGGGGGCCGACAACGGCGATCCGCGCCAGCGCGTCGATACCAACTGGCACTACATTGACAATATTTCCTGGAAGCTCGGTAAGCACGACGTTAAATTCGGCTACGAATTCAGACGCACTTCCATATCCCAAATGTTCAATCGCGGCTTCCGGGGAACCCTTGCTTTCAGCACCCAGACCGATGCGACAACTGGCCTCGTGACGGAAACGGGTCTCCAGGAATTTCTCGCCGGTACGCCCACGGGCGGCTCGCAACGGCAGGGCGACACCAATCGCAACACGTTTGAAAATTCTCACGCCGGATATATCCAGGACAGTTACCGCTGGAAGAAAAACGTCACCCTTAACTTCGGCGTGCGTTACGACTATTACGGCCTCATTCAGGAAAAGCACGGCAACTTTACGAACGTCGACACCGCCACCGGATTAGGCGTGCTTGTCGGCCAGGGCCGCCTGTACCAACCCGATTACAACAACTGGGGACCACGTGTGAGCGTGGCTTGGGATCTAACCGGCCAGGGCAAAACCGTGGTGCGCGCGGGATACGGCGTTTTTTATGATGCCTTTTCTCAGGACCTCTTCATGGGGCATCTGCCGTTCAACAGCGGCTTTGATCCCGGCCCGGCCTATTCAGGATTCGGACCTAACCCCATCTCCTCGGCTAACGTAAACTCTGGTCCATTTGCCTCGGGTTCTCCGGTATACGGTTTCGCCAGTCCCATGGGGGACGCCTTCGGAGTCGATCCCAACATCCGCACGCCGTACATGCAGAATTTCAACCTGAATTTTCAGCAGGAGTTAACGCGCAAAACCGTTTTCCAGATCGGCTATGTAGGATCTAACGGACACAAATTGCTTCGCTTCCGCGATATCAACCAGCCTACCCAGACACAAATTGACGCCGCCGACACGGCGTGCAATTGCATAAACATTTATAGTGTTCCGCGCCACTACACGGCCTCGCCCTTCTTCTACATCAACTATCAGGAGGGTTCCGCCAATTCCAATTACAACGCGTTGCAAACCAGCTTGCGCGTAACCGATTGGCACGGATTTACAACCACGCTGAACTACACCTGGTCACATTCCATCGACGACGCCAGCGACGGCGAAGACTACGTTCCCAACGCGTCGCAACCGAACGACAGCACCGCGCCCATCGGTTCCAATCGCGGAAATTCCAACTTTGATGTTCGCAACCGTCTCACTTGGAATTTCGTTTATCAATTTCCCAACCGCAGAGGCAGCTGGCAACGCGTCACGGACGGGTGGGGCGTCAATGGCATCGTCACCGCGCAGTCCGGGCAGCCTTTCCAGTTGAACTACAACTTTGAAGACGATTTCGACGGCAGCGGAGAAGGCTTCGGCCGCCCTGACGTCGTGGGACCAATCCATTATTCCAGCGATCCCGCGCAATTCCTGGGCCTCACTTCGTTCGCGGTTCCGTGCACTTATCCAGCCGCAGGGGGAACCGGTTTCGCGAATAGCTGCATTCCGGGCACACGCCATTTCGGCAATGAAGGACGCAACTCCCTCATCGGTCCACATTTCCGTCAGTTTGATTTTTCCATTTTCAAAGACACCGCCATTACCGAGCGTATAAAACTAGAGCTGCGCTTCGAGGCCTACAATTTATTCAACCACCCGAATTTCGCGAATCCTTATCTTCCGGCATTTATTGCGGATGCTGCGGCGAATGGCGTTGGGACCGATGGCAGGTCCATTGGAGCCTTGCGCCTCACGGCTACCGGAGACGTGGGCATCGGCTATCCCTTCCTGGGGAGCGGCGGGCCTCGCGGTCTGCAAATCGCCGCGAAAATCAGCTTTTAGCTCTTCGCGCCCCGAAGCAGGTGCAGCTGCGGCCTTCCCATCCTCTGACTTACTCTCGAATGGCCTGGCAAACCGCCGGGCCGTTCTGTTTTCTGATAGATTGCTGGAAGTTTAAGGACCGTTCCATCGCGCGGGTCGCCAAGACACCTCGCAAACCTTTAACCGCTACGCCGTGTAAGTTTTTCGCTTCGGCTGCGTACTACCTTATGGACGCTCTGAGACCAGGACGGATGAGTTCGCCGGGAATAGCGGAACCGACGGAGGCCATCGCCCGTGCCAAGGCAGGGGACGCCCAGGCTTGGGGCCAGCTTTACCACGACTACGCCCCGGCGATTTTCCGTTTTTGCCGCCGTGCGCTGCCGACCCGGGAAGACGCCGAAGACGCCACTATGGAAGTTTTTATGAAGCTGAAAGGGAAGATCAACCAATACGACTCCTCCCGGCCGTTCTCGGGCTGGCTTTATAAGGTAGCGGCGAATCACTGCTGGGATACGCTGCGCCGCCGCAGGATCCGCCAGGACAAGGAAACCGAGGATAGCGAGGAGCTTCCACTGGAACATCCCGATCCCAGCCAGCTCGATCGCTTGATCGAGCAGCGCAGCAGCGCGGAAGTACGCAAGGCGCTGGCCTGCCTGGGCAAGCGTGCGCGCATGGCGCTGGTGATGCGCTACTACTCGGATATGAGTTACGACGAAATTGCCGATGAGCTGGGCGTGCGGCGCGCTTTTGTAGGCGTCGTTCTGCTGCGCGCGCGTCACGAATTGCGAAACGCGCTGGAAGGCAACGCGGCTCTGGCGGCGGGAGGGAAGGCATGAACGAATCGTCGAACAATCCAGACGATCGTCTGGACGAGCATCTGGACGAACATCTCGATGACCACCTTGATGACCATCTTGATGAAATGACCGGCATGCTCTATGTGGAAGGTCAACTGGATCGCCAGCGTGCCCAGCAAGTCTCCGCGCATGCCCAGGACTGCCCGTCTTGCCGCACTTTGTTGCGCGCGCTTGAGCGCGAATCGCGGCTCCTCACTCGCTCCATGCTGGAAGAAGACGAACCGCTTCCCTCGCGCTTAGCCGCCTTTCAACAGAGCGCGCGCAAATCCATGCAATGGATTTGGGGCGCGGTCTTTGGACTTGCCGCCACCGGGGCGTACGCGTTGTACACCGAATACGTCGAGCCCATGCAGCATCGTTTTGAGGAAGCCGGTTTTGGTGGCAGCAGCGTTCTCAATCTAATGATTTTTCAAGGCGCCTTCTGGAAAGGATGGCAATCGATGCTCACTCTACTTGAGGTTTTGGCTTTGTTGACGATCGCCGGATCGGCCGTGGTCTTCCTGCGTAGGCGCCTGCGCGGCCGCGGATCGGTCTTCGCCATGATGGTCGCCGGCATCTGCGCGGCCGCTTCTATGCCTTCGCCGGCCATGGCCACGGAGTTTCGTAACCTGGGTGACACCGTGGAAGTCGCCAAGGACGAAACCATTAAGGGTGATCTTTTTGCGCATGGCCATCACGTGAAAATCGAAGGCACTGTCGACGGCGATCTTTATGTGTTCTGCCAAGGTGCGGATATTGAAGGCCACGTCACCGGAGACGTTATCGCCTTCGCCCAAATGCTGCGCGTCAACGGGAAGGTTGACGGTAATATACGCTCCTTTACGAATACAACTCTGGTGAGCGGGAACGTCACCAAGAATTTGCTTACCTTCGCTGAGACCGTCACCATCGACCCTGCCGGTAAGGTCGGGGGCAGCATTACCACTTTCGTGAATACTCTCACCGTCGACGGAGGTGTTGGCCGTGACGTGTTGGCCTTTGTTAATGAAACTAACATTGCCGGAAACATTGGTGGCGGGATACAAGCCCAAGGCAATACTTTAAGATTTAACTCCGGAGCCCAGGTCAATGGTCCGGTCAAGTTCAAAGGAAATAGGCCGCCCGACGTTTCTTCCAGCGCAAAACTTGCATTACCTGTGGCGTTCACCCAACTGGAACACCACAAACGATATGAAGATAGCGGTTTTTACGTTTGGCGCGTGATTTGGACTGCTGCAGTCATTCTATTTGGCCTGGTGCTTTTCAATCTTTTGCCTACCTTCGCTCGCGCTACGGTGGACTCCGCAGAGCGTTACGGGGCTTCCTTTGGCCTCGGTGTTCTGGTTTTCTTCGGCGTGCCCATTGCCGCCTTCATCGCCTGTATTACCGTGGTGGGGCTGATGATTGGAATTTCAACTTTTATCCTGTGGATGACTACGTTGTTCTGCGCGCAAATCGTGGTTGGCACAATTGTGGGCCAATGGTTGATGGGCCACACCAGAGAGACTTGGCAGTTGATCGGGCGCATGGTCGTGGGCGTCATCGTCGTGCGCGTCCTGGGAATGATTCCGTTCCTGGGTGGGTGGGTCAGGTTCGCCGTGGTGCTCTGGGGCATGGGCGCCATCTCCCTGGCGATTTACCGCCATTTCACTCCGCCACATACTGCCACTGTGCCCGTGTCACCGGCTATGCCTCCATCGTCGCTTCCACCCAATACCACCATTGGAAGCCCGCAGCCGGCCTGAGCGGGAAGGGAATCGGACAACCTCACTTCGACCTCCCGAAAGGGTCCCAGCCGCGAGGTTTCAAAACTCGTGAGCGACCTTTGCCGTCGGTTACCATAATTTCGCGCGCACGAGTGACTTCCCCGATCGGCGTGATTGTTACTCCGCCGAACGTACGCGGCAATAGCCTGGTCTTACCCTTCGGCACCGTAAATAACAATTCGTAATCATCGCCGCCGTGAAGCGCCAACTTCAACGGATCAACTCCACGCTTACGGTCCACTTTTGTCATGCCAACCGTGGGAAGGCGGTCAGATCTAATTACCGCCCCAACGGTGCTAGCCTCGCACAACCTCCGCAAATCGCTCGACAGGCCGTCCGACAGATCCATCATCGCGTTCGCCACACGTTTTTCGCCCAACCACTGCCCCAACTCCAGCCGTGGCTCAGGATAGAAATGCTTTCGCAGCCGCCCTTCTCGCATGCTCAATCCGCGCCTCCGCTCTCGAAGCAATTGCAATCCCAACTCCGCTTCTCCCAGTCGTCCGCTAACATAAATACTGTCGCCCGGCCGCGCCCCGGAACGCCGCACCTCCCGCCCGCGTCGGACTTCGCCTGCGACGGTGACGTTAATTAACACTTCCCGCCGCTCCGTCGTATCTCCTCCCGCCAGTGAACACCCAAACTGCTTCGCCGCCCACCGAAGTCCTCCAAGAAAATCATCTAGCCACGAGCCCGCCAATTCTCGAGGCAACGCCAGGCTCAACAGGAAGCAGCGGGGAACCGCCCCCATAGCCGCGATATCGCTGACCGCGCGGACCAGACATTTCCAACCCACGGAGTCGGCCGTGTGCTTGTCCCGCAAAAAGTGCGTGCCCTCCAGAAACCAGTCGCACGTCAAAACGATTTCATAGCCCCGACTGCCAGAAAATAGCGCCGCATCGTCTCCTATTCCCAACGTCAAAAATCTTGAGCCTGGCGTACTCCGCCAACCATCGTTTTCCGTGCGCAAGCTCTTCCCCGCAAACGCCCGCCGGATGCGCTCGAGAACGTGCTCCTCATTCCCCTCACGTCCGCTCCCGCGTTTTCGCAAGTAACCCTCTCGTTTGTTCAATTCGGTACAGTAGCCCTTTACTCGCCGAAAACCCGTCCCAAAGGACGGGGAACAGCGTTCCACACCCTGGCCCACGAACAGGCAAATACAGGATTGACTCTAACACCCCCCGAATCTAGTATGCCCCAGCGAGTAAACCCAGCCGTCGCTCGGATTTGCTAAGATTAGAGTTGCTTGCGGCGGGAGTTAGCAGCGCCTCGCGGTGTAGCAAAACTGAGGATTAGTATGTCCGGTAAGAACTACACTTTTTATATCGCCTCCACGCCCGGCAAGATGCGCAAGGTGGTCGTTCCTGCTTACCAATTGCATGTCCTGGCGGTTCTCGCACTTATTGGCACTCTCACAGTTGTTGCCGCGGTAGGTTCCTACTCGCGCATGCTCTGGAAGGTCGGTAACTACAACGCCCTCCGTCATGACCAGGAAACTCTCAAAAAGCAATATAAGCAGTTGCAAGGCACGGTGGTAGATACCAACCAGCGCCTTGACTCTCTGCAGTCTCTGGCCACCGAAGTGGCCATGACCTACGGCGTACTTCGCTACCATCCCGCGGCCTTTGATGAGCCGGATGGCCCCGCCAATGCCCAGGACAGCTTCGACCGCTCCATCGAGCAATACACCTTTCTGAAACGCAACGCCGCCGTGATCGCCGTCTCCTCCGCCAGTTTGCGCCTGATGCCCGCCATGAGCTTTGCGGATTCCACCTATACGCCGTCCATCTGGCCAGTCATGGGGCACATCACCGACAGCTTCGGCGAACGCATGGACCCCTTTAGCGGGGAAGGCGCGTTTCACCGCGGCGTTGACGTGGCATCGGACTATGGCGCGCCCGTGCACGCCACCGCCGACGGCGTGGTGATCAATGCCGAGACACACACCGGATATGGCCGTCTGGTAGTGATTGACCACGGATTCGGAATCACCACCTGGTACGCGCATCTCTCCGCCTTCTCCGCCATTCCTGGCGCACGCGTCAAGCGCGGCGAGGTGGTCGGCTACACCGGCATTAGCGGCCGCTCCACCGGCCCGCACGTCCATTACGAAGTGCGCATGAACAACGCCCCCGTCAACCCCTGGCGCTACATGCGCTCCAACCCCACCGGCGACTAACATCATTCGGTTTCTTGCTTAAAGATTCAGCGTTCCCACCTATATCTACCATTGGTAAAACTACCAACTACCCCCGGCCATCAAAAAAATACGAAAGCCCATAAATTAGGAGAAGGATGAAGCTAGCAAGTGCAGTTGTCGACACGCCGACATTTTGTTGGGTTGTCGACGCTCCGACATTTCGTGCAATTGTCGAAACGGCGACATTGATCATTCGAACGCCCCGGCGCACCAGCCACGTGCGTACATCATTCGAACGCGGTTGCAAGCTCTGGGGCGTGAAGATTTGCTGTGCGGTGAACGATTGAAGAGCTACTTGATCTCGCAATCTTAAGTTACTAGAGGGCCCGGGTGGGCGTTTTTGTCCGATTCTTTTCCGCTTAGCGGCCCTGTCAAAGAATTACTTGAGGAGAATTTTTTCAAAAAAACTCAGCGCTCGCGGATCCTGCGATTGTCCCAACCAGAACATCGCTTGCTTGCGCACTTCGGGATTGCGGTTATTCTCCGCGACTTGAATTAATTTCGGCACTCCTTCATCTTTCGGCAATTGGCTCAACGCAAACACCGCCTTTTTCTTTACATCCGTATCTGGATCGTTCGCAATCGCGCCATCGATCGCGCTGACCGCGCGTTTACCGGCCTTCTGTGCCAACCAGAAAATCGCCTGCCCGCGTACATGCCCGCTCTCGTCGTCGTGCGCCATGCGAATCATTTCTTCCAGCGCGCCCGGTTCCTTGCTTACCGAAAGCGCGAACGCCACGTGCCCGCGCACCTCGCTTGAAGGATCATTTTTCGCCATGCGCTGCAACGCCGTTAATCCCTCTTTGCCGCGCGCCACTCCGAGCCAGAACGCCGCCTGTTTTCTTAACTCCTCCGGTTGCGCCGGCACGGTGAAAGATTCAAGTGCTCCTTGCGCTTCCGGACCGTCGTGCAAAGCGATGGCCGTCAACGCTTCATTACCAATGGAATGTTTGTCACCCCTGTCCGCGCTTCCCTCGCGAACGTGGGAACTGAGAAATGCCACGCTCTCGCTCGGTTTCACCTCCGTCAGCCAAAGGAGCGGCAAACCGCCAGCATCCAGAACGCAATCTTCGGAAGCCACCTTTATGCGCGTGAGGTGTTTGTCTTGCAGCCGGAAGAGTAGGACGAGCCTTTGCCCGCCTTCCAATTTAACGGTGCCTTGATTCGCACCAGGGTCGCTATCCTTATGGTCGGAGGTACCGCCATGCCCGGATTTCGTTCCGCTCCACCGCTCACCATCCGCTTCGAGTGCGCATTTGCCGCACCACCCGTTAGTTGAATCATTGTAATTCCCGCAACAAATCGAGCGCTGTCCGGCTACCGCATTTACCGCATAGCCAACCCACACAGGACTTGTCGCATTTTTCTCAAGGTCAGCCATCGTAGCATCCAGCGTTACTGCCACATCGCGTTTCTGGACTTTGGCATTTTCGACGCGGGGCAAATCGCCCTGAAGTGTTACGCCGCGAGGCGCCTTGCCTTGTTTCGCGAGGCTCGCGCCGCCGCCCGCGACAAACAAAATCAACAGCGTCGTTAGCGAAGATTTGCGTAATCGCATCAATGTGGTCATCTCGCTCACCTATTTCTGCAAAATCTCCATCATGTAATCCGACGCTTCCTTGGAGTGCATCAGCGCCAGCTTTTCCACCGCTTTTTTCTTAAGTCCCGGATCCTTCTCGGCCCTCGCAATGGCTACAATCGCGCTAGCATTTCCTTGCAGGAAGTACGCGTTCAACACTTCTTCACGAATGCCACGATCTGTTTCATTGGCATAAATTGTGGCCAGCGCCTTGCCGGATTCGTCCGAACGAACCAACCCGAGGTTGCGCACCGCGGCGCGCCGCAGCTCCGGGTCCTTTTCGCTCTTCGCGGCTTCCAACATCTTGGTCACGTCGCCGGCCAGGAAAAATGCCTGCAAAATCTCTCGCCTGATCTCCGGAGAAGTTTCTGTTTGATACAGCTGTTCCAATTCCTGTTCGCCATGGACCAGCCCCAGTTGGCGAATCGCTTCGCGTCGCAGCGCCGGATCTTTTTCGCTCTTGGCCGCCGCGAATAATCGCTCTTTGTCGCCGCCAATCATGTAGCTACGCAAAATCGAGCGCTTCAGGGAAGTATCCGTAGAGGAAGCATAAATTTCCGCCATGGTCTTCCGCGCCTCCGGGCCGCCAAATATTGCGAGATATTCCACCGCTTTTTTTTGTAACTCCGGATTACCCTGGCCGCGAGCAATTCGTCCGATGATTTCTCGTCCTTGTGGAGAGCCGCTCTGCGCCAACACGAACATGGCCCTGGATTTTTCCTTGGGCGACGCTGCACCTTGCAAAACTTTTTCAAGCAACGGCATGGCTCGTTCAGGATCGCTATTCATCAACCCTTGAATGGCCAGCATTTTCAATTCTTCGTCGCCTTGCAATTCCGGCCGTGAGGGTTGTCTCGTACCTTGCCGGACCTCAATTTCGAGGGCGCTTGCATCTCTCTGCCAGCGGCTTTGCGGAAAACGAGCTTTCAAATCGGCGATTGCCGCTAAAGCTGCCTGCCGCTGCCCCAGACGCTGGTCGGCATAAGCCTGCCAGTACAGCGCCGCATCCGTTAGTGGGCCATTGGCCTTCGCAAGTGCCGCGAATTTGTCGCGAGCCTGCTCATATTTCGCGTCGTCCAAAGCTTCGCGTCCGCCGTCGTACAGCTCTTCCAGGCGATCCACGCGTTCCTGATCGCGATCCTTTTTTTCTTGCTCCCGGTCACGCTTCTCTTGCTCGCGATCGCGCTGTTCCTGCTCACGGTCGCCTTGCATCTCGCTGCCATCCTCGGGCTTGGCTGGTCCCGCCGTCGCGTTCTCGGGCGATTGCGCAAAAGTTTGCAAGCCTACGCGCACATTTGCGCCCGCCGGTCGCGCCAGCAGTGCGAACGCCCCCGCGAATATAAATGTTGCGAATCGAAGTGATGTGTTAAAGCTCATGTCTGGTTATTCCTTTCGACTTTCGCGGAGCCGCTTTCGGCCGACCCCCGCTTTCCGGTGTGTTCCCGCCGTTCAATCTCTTGCGTGAGCACGCGAACCTTAAACAGCAGTCCATCGTCATCGATCCTCTGCCGGATAGATTTGAACTGCGCAGGCGTCACGTTCCCCGGACTGTGCGCCACGTCCAGAAGCACTCGCTCCAATTCGTCCAGCACATTGGCGATGCCGGTATCGCCTTCCTGCAACGCGGTCTGCCGGTACAGCCGATTTTCGTCGAGCAATTCTTCTGCGCGCCGCCGCTGCGATGAAAGATTTACTTGTTTCACGCTCGCGTCTTCTGGTTCCGCGTTCGCAATTTCCATCAGCACCATCTCGGATCGCCCCAGATGTTCGCCTACCGCCAACAACAACACCCGCTGGCGTACCTGCTCGGCCGTAAGCGCCGCGTCTCCGTGGTCCACTCGCTTGCTGACGCGCCCCGCGAGAAACGCGACCAATAACAGCGCGGCAACCAGTCCGGCCACCGTCAATCTTCGTGGCTCGAGAAACACTTGCCACCAGCGGCTCCGCTTTTCCTCGAGGCGCGGCGCAATCTGCTGCCAAACCCGGCGGCCATAGGCTTCGCCCGGATCTGGAACCGGCAGCGCCTGGTAAGCCGCGAGCATTTCTGCAAGGCGATTCAATTCCGTTTTGCACTCCGCGCACGAATTGATATGCGCCGCCGAAGCTTCGCGTCCGGAACTCTCACCGTCCTGGTAAGCGATCAATTGTTCTTCGCTTAAATGTTTCATGATTCCGTTCCCATAGCTCTGGCTGTCGCGCGCGGCGCAAGGTGCGGCTCCAACATCTGTCGCAACTTGTGCACCGCGCGGAAAACGGTATTCTTCGCTGCGCTCGAATTGGATTTCAGCGCCACGGCGATTTCTTCAATTCCGCAACCGTCGCAATGCCGCATTACAAAAGCGATGCGCTCCGCGGGCGTCAAACTTTGCAGCGCATTTTCCATCTGCCTTCGCAGCTCCACGCTCTGCGTCAGCCGCTCAGGTGTTGGTGCCGCGTCGGGAATCTGCCGCAAGGGATCCTGCTCCACCTCGTCCGTCATTTCCGCGCTCGGAGCTTGTCTGCGGGCGTCTTCCTGCTTGCGCTGGCGCATGCGATCGATGGTGTAGTTCGCCGCAATGCGATACACCCAGGTGGCGAAATTCGCCTGCGAGGCAAACTGTTCGAGTTTTTGATAAGCACGCAAAAATGCCTCCTGCACAATTTCCTCGGCGTCGTGATGGTTGCCGGTCAGCCGGTACGCCAGGCGAAAAATGGTGGCGCTATGGCGCTCCACGAGAACGCGAAAAGCGTCGCGATCGCCCGCAAGCGTGCGCTCGATGGCAATGGCGTCGGCTGCCCGGACGCTCTCAACGCTTTCGTTCATTCGTATCCTTAGACAGGTTTTCAGGCTCGCGGTTAGGTCCGCGAAGCCGCTGTTGGCTCAATTCGCGCTTATTTGAATACCGCAAGGCCCGCCGTTGCAACACCTTGGTGCCGCGAGCTGCGAATGTCGCGTGGTGGTTTGAAATACCGTATCATTACCGTGGATTTGCGCGCGGAACCCGCTAGCGCGGTCCGATCATAGGAGCTAAAAGTTGATTCCACGATATACCCGCGAGCAAATGGGGGCGATCTGGCGCGATGCCAACAAATACACCAAATGGCTTGAGGTGGAGCTGGCTGCCACCGAAACGCTCGCGAAAGCTGGCGATGTGCCCAAGGACGCCGCGGAGAAGATTCGCGCCAACGCCCAGATCGATGTCGCGCGCATTCAGGAGCTGGAGTCGCGCGTGAAGCATGACGTGGTGGCCTTCACCATGGCCGTCGGCGAATCCATCGGCGATCCCGCCGCCGCGCGCTGGTTCCACTACGGCATGACCTCCAATGACGTGGTCGATACCGCGCAGGCTTTGCAAGTTCGCGAAGCGTCCAGATTGATCGAAGCAGCGCTCGTAAAATTTGGTGACGCGCTCGCCAAGCGTGCGCAGGAATTTCGGTCCACGCCGCAAATCGGACGAACGCACGGCGTGCACGCCGAGCCCATCACGTTTGGTTTAAAAATCGCCAATTGGTACGCGGAAAACCAGCGCAACCAACAGCGCTTTCGCGATGCTGCCGCACAAATGGCGGTGGGCAAAATTTCCGGCGCGGTGGGCAATGCATCGCACCTCGGCCCGGATATCGAAGAGGGCATTTGCCAGCGCCTGGGATTGATCGCCGCTCCCGTGGCCTCCCAGGTGATTCAACGCGATCGCCACGCGCAGTACCTCAGCGCGCTCGCGCTGGTCAGCGCCACGCTGGAAAAGATCGCGCTGGAGATTCGCCACCTGCAGCGCACCGAAGTGCGCGAAGCGGAAGAGCCGTTCGGGGGCGAGCAACGCGGCAGCTCCGCGATGCCGCACAAACGCAACCCAGTCGTCAGCGAGCAAATCTGCGGGCTGGCGCGCATCGTGCGCTCCAATCTGATCGCGTCATTTGAAAATATCGCGCTGTGGCACGAGCGTGATATTTCTCACAGTTCCGTTGAACGCATTATCTTGCCGGACTCCACCATTCTCGTGGATTACATGCTCGCCAAAATGACCACCATCATTGCGGACATGCGCGTGTTTCCCGACCGCATGCTGCGCAATCTGGAAATGACGCACGGCCTGGTTTTCTCCGGCCAGCTGCTGCAGGACCTGGTGGAAAAGGGCATGCCCCGCGACGACGCCTACAAAGCGGTGCAGGAAAATTCCATGGCCGCGTGGGAAACGGAATCAAGTTTCCGCGAGCGCGTCGCCAAAGATAGCCGCATCACAAAATATCTGGATGCCTCCGCGTTGGCCCACACCTTTGATTTGAAGCGCCAGCTTCGTTACGTGGATGCCATCTTCGCACGCGTGTTTGGCGAGCCAGCTAGCAGCGGCACGGCCAAGAAACAAAACGCCGGCTGATTTTCATCAGCCGGCGTTGACTGCCTCTTCTAGATTAAAACGCATCTAGCTGCGGAGGCGGAAATTCAAACTCGAAACTCAATTCCGAATCTCGATACTAACCAAAATTACTCCACGCGCTGCACATAACGCGCTTCGGTCGTGTCCACCTTTACACGGTCGCCTTCATTCACAAACGGGGGCACCTGAATTACGAGGCCGGTCTCCAGGGTAGCCGGCTTTCCCACCGCGCTGGCGGTGGCTTTCTGCAGCGTCGGCTCGGTCTGCACCACTTTCATTTCCATGGTGTCCGGCAAATTTATACCAATGGCTTTCTCTTCAAAAAATTCCACGTGCACGATGGTATTGGGAATCAGATAAAACACCGTTTCGCCCAGTTCGTCGCGGGTCATCTGCATCTGTTCGTAATTCTTGGTGTTCATGAAATGAAATTCGTCGCCTTCGCTGTACAGATATTCGAACTCCACTTCATCGAGGATGGCGCGATCGACAAATTCTTCCGCGCGGAAGCGGTAATCGATCATCGTGCCGGTGCGCAGGTTCTTCATGCGCGTCTGCATGGAGCCGCGTTTGTTGCCCGGAGTGCGGTGATCCACGCTGAAAACGGTGTAGAGCTGCCCTTCATGCTGGATAACCATGCCGGGGCGAAGTTGTGTGGCTTTTGTGCTGCTCATAATCTCCCAATCAAATGTAGTTTCGGAAACTTCGCCGGGCGCCGGCATTTCCAAAAGGGCCCGCGAAATCACTCGAGGGACGCCGGAACCATCCCCGGCGCTGAATCAACAGTATAAATGCCCCCATTCAATGCGGTCAATCGAATCGCGTGGCTCAACGATGTAGCTCCACGGAACACACACCCAAAAATTAGAAGCTCTAGAGGCTTGAGGATTTGTGTTGGGGTTCCACTCGTCCGGAGTGCGACGTAACGGGACTTAGAAGCAAAAAAAGGCGAAAGACGTTTTTAGACTGGTGATTCAGCCATCTGTTGGCGAGCCTTTAAAAGCATTTCTGGCG
>DATHGV010000120.1:0-3559 GCA_035490135.1 Candidatus Methylomirabilota bacterium
ACTGCAAGACAGCTACTTCATCTCGCTGTACCTGCTGGTAATTATTGTCGCCAGTATTTTATTTTCGCGCGCGATGGCATTTGCCACTGCTGTTTTCTGCCTGGTCATTTTGGGCGGAATGGCCGCGCTGGCATTTAGTGACAAAATTACGCGCACCTACGTGGGACTCGCCACGGCCGAAAGCCTCCGTACCTGGTTCCTCAGCACGCTATTCGGTTTCCTTGCGGTAGCCTATCTTTCCAGCTTCCTGGCTCAGTCTTTGCGCCGCAAGGGCGCCGAGCTGGAAGAAAAGCGCGAAGAACTGCGCGATCTGCAGGACTTCACCGAAGACATCGTTCATTCCATGCGCGGCGGTTTGGTGACCACTGACCTGGAAGGCCGTATCCTGCTTCTCAACCGCACCGGCGAAGAAATTCTGGGTCATCGCTTCGCGGCGCTTCGCGGCCGTTTGTTGCAGGACCTGGACCCCGACTTCTGGCTTCCGGGGGAGCATGGCTTGGAAAACGTTTCCCGCAGAAAAGAGATTGATTTTCGCACTCCCGATGGCCAGCAGCGTTACATAGGTATCAGCGTCTCCCCGCTGCGTTCTCGCGACAACAGTCGTAGCGGTTACGTCTTTAATTTTCAGGATCTCACCGAGCTGCGGCGCTTGGAGCAGGAAGTCGCCACCAAGGAACGCATGGCCGCGCTGGGCCGCCTTTCCGCGGCCATCGCCCACGAAATCCGCCAACCGCTGACCGCCATGGCCGGAGCGGTAAAGGAGTTGGCCCGGCTCGTGCCTCTCGAAGAAGACGAAAAACATCTCGTCAACATTGTCAGCAGGGAATCGCAGCGCCTCAATAACATCATTACCGATTTCTTGAAGTATTCGCGCGAGAAGACCTACGAGTTTCAGGACGCCGATGTGCGCTGGCTGTTGGATGAAACCCTGACTTTAATTGAAAAGAAGCCCGAGATTGGTCCCAATTTTCACGTCGTGCGTTCCTTTAATGGCCAGGAGCTCCGCGCCCGCGTCGACGCCGGCAAGATCAAACAGGTTTTCTGGAATCTTTGCGACAACGCTTTGCGCGCCATGCCCGGCGGTGGCACCTTGACCGTGCGTATCGAAGAAAAACCCTTCTGGCTTCGCATCGCTTTCTCCGACACCGGAGTAGGTCTGGACGCCAAACAGCGTGCCAAGATTTTCGAGCCCCTGCAATCCGAATTCGAGGGCGGCACGGGTTTAGGTCTTTCCATCGTTTACCAGATTGTACAGGCCCATAGTGGAAGAATTAGCGTCATCTCAGAAAAAAATCGCGGAGCAGAATTTATCGTGGAGTTGCCGCGAGTTGTGTGAAACGTCGCTTGGACGAATCGCGTATGGAACTCTTGTGAGGTCTTATGCAAGGCGCTAAAACAGCGGCGAAAGAAACTGCACGGGAAATGCCACATATTCTGGTGGTGGATGATGAAAAATCCATCTGCGAACTCCTGGAAATCACTTTCCGCAAGGAAGGCTATCGCGTTGAAATCGCCAACAACGTGGAAGGCGCCAAGCGCAAACTGGAATCCCAGATTTTTGACATCATCATCTCGGACATCCGCATGCCCGGCGAGGGTGGCGTTGATCTTCTTAAATTCACCAAGGAAATTGCCCCGGACTGCTTTTTCCTGCTGATCACCGGCGTGCCTACGGTGGAAACGGCCATCGCCGCGATCAATTCCGGCGCCGATCGCTATGTCATCAAAGACCATGAGTTAGTCGATCAACTGCGCCGCGCCGTCCGCGAAGTGTCGGAAAATCTACGATGGAAAAAAGAAGCGGGCTATCTGCGGCGCGAATTGCGCAGGTTGACCGGCCTGGACAATATCATCGGGCAAAGCCCGAAAATGCGCGCAATTTTTGATTTAATTCAAACCGTTGCCCCGCAGACCAGCCGCGTACTGATTACCGGAGAAAGCGGCACGGGTAAGGAACTGGTGGCACGCGCCATTCACGAAAATAGCGCGCGTGCCCAAGCGCCGTTCATTACCATTAATTGCGGTGCCTTCCCGGAATCGCTACTGGAATCGGAACTATTCGGATACATGAAGGGCGCCTTTACCGGCGCCAATGATAATCGCCATGGACTATTCCAAGCCGCCAATGGTGGAACACTATTCATGGACGAAATCGGCAATATGAGTTTGACCATGCAAGTGCGCCTCTACCGCGTCCTGCAGGAAGGTAAGGTGCGGCCCATCGGCAGCACCGAAGAAAGCGACGTGGACGTGCGCATTATTGCCGCCACCAACAAGGATTTCGAAAAAGAGATTGCCGAGGGCCGATTCCGTGAGGACCTGTATTATCGACTCAGCGTCATCCCCGTGCAACTGCCTTCCCTTCGGGAACGTAAGGAAGACATCCCGCTGCTGGCGCGGCATTTCCTCGAAAAATTCCGCAAAATCATGGAAAAGCCCATCGAGAGTATTTCTCCCGAAGCGGTACGAAAGCTGGAGGCTTATGATTGGCCTGGGAACGTTCGAGAGCTGGAGAACACCATGGAGCGCGCTGTTGCCCTGGAGACCACCTTCGAGATTACCCTGCGCGTACTTCCGGACCGAATCGCCGGATACTCCTCAGCCATTTCTAGCCAAACTGACGGCACGCCACACGTCTCTTTTCCTGAAGGGGGGGTCGATTTTGAGAAGGAGGTTGCCGGAGCGGAACGTCGCTACCTGGTGGCAGCCTTGGAATCCGCTAAGGGCATCCGAACAGAGGCTGCGGGGCTTCTAAACATTAGTTACCGGTCCTTCCGCCACTATGCAAAAAAACATAACCTCTAGGCAGCCCCAAGCCATGGCAAATCAGCGCACATTGCGGCCACATATCGCCGACTCAACGGGCTCGGAACCGACATTTTTTGACGACCGTTTTGGTCAACCTGTAGTGACAAAAAAGGGCAGAATCGACGTTTCTGCACCGCTTGCTAAAAAAGCCATCCTTGCGATTGCCTTTAAGTCATTGATATATAGTTACTTAACATATTTCAACCCATCCAGCTATTCGCCGACGTGTTGGCCCTTGCGATGCCTTAGTGTAGGTGTGCTCTGGCACTAAAAATACTCTCAAAAGTCTCTCAAGGAGATAGAACAGTCATGAAGAAGCAAAAGGGTTTCTCTCTTATCGAGTTGCTGATCGTCGTGGCGATCATTTTGATCATCGCGGCCATCGCAATTCCGAACTTGCTGCGGTCACGTATCGCTGCAAACGAAGCGTCGGCGGTCGGATCCGTCCGTACTCTAACCACCGCCCAGGTAACCTACTCCTCGACGTATGGCACCGGTTATGCCCTGTTGGCCAATTTGGGCGGCGCGGCTGGTTGCGTAGCAGCTCCGGCTACTGCGTGCTTGATCGATCCGGTTTTGACCCTCGGCACCAAGTCGGGTTATACCGTCAATACCGTACCGAACACCGGTGCAGGTACGAACGCGTCTCCTTTCAACGGCTTCGAAACGAATGCCACTCCCTTCTCCGTTTCCACGGGTACGCGTGCGTTTTGTTCCGACAATTCTGGTGTGATTCGCTACAACACGACCG
>DATHGV010000121.1:0-8484 GCA_035490135.1 Candidatus Methylomirabilota bacterium
ATTGCAATCGTGGTTGCCATCGCTGTGGCAGCTTCACGGGGCAAACTCCATATGGCCGGTTACATCGGCATAGCTCTTGCCGCATTTTGCTCTGCCATGATCCTCGGAAAAATCTCCGGCATACGTGGTGTCAGCGGAACCATCATCGGTTTGTTGTTATCCGTGCTTTTTTTCTTCGCCATCTCGGCTGTCCTGGGCTCGATCGCAGCCTTGGTGTTTTACAAGCCCCCGCCAGAGTCAGAGCAAACCAAATGATGCCCGATCGTCTGTGCACTGACAATTTGTAGTTCTTAGAGGCGACACCGCTAGGGTTAGCTTCGCGAATCAGGGCAGAAAATCAGTTCCGTTATTACCTAATACTCGTAACGCTTATTTTGCGTTGATTTCGAAATCAATCGTGATCTGCGTTTCTACTTCCACCGGAACTCCATTCTGAAGGCGCGGCTGATAATGCCATTTTTTTACCGCCTCCAGCACCGGCGCACTTAAAATCGACGGCGGGCCAACCAGACGGACATTCTGGAGCGCTCCATCCTTTCCTATCACCGCGCCTATAACCACGCGGCCCTGGATATTCTTCTGCAGCGCTAAAGCCGGATACTCTGGCAATACTTTGCTCTCCGGAACCTGGGCCGAGGGTTGAACCGAGACCTGCCCGACTTTCGAGCTGCCCGGTTCCTGCGCCAGCGAACCTGAGCCCGGTTGCCCTCCAGAAACCTGAGCCGTATCGGTTGAGCCCGGCTTGGCAGGCCCGGGTGTCGCGGTCATGCCGTTCGTCGGTGAAACGGTATGTCCGTTTTGGGCGTCCTGGAATTGTTTAGCGGGCGGTTTTTGGACTTGCGCAGCCGTACCGTCTGATCGCATTTGGTTGCGACCGGGAACTTTTGCTTCCTTGTGTGAAGGTCGACCAGTTTTTGTCCCACTCCGATCTTCGGCAGCCTTGGAGGAGTCGGTCGGCGCACCAAATATGCTACCGACTGCGTCTTGCACGCTCCGTGGTAAAGCGACCTTGTCGAATCTCGGTGAGATATAGATCCATCTCGCGGCGGCCACCGCCAGAATCACTATAAAAACCATCACGGCCGCCAAAATCCATTTTTGGAAAGCCTCGCGATCAAAAGCCGCGCGTTTCGACTCAGCCTCGGTTGTCGGTAGGCGACTCGGCTCCGCGACGCGTTGAGCGATAGAAGACCGAATTCCGTTTACCAGCCGGTCATTACGTTCCTGCGAAATCCGTTCCGGAGGAACTTGTGAGCTACCAGCCGGTTCAGCGGCAACGGTCGAATTTCGAAACGTGTCGCGCGTCTTCCCTACTGGAAGATCTGTATCCGTTAGCGCGCCGGTGGTGGCTACTGCTGAGCGACCCGATCTTGCGGCCTTTTCCCATGGCGGTGTGAGCGCCGTTTCTGTTTGTTGCTGACGCGTCTGATGCTGAGCTGGAGCACCGTCCCTCGCCCAGTCTTGAAGCACGACATTCTGTGATGTTTCCGGCGGGCTCACCTTTTTCGCCAGCCAATTTTTTATTTGGAAACGCGATGCTTCGGAGAGATTGACGAATTCCAACCCCACTCTATTTTCGTTCGTGGCCCGACTGGACCAGGTGACCCGCCCTTTCGCTTCGAAGTGTTGCCCTATCTCCGAGAGATCAAAATTCAAAACCACGTCATTGGAGGCTGGCCGGGGCCCCAGGATGTCCAGGGACATTCCTCCTTCGCTCACATCATTCAAAATCCCGCCACTACTTTCCTCATTCAATGCCACATACAGCCGTGGCCTGATAAGGTGGCGGGCATGACGGCGGCGTTCCTGAAGCATCGGGGACATTCGTGGTTAACCGCTCGATTGGATGGGGCTAGCCTATCTCTCTTTTCCGTTTCGCAGTTGATAAATTTTAACCCCCGTAACAGATCTACTAACCGTTAGTCAACGCTCCCAATAACATTCCCGGGCACCAGCCACAGCACCCTGAGCACAAGAGCCACCACGTTTATGTCCCAAATCGACTCAAGACGATTTTCATCGAGCTCGGGGATTTGAGTCTTGAGGACGTCGAGATTCTTTAACTCTTATCGTCCATTAGCGGTAGACGGACTCGTCGCCGCTAGACCCTTTCGGGCTTAAGCGTTATAGAAGTAAAAGTAACCGAGCAGTAAGCCAAGAGGGCGACGCAATAACAACAAAAACCACTCCAAAAGGCGGCGGAAATCCCTAAATTCATCGCGATAACCATCGCAAGTATCGACGAGCAAATCGAAGCCGCGCCATTCGCTCCCCAGAAGGCGGGCATGAGCGCATCAAATTTTCCCGTCGACATCTTCAAACCTAAGGGAAATGCCATGCCCATAAACAGTCCCAACGGGAACAGAATACCGATTGCTAGGAGGATTCGTACCGGAGTCGTAGAGGAATCGAACGCACTGATGACCCGCGGCGTCAAGAGGCCGAAGATAATTAAAATGATGCACAGCGACAATAGACGGACGGCAGAGTGCCAATTGGGGTTTAACAATTTTGATGTCGTGAAGCTTCCTATCCCGCCGGAGAGCAACAACGTGAAAAGGACAACCGACAAAGCATAGGTCGGGTGTCCCAGAAATACGATTAGCCTTTGCATCTGCGAAACTTCAATCAACATGAACCCCAGGCCGATCGCGGTAAAAAACAACCAATACGGCGCCGATCCACGAATGTTTTCCTTATTAATTGTTTTTGTTAAGGGCATAAGAATGAAATACAGCGATAGAAACGTTACCGCCAGGAGCAGAACGACAACAAATTCCCCCGGTCGCAATCCAAAACTTCCGCTCTCTTCTTGTTTAGTCCTGCGAAATAAATACCGAAACGGTTTCATGTCAAAGAAAAACGGAGAATCGTCCGTAGGAGCAGAAACATTCAGCTGTAAGGAATTCAACAAAGTGGACGGATCTACGCCGTCAGCTAGGACTCGAAAGATAGGATCCAGTGCACTTCGGGGACTGAGAACAATATCGAACTGCATCTCTTTTGATATCGCTTCAAAACGATCAAGATCGGCATTGGAAAAAGGCTGCTTGCTTACCAGAATGGTGGCAGCCCCGATGAGATCAAAACCTTCGATATTACGGCGCATGTTCCGAACCAGCAGAATATGTTTGCGGGGATCAGCAACTCCTCCTGAGCGAAGCGCCGCAACCGCAAGCGACGTTAGCCTATACACTTCGGCTGGGACTGTCGGTGTATACCAACGAGAAAACGACAGCACGCCGTCCGGCTCCAGGTGATCGAGAAACAATTTCCAAGCGTCGACGGTATAAAGGGAATTTTCCGTTAGCGACAAGGCACCCGCCGCCGTGGACGCCCAGGTATCGATGAAGGAAGCTTCAATTACATCAAATCGTTCATCTGTCCGTGCAATGTAGCTTCTCGCTTCGTCATTTATAAATGTGACTCCAGGTATTCGATCTAGATGGCCAGAAAAATCGCCAAATCGCGAATTAACCGTACGGAGAATGCTCTGGTTGATTTCTACGGCACGAATCTTTTTTTGCCCCATCGAAATCGCGGACAGGATGTCGCGTCCGCCCCCGGCGCCAATAATCAACACGCTGCCGTTCGAATGGAGTTGATGGACGATATTTTTTACGTCGTATTTCAGGTATCCAAGATCGTTAAATGTCCCATCAAAATGTGTGATCGTGGTTGCAGCACTTCCATCGATGGTCAGTTGAAGTTGGCGGGTCTGTTGACCACCCGGATAGGCATTGCTAATTCCCTCGGTGATCACGCCGGTCGGAATTTTCGGATCTCCGCTCACGGTGATCCGGGAGAACGAATTCCACTTCTCGTACAGTGGACGAGGTTCAACTTTCCCTTTTGCCCAGGTTACACGTAGCGGCGAGGATTGCCTTAAAACAAGAATGCTGTTTAGGGTCAGCAGCCCGGCGAGTAACACGCTGGCTGCGATCGCAATTCGCGACAGACGCGATAGCCCGGCATCGATCGCAAATGCGACTGCGGCTAAACTAGCCAGCAGAGCAAGCAAGATCACAGCCGTTGGAGCATCGGTGAACTTTAGAGAGTACGTCACGAGTACGCAGCCGGCGGCAGCGCCTACAAGATCTGCGCTGTACAGTAAGCTGGCATTGCCGGGAAATTTCGTTAGCGCCAGGCACACGCAAATGCCACTGAAATAGAAGGGTACAGACAGCATGCAGTAGCTGAATAGAATCCACAAAATTGCGAACACCGGCCTGGAGGCGAACGGCACTAGCATGTGCACTGAGACACTGCCTACGACAGTGATGGCGAACCATAAACAGCTACGTGCCATGTTTTCCTTCGCATGCAAGTGGTCGTACTTTTCTGGGTGCTGATAAACTTGGATCGCTCCCACGGTCATACCGAACATGGCAAGGGAAATGGCCCCGAAGGCAAAGTGGTACCACATCGTTACGCTGAAAATTCGGGTGAGTAAGATTTCATCCATGATCGTCGCGAGACATATGACGAAAAGCCCTACCACAGTCCGCCATGTAACATCACCGCGCTCGTTCATCTTGTTCGCTTGTCTCGGATAAAATGAAAATCATTCAACTTGTGTTGGGCATCGCGAAGAACGCGAAGAGGAACCGAGGACCTTATATCACGGTCACACCGTAGCTTTCGAATTTGCTGAATCATCCACTTCAAGCTGTTTAAAAAGCACTCCCGGTAGTGGAGCAGGCTCTCGAGACCACAGCATTGATTGGATAAATCCCGCCGTTACCGTCTGGAGATGATTTGCGCTGATTTTCTGGCCGGATCCTCGACGCAAGAAAACCAATTGGAAGTGCTGGTGCAGTCACTGGAGCGGCTTTATCAGACACTGTCCGACGAAGGCCAAGAAAAATTGCTGAAGAGGTTCAGGGAAGGCCCATGGAGAAACTCCGTCAGAAGCGCCTTCGCGTCGTTCTAGGTCCCGAGGAATATGGCCAGCTCCGAACCCGCACATTACAGCGCGAGAGCTGGAAGTGCCAATGTAGCGGGTCGTCAATAAACCTGCAAGTGCACCATTTGAAGTTTCGCGGCCGTCTTGGATCAGATGTGCCCGATAATTTGATTACATTGTGTGTCGATTGTCATTCCAAGGAGCATCACGAAAACTAGCAAAGCATCTTTACGAGGAATTCTCCGAATCCCGGGTATGCGACGCTCCCATCTGCAATTCTCGCCAAAAGGAAAATCCGACCACGCCAACTGGAAGTAACGACCCCACGGTGATTAGGCGCTGCAGCGTTCCCCGTCCAAGTCGAGAGTCCAACGGAACAAGAAGAAACAAAAGCGTAACGGAGAGTAGAAGATAGAGCCGCAAACCCCAACTGTGACCCCGCTTCCAGACTCCCATCAGCAAAAAAAAGGGAGTGATAATGACAAAGTTCTGAAGAACAGCCCAGGAATTATGGCGAGAATCGGGCATAGGAAAAATGCCCGCCTTAATGGTCATGATGCCTATGCACGCTACTGCAAAACCGATCAGCACGCTGATTAGAAAATGTGTTTTCGCGCGAAAAACCTGATAGAGGCCGACTGCTCCGGCTAGCGCAGCAAATCCTGTAAGTGTTTCACCTACATTGAAAATCCACGGATGCTGCGAGAAGCGCGTACCGAGCATGCTCACCGACTGCTGGGAAAAGTTGTAACCCGGATAGAATGGCGCGGCCGCGATTTGAGTGCCAAACAATATGATAGGCATTACGGCGGCTGCAAACAGACAGTAGCTCGTAATGCGGCGATCGAGATGTGATCCGCTCATAAGTGATTGCAGCGAGCTTTCATGTCATAAAGCGCGGAAGCCACTCGGCAAGATAGTACCGGAGTCTGGAGAAACAAGACTTTCGGTGATACCGTGTGTTTTACCCCATCGGTTCCACGGGCGACGGCCCTTCGTGCCTTCTCGCTTCCGAACGAGCCAGCTGTTGCGCGGTAAGCGAGAAAGGCTTCGATTTTATCAGTAGGTCACTTCAGTATATCGAAGCATTTTTTCCAGAATGCCAGGGCGATACGCTAATTAACATGAAAGTGTGTTTAGGTTCGTAGCGATCGAGTGGCCATCAAAAGATCGACGTAAGCACCCCCGCGTTTACGCTCCTAAGGAACTGACAGTGGCCTGGCGGACTGGAACGCTTCAGGGCGTGTCCTACCTGGGAACGGTCAGCCTCGGGGGAATATTTTTAAAAACTGCCCAACCAGCTCCCGTCGGTTCCACGGTAGACCTACTTATTGTAGTTTCGCCTGGCAATGAAGTGCCCGCGAGGGCGCTTGTTTGCAACGCTAAACCCGGCGTCGGGATGGGCGTTAAATTTTTTCGGATGCTCCCCGAAGACCGTTCACGCGTGAATAATTTCGTAAACGAGCAATTGAAGGCGGCTGAAATTCAGTCCGGACCGCGGACAACAAATGCAGCGCGACGTCCACCTATGTCCGATGTAGCGCCGAAAAAAAACAGTACCCGCGTCGCAGCGTCCGACTCCGGCAATGTGACGGCGGAAGCAAACGTTTCAGAAGAGGAATTGCGGCGCTGTTTGGCCCTGGCCCGGACAGGAACACACTATCAACTTCTGGAAATCGCCTCGGGCTCTTGCAAAGACCAAGTCAAAAGGGCCTTCTATCAATTAGCCAGGAAGTTTCATCCCGACCGTCATATGAGTAGGCCGGAATGGAAGGAGATGTTACAGCAGGTAATGGGGGCAGCCACGGCAGCTTACGAAACGCTAACCGATGATGAGGATCGCTTTCACTACGACAAACGGCTGGCACGTGGAAATTCTACGGAATTGCAGGAGTCCATCGACGATTGGCTAAAAATTGCGGCCGCATGTTTACGTGACCGGAATGTGGCCGGATTTATTTTCTGGATGCGAAAATGCGTGCACAACGCACCCGCCGTTGCGAAATATCGGGCATCACTGGCCGGCGGTCTCATGCTGAATGAAGGCCAACGCTGGGAAGCGGTTCAACAATTTGAGAAGGCCATAGAACTTGACCCATTTGATAGCGCCGCGTATTTGCAATTCGGCGCACTTTACGAGGAGATGCGCCTACCATGGCGGGCGCACCCGCTCTATTTGAAGGTACTGGAGATGGACCCAAGTCATTCCGACGCTAAAACCCGGATTGCCAGATTAGTCGCCACCGAAAGAAAAAAGCCGCCCTCTAACTAAGATCGCTCGTAGTTTTAGTGCGAAGAAAAACTCACGCACTTAGTGGCTGGGGTTGCTCCGGTGCACACTGCCACTCTGGCGGAAACGGAGCGGTGACTACCGCAACGCTAAACGGATACGCACCCGCAACACTGACGGTCAATTCGCTAACCAGTGCATCCTGCTTGTAGTTTGTTGTGGTCATAATATCATGACCATGGGCCCTGGGAGGGTACCGTGAAGAAGATGCAAGCGGGCGAGTTTAAAGCACGCTGCCTGTCCGTTGTGGACGACGTTAACGCTACCGGGGGCGGTCCTCGTTACAAAACGAGGAGTGCCAGTTTGCCGAAACAAGACTTTTTCAATTTCTTAGCGGGACAGGTGACAGGATTCGTAAGATCAACCTTCACGTTCACCATCTAAAGAAGGTAACCTCCGGGTTCGGATGCGGCAGATAATTTGGTAACGGATTCGTCGCGCTACCATAACCGCCAGCACCTATAACCTAGGTTCCCGCGCATAACAGTCAATTACTAACAACGCTGGGAGCGGTCCGTATCTTAAGAATCGGATTCGTTCGAAACCGCGTTCGCGCGCTGTAACCAATTCAGGCGCGTGCAGCCTTCCGATCGGGATGCGTTCTTTCTCTAAGGATGTTGGCGATTTGTTGGGCTGTAAGGTTAGTGTTTCGCATTGGGGTATAGACCGCTAGCATTCGCCTGTGCGCTTCGAGGGTGGGTACGTGAGCGTTCATTTCACGCCCCTTGAAATTTTGAAATCTGTCCAGCTTATCGACCAAGAATCGGGCAATACTTATGTACGCCGCCTCGCCGTTTCCGTCGAAACCATCAAAACGCACACGCTTATCAAACGGCTTCGCTTCCTTTTCCACAAACATCTTTTCTTCAGGCGACAAGTCTTCGTAAAACCGCTCGATAAAAGACCACATGTCCATTATATTGACCGTCTCGTTCAGCATTTCCTCAGTGGGTTCGGAATCGTCGAATATGCCGGGGAAAATCCATTTAAGGCCCCACAGGTTACCGCTGTAAATCGCGGACAAAACTAACCTGGCGGTGCCGTTGTCGATTTTCAAGTGCTCGTGAATATCGCAAAGCATTGCCAGAATAAGTTTTTCACCATCGCTCAATTTCATGGCATCCAGCTTTCTTCCGGTAAGCACTTCACGCGGAGTTTAACACCGAAGTAGCTCCCGGAGCCCGCCCGTAATAGGGAGGGGTCCCACTGATGGAGCGCGACACCAAACGCACGATTAGGCTTCCAGAAACAGTAAATCGGGACGAGATGCAACACGGAATAAAAAGAC
>DATHGV010000122.1:0-2217 GCA_035490135.1 Candidatus Methylomirabilota bacterium
GTCAAAATATTGTTCTCTACGCGGATGTCGAGTTCCTTGGGATCAACGTCCGGCAGATCCGCTTTCACGATCAGTTCATGTTCGGTTTCTAGAATGTCGACTGCGGGTGCCCAAGTCGTGAGGTTAGATTCCTCCTGGCGACGGAAGCCCTCGCCGAAAACGCGGTTCAGTTGTTCGTGGAGCGTGGCTGCGTCGCGGAAAGGTTCCCAACGGTTCAAAGTATTCATAAGTTTGCCTCCAAATCCATGATAATATGACTACAAACGCATGATACAATCTGCGTGCCTCATTGTCAAGCCTATAGTTGAAAGGCCCTGTATCCAATTAACATTCCTATTATAAATATGTTACAGCGATATGGTGAAGCATTATAAGATCTTTATCTTCGGCGTGATGGCGATGGGTCGCGATCCTGCTAAACTCGGTTCAGCATGCAACTATCCGAATTCGATTACCTCCTGCCCGCCCAGCAAATCGCCCAGCATCCGCTAGAAAATCGTGACGCTTCCCGGATGCTGGTAGTGGATCGCGTCAGTGGCGCAGATGAAGACCGCTTCTTCGCGGATCTGACCGGTCTTCTGCGCGGAGATGAAGTAATCGTGGTGAATAATACGCGAGTTATTCCCGCGCGCCTGCTGGGACGACGCGTGAAACCGATGGCAGACGGGCTAACGCAATCATCGCCAGCCGACCGTGGAATCGAAATCTTGTTATCGCGCCAATTGCATGACGCCACGTGGGAGGCGCTAGTTCGACCGGGCAAAAAACTTCATGTCGGTCAACGAGTGCAATTCGGCGAAGGCGAGCTTGAAGCGGAAGTAATCGCACATGGCAATCAGGGTCAGCGTACTTTGCGTTTCTCATCCGCTAAGGGCGCTCCAGTGATTGACGAGATCAGCCGGCTGGGTCACATGCCACTTCCACCGTACATTGATCGCGCCGACGAAGCTTCTGACCGCGAGCGATACCAAACTATTTTCGCAAGTCAGCCTGGTGCAATCGCGGCTCCCACCGCGGGGCTGCATTTCACTCCGAAAATCCTCGAAAAGATTCGATTGCGTGGAATTGAAATTTGCGAGCTTACGCTGCACGTCGGCTTGGGGACTTTTCAGCCCATTCGGACGGAAACATTGGAAGAGCATGTGATGCATAGCGAAGTTTATGACATTTCGGCGAAAACGGCGGAACAGATCAGTGGGGCCAAAAGCGCCGGACGACCCATCCTAGCGGTGGGCACTACCACTGTGCGCGCTTTGGAAGCTGCGGCACTGCGCGCTAACGAGACAGATTCCAGTCAACTCCTGGTGACTGGCAAAGGGGAAGCACGACTTTTCATCACGCCAGGATTTCGCTTTCGGGTAGTTGACGCGCTGCTGACCAACTTTCATCTGCCGCGATCGACGCTGTTGGCTTTGGTTTGCGCGCTAGCCGGACGGGAACGAATACTGGCGGCGTATCGTCACGCGGTGGCGGCGGGCTACCGGTTTTACAGTTATGGCGACTGTATGTTGATTCGCTGATTGCACACGAAAGAGATCAAATGTTGCGACCTTGAAGCCAGACGGGCAATTCAAAGGATACGCAAACGCCCATACGTGAGATGAAAACTTGAAAGAGGGAAAGGGAAGTAAACATCCGGTCGACTTCCCTCTCGTCTCGATGGAGAATTGTCATTGGCCTTCTTCGTTACTCGCTGAGGATGAAGACGCGCTTTTGACCGGAAAAACGGACTTCCTTCACTTGTCCGTTCTCGCCAAGCAGCACCGCGTCGTAGCTTGATTTGGCGTCGCGATCTTCCCAGCGGCCTTCGGATTCCGCCACGGTGGTCTTGTTCTTGATGATGGTGGCTTTGTTACCGTCAATCAGTAAACGGTATTCGCCGGCGCGCAGGTCGGCCTTACCGACTTTTGCGTTTTGAGAAATATTGATGGTCTTAGCTAACGGTTTGGAAAAAGCGGGCACTGTTGAGGCCACCAAGGCGGCAACCAATGCGGCGCTGCGTACCAATGATTGGACTTTCATGCGTGTCATACTCCCTTTCGAGAATCGAGTCAGCCGTACGGCTTGTTGCTGTTGGCAAGACAGTTGACACGCAAAGTAAGGGCGAGTAGTCTCGCCGCCAGACACCTCTTCTTCCTGGACTAACGGCCGGAAAGACTGCGTGTCATTGCCCCGCGGCTGCCACCGCGGGGTTTTTCATATCTAACCTGGAGCAGC
>DATHGV010000123.1:0-3946 GCA_035490135.1 Candidatus Methylomirabilota bacterium
GGTGGGTCGAGGCGATACTGTAGCTTTCGAGAAGCTCGTTGAGAAGCATCAGGCTTTGGTGGCGGGCACGGTCGCGCGCATGCTGGGCAGTAACTCAGACGTGGAAGACATCGCGCAGCAGGTCTTTATTCGAGTCTGGAAAAGCGCACGCAGATATGTCCCCCGCGCCAAATTCACGACGTGGCTGTTGAAAATTACGCGTAATCTCGTTTTCAACGAAATGCGTCGCACCAAGCGGCACTCGCATGTTCCGCTTCAGTCGGAACCGGGCGCAGAGGACCCACCTTTGAAGGATGAGATGAATCTCGCACCGGATGCGTCGGCTTTAGAGACGGAACTTCAGCGGACGATCGAGGATGCAATTCTGCAACTGCCGGAAACCCAACGGATGGCGCTGGTCCTGCGCAGATATGAGCAGCTTAGCTACGAGCAAATTGCCGAGGTTCTTGATCTCTCCGTTCCCGCTGTAAAAAGCGTTCTCTTTCGCGCACGCACAGAACTCCGCACGCGGCTGAGCAAGTATCTTACTTGAGCAGGAAGACTCGGTCGCTTTCGTTATCAGTCGATCACTCGTCCCCGGACGCGCTTGATCTGCGTATGATGAGTGAGCACATGCACGCGTCCGTCGCTTCCGCGAAAAAATGCGCTCAGCAGCCAGCTGACGATCGAAATGATGATCGCACCGAAAAATGCGCGCCAGAAACCTGGAACTTGAAAACAAGGCATGATCTCACCGACAAATTTCAACATCAGCGCATTAATAATTAAAATGAAAACGCCTAGCGTGACGAGAATTAACGGCAGACTCAGCAGCAAGAGCACGGGGCGAATAAAAGCGTTGATGATGCCAAGGAGGAGCGATGCGCCAAGCAAACAACCGAGGCGGTCGCCGTAATTGATTCCAACGATCGGCGCAGCCACAAACACGGCAATTGTGGTCACCATCCAGCGGAAAACAAAATGTCTCATGCCTGTGAAGTTTCTAAATCTACTCCTCGATCAAAGAAGAGCGAGAAAGCACTTGCGAACCGTCCGATGAACGATAAACGAATTGGAACAATCAACACCAATCAATCTGTGCCGAAGAAAACGAAAATTGTCCAAAGTAAAAATCAAGCGCCACCGGAAGCCGGTGGGTCACCTGCTGAAATGAAAATCAGGAAAACGCCAGTACGGAGGACGTCGACCACACGAAAGACCTCTGGAGCCGCCGCGAAAAAAAGCCCGATCGCTGGGACATTAAAAGTCTCAACGGCTGCCGAAGCAGGCACGATGACGGAGCCATCGGACGACGCAATTCGTCTCCGTGCCTATTTGATCTCCGAACGCCGACGCAGATTTGCCCTGCCGGGTGATGCAGAATCGGATTGGGTCGAAGCGAAACGACAGCTGCTTTCCGAAACAGGCCCGCGCTGAACCCTAGCGGCATCTAACCACGAATCGACACTAATGAACACGAATTTGAAGAGAGTTTCCAAAATTATCCGTGGAATCCATGGTTTTTTAACTAATGGAAAGCGTGTTTCGTTAAAAAGCTAACCACGGATTTCGCGGAATGGGTACGGATAAGGTCATGAATTTAGAAGCGTTTGTTTTCTATCCGTGTCAATCTGTGTAATCCGTGGATCTTAAACCAATGGAAAACGCGACTCCGAAAGCCTTCGCGAGCCCCGATCATTTCGGGGTTGCCGATCTTAGAGACGCTCTAAGAGAACGTCTCGAGATCATTCACGACGAAGAAAGTCGTACTGATGAGGCAAAACACATCGCGCGATTGCGCGCAGTCTCAGAAAAGATCGACAAATTGCAAGCGGCGCTTCCGCAGCCAGTCGATCCGCGGCTGGCGCATTATCTGCAGCGCCGCAGCTACGATAAAGCGCTCGAGTTCCTCGAAGGTAGGGACGATTGACCTCAATCGTCCGGTCAATTGGGCAACTCGCGGCTCCTCCCCGCTCAGTGAAAATTCGGATGGAGAATCAGCAGGAGGAGAAACAACAACGCGAACAGCGCTCCCGGGATCGCCAGTAGCAGAAGAAGAACGATGGCAACAGCGTGCTGTCCGACCGAGCGCAAGCAAATGCTACCTACTACCACAGCTGCCAAAGCAGCTAAGATCGCCAGCTACGGCAGAATGTTGAATGCCCCTACCCTGCCGCCGGCAGCCAGCGAAAAAAAGAAATAGAGCGCCACCGCTGCAATAACAGCGTTGACAGCCCAGAGGAACCAAAACCAAAACTTCACGACGCCGATCTTAAGGAAAAGAGATAAACCACGACTAGCGTTGGACAACATTACGGCGGGAGTGCGTGAGCGCGAAGACGCGAATCGCACTAGGGAAGCCGGGCACCTGGATGAAATCCAGGGTGTCGTGGCAGACACGCTGAACGCACTTCGAAATGGGGCCAGCCTGCTCGCAAATGGAGCCGTGGGGACACGAGCGACATAGATGGGCGAACCGACAGGTCGAATGGAGCTTTTGGGAAAAGCGACATAGAACGTAAAACTGCGAGGGAAGCAGCGAGCGAGTTGGGGAAGGAGCGAGTTTCAAATGAGTGGGAGCGAATAAGTCAAAACTTTCGGAGTTGGTTTCATCGACTGGTTAGGCCGCGTCTGTTCGATTTCGCCGATAGCGGCCAAGAACGAGTTCTGGAATGCAAGTGCGCACGATCGCGCCAATAATTGGGCAACTCGCGCCGACCGCAGCGCTCATGAAGTAGGCGAAGAATCGCCGCATCCGACATGTGAAGAACGGACGAACAAAATGTAGCCCAACTAAGGGACAGAAACGAGCCCGATGCCAACCAGGCAAACGTGAAGAGTACGAACAGAGGTATGGCTAGATTGTACGCGCTAGACATAATGGGTCTCACGTCGCTGCTCAGTGATGCGCCGCCAAGAGTGTTCGAATTGGAGCCAGGACGCAATCGGCGCGTTCACTGGAGCAGCCTGGTTAGCCTTGAATGAACTCGACTGGTGGTATCCACTGAATCATTCAAGCATCCCACGGAGGAGTTTGTATTCAGAAATGCGTCTATAGTAAGGGCGGTCAAATGGCGACCTCCTTGTTAAGGCGGTCTTCAAAGCAAGGGCACGATGACAAATGACCCTTAAAGGCTTTTCCACAGATTTTGACAAATATCTTCGCAATCGAAATTTCTGAGCGATCTTCTTAGGTACTTGACCTTCAGGATTCGAATTTGATGATGGTTGCGATTGCGCTCGGGATGCGCGATCCGAGCGATCCCAGATAGCCGAATAATCGCTCTGGAGTGGTGGCTGGGAAAAGATCTCGCACTTGGCGATCCTTTTAGCAATGGTGAGTATGTAGGTTGGATTGCTGTTGCACAATGTCACACGCTGGTGAACCTGATCTGGGTCCGAGACAACATACCAAGCACGTTGAGACACGACCTCATGCAATAATACAATCTTAACTTCGTATCCGTTCGCTGGCGAGAATACTCGAAACAATAGCTCGGGGCTAAACTGCCAGAATCCATGTCCCATATAATTATTAGCAATGTTAACCTGAAGAAAATGACCGCCAACCTGAACCATCTCCATACAGTTCTTCAATGCTTGGGGAACGTTGAATATATGTTCAATGGTTCCCCCATCATAAACCACGGAAAATCGCTGGTTCAGGTCAGCAGGTATTGGAGAGTTCATATCGTGGAGGATGGTCGCGCCTTCGTAGGAAGAATAGTCCATGGAATTGATTTCGTGCGCGCCGAGAAGTGAAAAAAACTCTTCTCCATACTTGTTTGCCTGTAGAAATTCCGTCGCCCGTAGATTGATCCCATGGATTGCGAATACCTCCTGGAGGGCACTTGCGTCCGCAAGCAGGCGCTGGCGGCCCAGCATCAAACTGTTGCTGAAATCAACACCCAGTGACTTTGCGGCACACGCGAACTTAATTGACGCAGTATCTAAACCCACGGTGTTT
>DATHGV010000124.1:0-11669 GCA_035490135.1 Candidatus Methylomirabilota bacterium
AGAGGCCGAAGCGGCCATGGGGGCTGCCGGCCACGATTTGGCCGAGGCGGAATTTCGCAACGACATTTCCGCGGCCGGACAAGCAAAGATTCGCGCGGACATGCATGCCGCCGAAGTGCAGTTTGAGCAACAGCGCGTAGCCGGTTCTGAGCTACGGGCACCGATTGCTGGAATGGTGGTTACTCCAAAGGTGGAAGAACGCACCGGTACGATGCTCAGACCGGGTGAGGGTTTCTGCGAAATCGTGGCTCAAGAGGAATTGGCAGCGGACATGAGCGTGCCAGAAACGGACTTAGCACTGCTAAACCCGGGGGACCGGGTTGCATTGAAGTTTAACGCCCGACCGATGATGACCTTTCATGGACTGTTGGACCGCATAGGCGCACAAACGCGGACGGAGGAGGGCGAGCAATATTTTGTAGTCCGCGCGGTTTTTCAAAACCAAAGCGGTTCGGCACGCGACGGCATGGTTGGCAAAGCAAAGATCAGCAGCGACGGAGGATGGTTTCACAGCGGATGGTATCCCGTGGGCTACGTTTTACTGCGTTCCCCGGTGCGTTGGCTATGGCGCAATTCATGGAGCTGGCTGCCGTGATCAAAAAGGCAACGGCGACGAATTTGAGGCGCTGGTCACTTCTGGTTGGCATTGCGGCCAGTGCCGTTGCGTGCGGGAATAACCGCCCAGACGCGGTCTTGGCTCACGATCCGCGAGAGCCGACCAAGCACGTTGCAACAGCACCCACGCCGCCGCCAGAGTCAACCGCAGTTGCTGCTGGAACCAGCATCTTGAGTGTCCTTTCCGTCGAACATCAGGTAGATGTCTCCAGCGAGCGAGACGGCGTAGTCATCAAGATTGCCGGCGAGGAAGGCAACAACATAAAGGCTGGTCAAACTTTGGGGCAACTTGACGATCGCAGCCTGCAAATGGAATTGATCAAGGCCCGCAATGATCTGGAAGTCTCCAGGAATAACGTGAAATTCAAGGAAGCGGAACTCAAGGCCAAAAACGCCGCCTATCGTCGCCAGCAACAGTTGCGAGAAGTGGGGCTTTCGAGTCAGGCCGATCTGGAAGTTGCCGAATTTCAGGCCAAAGGCGCTGAGTATGACTTGCACGGGTGGGAGGCGCTGATCGAGGGCGGCCAGGCAGAGATTCAGCGAATACAGATCCAGATCGAGCAGATGCGTCTGCACGCGCCATTCTCCGGAGTAATTGTCCGGCGTTACGTCCGGGAAGGCCAGGCGGTGGCCAAAGGCGACAAGTGCTTCCGCGTCAGTCAACTTGGGCCTTTACAAGTACAATTTCAAATCCCCGGATCCTCCG
Source organism: Candidatus Methylomirabilota bacterium (assembly GCA_035490135.1). GTDB lineage: Bacteria > Acidobacteriota > Terriglobia > Acidiferrales > UBA7541 > Acidiferrum. The sequence continues at coordinate 1,322 of DATHGV010000124.1, forward strand.
GCGGGCGCCCGCAGATCGGCCAGGCCATTCGACTTGAACTCGTAGGATTCTCAAAGCAGCCACTGACTGCCCGCGTCTTGAAAGTGAGTCCTACGGTGGACCCTGGCAGCGATAGCTACAATGTCTTGGCACAATTGAACAGCCCTCCATCTTCTGACGTGCGTCCCGGAATGGCCGTGCGAATAGATTGGCCATCGACACCGAAGACTAGGTAGCACCACCGATGCGCTACGGTCCCACCAGCCTCCAAGTTTCCAGCATTCTCTCCAAAGGGCTTCGTCGTCCGAAGTTGCGGTCGGATTTGCGCATCGCTGAACAGATTGTCGGTGGCGAAACCAGTTTCGTCATCAAAGTCGCGGAAACCAATTCCTACCATCGTTACGGAACGTCCGAATATGAGCTCTTAACACTGTGCGACGGGACCAGAACTCCCAAGGAAATCGCGGCCGAGTTTAACTTGCGGCACCCCGAAGAAGTACTTCAGGAAGTGGAAACCCTGGAATTTCTCGACGGAATCGATCCGGCCATGTGGGAAAGGTCCCTTGGGGAGAAAAATCTGGCGGTGCTTGGGCGTATCCGCGATGAAAGAAAAAGTCGCGTCGATCAATCCAACATTCTGTACATGAGCTTCAAAGCATGGGATCCGGACAAAGTACTAACCAAGCTGGACCCCTATCTGGGTTGGATGTTCACTCCCGGTTTCGTGATTTTCTCCATCCTTCTGTTTATCACCACCCTCTACCTGGTCGCCGGCGATTGGAATCATGTTCAGACCGACACCCAAAGTTTCTATTCTTTTAAAGGCAAAACTGCTTACGACATCTGGATCTTCTGGTTCTTGCTTATGGCTATCGGCGCCATTCATGAATTCGGCCATGGGCTGACCTGCAAACATTTTGGCGGCGAAGTCCATCAGATGGGTTTTCTGCTGATCTATTTCACTCCCGCTTTCTATACCGATACGACCGACATTCTACTTTTTGATCGCACCAGCCGCCGTCAGTGGGTGATCTTTGCGGGGATGTGGATCGAATTAGTGGTCTGCGGGCTGTGCACGCTGCTCTGGCATTTCAGCGTCCCAGGAACTTTTGTGAATGATCTCGCTTACAAAGCCATGCTGCTTAGTGGAATCGAAGGAACATTATTTAATCTTGACCCGCTAATCAAAGCCGATGGTTACTATGCCCTTTCGCAATATCTCGGAGTAGACAACCTTCGCGAAGATTCGTTCGCTTATCTTCGCGCTTGGGCGCGAAAGAACCTTCTCTTCGAAGAAGTTGAATTGCCAGCGGCGACCCGTCGATACCGCCGCATCTATTTGACCTACGGCACCATTGCGCTCATTTACAGCGTGGCCATGCTGGCGCTATCGATTTTTTTCCTCAGGAACGTATTGGTTGGCAAGTTGGGCAGTTGGGGTTACCCAGCCACCGCCATCGTGGCCTTTCTCATCCTTCGGCGCACGCTGCGCAAAAGTTTTGCAGCCGTGCGCACTTGGTTCGATGGCAAGAAGGAGGCGTATATGGCTTGGAAGAGTACCCGGGCCCAGCAGGCCGGCGCTATCGCCGTGCTGTTACTGCTTTTTGTTCCCCCCATTCCATCCAGGTTTTCTTCCGATTTAGTCCTAGAGCCGCAGCAAACAATCAAGGTCCGGCCGGCAGTTTCCGGCATGGTTCGCCACGTCGCGGTCCATGCTGGAGACATGATCTCTTCCGGTCAAGTTCTGGCCGAACTCGGCAATCCGGAACTACAGACGCAAGAGCGCATCCTCACCCAACAGCTGACGTTAGCGGAAAGCAGTTTTCGAGATGCCCAGAGCCGGTCTGATCGTGAGGTAGCCAGCGGTCCCGCAGGCGAGCGCCAGAGGTTGCGGAATGAATTGGAGATTGCACAGGAGAAAGTCAGCGCCTTGCAGATTCAGGCGCCACTCGCCGGGATATTGAAGACCCAGGATATTCAACAAAAGGCGGGAGAATTCCTGAACGCCGGAGACGAGTTTTGCGAGATCGTGAATCGCAGCGCGATGAAAGCCAGGATACTCGTTCGGGACTCAGACCTTGAACAAGTTCGCTTGGGTTCGCCAGTCATTTTTAAGGTGCAGCCGTTTCCCTTCCGGACCTATTCCGGCCGGGTCGAACAAATATTGCCCGCTGCTTCTGCCGATCGCCCGATCGCGGAAACACAGAAAATGGTGCGTTTAGGACAGGATCTGACCAATCATTTTGTGGTGCTGATGGTGTTCCCCAACTCCGACGGCTCCCTCCTCGAGGGCATGACCGGCACTGCCAAAATCTCTGGCAAGAGCGATCCGATAGGCTTCCGCGTCAGCAAGGCCCTCTGGCGCTGGATACACTCTCAGATTTGGTAGCGTTCTAGCGATAAATTAGCATTCGCGAAGTGCCCGCGGAAATCAGGCGGGCAGGCGAGGTACAAGCACGTCTACTGGACGGAGGGTAGTCTTTTTTTCCAGCCTCTTGGCCGGACTCAGCTTTTTGGGTTTTTTCAAAACTTTGGGTTTTTTGAGCATGTTCGCGTCGGCGCGCAATGCGGTGTTCGGCATCTTGTGTCACAACGTTTATGTCACAACGTTTGTGTCGCGGCACTTGCCGTAAATCTTATAACAGTCTCGAAATCAACGCGCTTGTGATGATCTGAGGGCGCTGCCTTAAGTATAACAATCTCAGAGACAAGATTTTGAGCGCTAATAAACCTGCTAACTGATACCGGCGGCCCGCGACTGTATAAGATGATACTTCCGGCAGAGGTAGCTCATCCGGTTGCGATCCACTCCCAGCAAACGAGCTGCCTCCGTTTTCACGAACTTGGCACGCTGCAGCGCTTCTTCCACACAGCGCCGTTCGAATCCCTCAAGTTCCTTCTCTAAGTTGATGCCGCCGTCCGACCAGCGAAGTTGATTTCTCGAAGCGCCCTGCGTCGAAGTAAGCATTTCCGCAGGCAGGTCCTGTAGATGAATGCTCTGCTCATCGGTCATCAGCACCAATCGCTGCATGGCGTTCTCAAGCTCCCGCACGTTTCCCGGCCACCGGTAATTCTTCAGGGCTTGCATGGCATCATCCGCGATGCGCTTCAATGGAAAACGATTAGCGGTGCAATACACGTTGACAAAATACTCCGTCAGCATCGGAATATCCTCTACGCGCTCGCGCAATGCCGGTACGAAAATCGGAACCACGTGAATGCGGTAGTACAGATCTTCCCGGAAGTGTCCTGATCGCACCATCTCTTCCAGATTGCCGTTGGTCGCGGTTACCAGCCGAAAATCAACCTTAATGGGCTTCTTTCCGCCCAGTCGAATCAGCGCCCGCTCTTCCAGCACTCGCAGCAACTTGCTCTGCAACGCGGGAGTCAGCGTCGCGATTTCATCCAGAAACAGTGTGCCGCCCTGAGCTAACTCGATACGGCCTTCCTTGGTTCCCACCGCTCCGGTGAAGGCTCCTTTTTCATAGCCGAATAACTCTGCCTCCATCAACGCTTCGGGTAGCGCGGCGCAGTTGACGCTTACCAGCGCCCGGTTACGCCTGGGCCCAGTCTGGTGGATGGCCCGGGCGACCAGCTCCTTTCCCACCCCACTTTCACCGCGGATGATCACGTTGGTATTCGCGCGAGCCATGCGCTTGATGCCCTCGAACACGTGACGCATGGAGTCCGCCGCACCCACCAGGTCTCCGAGAGATTTCTTGCGGCTGACTTCCTCACGCAGGATTCGGTTTTCTCTCTGGATATGCAGCTTTTCGACCGCGCGGTTCAGCAGATGCCGCAACACATCGGCGTCGACTGGCTTCAGAAAATAATCGTAAGAGCCGGCATCGATAACCTTCAACGCGGTGGCTTTCTTGTCATCGGAACTCAGGACAATCACCAGCGTATCGATTTCACTGCCTTCCAGGCGATGCAACAATTCCGTGCAGGCTTTAATGTGCCCCGGTCCGATGGGCAGACCGAGAAGCAGAACGTCCAGCTCGTCCTCTTGCAGAAACTTGTAAGCGGTCTTGTAATTGTCCCCTTCGAGAATTTCAAATTCCGCGCGGAAGCCAGACGCGAGCTTGGATCGGAGACTGGCATCGTCATCAACGATGGCAATTTTCGGGCGTTTGTCCGCTTGCGCGATGGGCCCCTCCAGAGAGGGATGTTAGTAATCCAGAAATTGCAGGCGTGATCGTGGACGTGATTCTAGATTCCGCCGCCGACCCTGTCAACGAAGCAGTGCCATCGTGTCGATGCTCCAATTTGGACATTTATAGCATCACCGTGCCATCGCCGTCAGCCAGGTGCTTGATTTGTGATCTCTGACAGTTCGACGGTATTCTGAGAGAGATCGGGTTTCGGGTTACACGTTGTGAGCTAAGAACCGGCGTTTCGGTTGCGCGAACAAAGGCGAATCTTGGATGAGCAAAAGACGCCGGATTTTCTGGAATTTAAGTAAACTGTGACTCTCTAAATGCAGCGGAGGGAAAAATGTCAGGCTCGCCCAAAAGCGTACCGCCCACAACCGGACCGCCCGCAACTGTGCCAAACGTTCCGCAACCACCTAAATTTGCCACCGCCGCCGAGGAGCGCTTGCACCGAAAGCGCATGCTTGCCGCTGCATTTCGCCTCTTTTCGCGTTTCGGATTTGATGAAGGAGTAGCCGGTCATATCACCGCCCGTGATCCGGAACGACTAGATCATTTCTGGGTGAACCCGTTCGGGATGCACTTCGGTCAAATCCGCGCGTCGGACCTGATTTTGGTGAACCATTGTGGACAAGTCGTCGAGGGCCACTATCCGGTAAATGGAGCTGCGTTTGCGATTCACTCGCAAATACACGCTGCACGCCCTGACGTTATCGCCGCTGCGCACGCGCATTCGATGTATGGGAAATCGTGGGCGGCACTCGGGCGACTGCTCGATCCCATCACGCAGGATGCTTGCGCGTTTTACGAGGACCATGGATTGTTCTCGGACTTTACCGGTGTAGTATACGAAACGTCTGAGGGCGAGCGGATAGCTAAAGCTCTCGGCCCACACAAGGCAGCGATCCTGCAGAATCACGGCTTAATCACCGTAGGCCAAACCGTGGAGGAGGCGGCCTGGTGGTTCATCACCATGGACAGAAGTTGCCAGGCGCAGTTGCTCGCCGAAGCCGCCGGTGTGCCGGTAAAGATCGATCATTCCCACGCGCTCGCCACGCGGCAGCAAGTGGGAAATCATCTCGCGGGATGGTTCCAGTTTCAGCCACTACTGGCGCGCATTACTCGTGACGAGCCAGATTTACTCGACTAGTTCTCTGTAACCTATCTGGGCAGCAGCTTTATAACAGGAAGCGAAGTGTTCGTCGATGCTGGCCTGGCGCAGATCTGATTCAGCGTTAGAAGGGCTGCGCAAATTGGGACGCTGCCGACATCCCGACGTGACGGTCATTTCGCCACTGCGGCACTACCTTAAATTGCTCGTCAGCTTGCCGCAGCATTCAGGGCGGTCGGGCAAAGAAGAACGATCCCATCCGCCACCGAGAGCCTGCACCAACGTGACTGCATCCACCATGCGGCGGCCAAGAATGTTTACCGCAGTGAGTTCGTCCGAGAGAGCTGCACTTTGCGCGGTTGTGACTTCCAGGTAACTCGTGACTCCACCTGTGTAACGGCTGTTGGCAAGTTCCAGGTACTTTTGCGCGGCGACGACTGCTCTATCCTGAACTTGTGCCTCGTTATCCAGGATGCGCAACGCGGCCAGGTTGTCCTCGACCTGTTGAAAGCCTGTCAATACTGTTTCGCGGTAGTTGGCGACGGTCTGATCATATGCTGCGATGGCTTGATCCACGTTGGCCCTGCGACGGCCAGCATCAAAAATGGGAGCTATCGCGGAGCCGCCCGCCGACCACAGCACGCTCGGGCCAGAAATGAGCGTGGTGATTACACCACTCTCGAAACCGCCGGTCGCGCCTAGACTGATGGTCGGATAATAAGCCGCTTTGGCGATACCAATTTGTGCATTGGCGGAGGCCATGCGCCTTTCCGCCGCCGCAATGTCTGGCCGGCGTTCAAGTAATTCAGAAGGAAGGCCAGCCGGAATCGGAGGAGGAGGGGCTGTAAGCGGAAGAGCGGCGAGACTGAAATCGGCCGGAGGTTTCCCAATTAGAATCGCCACGGCGTGCTCGTACTGCGCGCGGGCGACTCCAACATCAATCGCTTGCGCGCGGGTGGTCTCAAGTTGAGTTGTTGCCTGCTGCACTTCCAAGTCGGAAGCAATGCCGCCTGCATACCGGTTTTGAATCAATTCCAAGGCTTGTTGATACTGAGTGACTGTGGAGTTCAGCAGTTGCTCCTCGGCATCAAGAACGCGTGCTTGAAAATAAAACAGAGCAACCTGGGCGTGCATGGAAAGGTTCACGGTGGCGAGGTCGGCAGCGCTCGCTTGTGCCTGCTCGCGGTAAGACTCAACAGTGCGGCGTACCCGTCCCCAGACATCGAGCTCGTAAGACAATTCAAAGGGAATTTGATAATCGGTATAGGTGCGCCCATTGGTAGCGAAGCTTGGAGGGCGATTATTGGATATTCTGTTACGCGAAGCGTTTGCCCCCGCGGTGATCGTTGGGAAATAAGCCGCCCGGTTGTAGCGGAGCAATGCACGAGCTTGAGTATATTGCGCCTCAGCCGCCTTCAAATTCTGGTTGGAGACATTGACTTGCGATTCGAGAGCGTTCAGTTGCGGATCCTGAAACATTTCCCACCAGTTGCCACCGAGATTCTGGTCGTTAGGCTGAGCCTGTTTCCAATTGCCAAGCTCCTTGTAAGCGGTAGGAACTTCCGCGGCAGGCCGCTTATAGTTTGGTCCCACAGTGCATCCGCATATCTGAAACACGGCTATCGCTGGCAGAACTAGCCAAGGTATTCGCCGGCGCTTCCCTACGAAGGCGCTGTATGGAGCACTCTTCACTTGGTATCCCCCGGCAATGTGGCCTGAACAATTTGGACCTGCTGTCCGGTAACGATGGAGTCAGGTGGGTTGATAATGATCTGATCTTCCGGCTTGAGGCCGGCGACGATCTCTATCTGGTTGCCGAAATCGTGCCCAGGAGTCACGGTAGTAAGCGTAACTTTGTCATTCTTCACAACGCCCACACGCAGACCTTCTGAGCGGAATATCAAGGTATTAACGGGAATGATGAATGTGGAACCCTGCGTGGGAATTTTCAAATGGACTTCTGCATAAGAACCGGTGAGCAGCGTGTTTGTGGGATTGGCCACATCAATTTCAATTAACAAGGTACGAGTCGTCATGTTGATGGAGTCAGCGGTGCGTACCAGGTTTCCCTGAAAGGTGCGCCCGGGAAACTCAGCGAGAGCAAGATCCGCCGTCATGCCGGCTTTGACCCCGCGCGAGTATTCTTCTGGGACGTTTACGTAAACGCGCAACGTGCCAGGTTGGACGATGTGAAAGAGATCGGTTTTTACACCGGTGCTGCTGCCAGAATTAATCAGGTCGCCGATATCGGTGTTCCGCGCGGTGATCACCCCGTCAAACGGAGCATAGACTTTTTCGAAAGATACCAGTGCGGCATATTGATCTACTGCGGCCTGGTCTGCCTGGACAATGGCTTTATTGGCATTATAAGTACCAACAGCGTTGTCGGCATCCTGCTGCGCCACGGCATGTGTTTTCAACAGGCCCTGATATCGCGTTTTGGTAATAGTGGCGAGTTCAAGGTTTGCCTGCGCAGTTGAGAGGTTGCTGCGCGCTTGCTGGAGCTGTTGATCCACTTCTGGCGTTTCGATAACGGCAAGCAATTGCCCCTTCTTGACGTGCGCTCCGATGTCGAAATACCACTTCTTTAAGTATCCGTTGGTTCGCGCATAAACCGGTGAATTGATGAATGGTTGTACGTTTCCAGGAAGGATGATCTCCTCGGCGGGTGCTGTTTGCTTTGGGATAACCACCGAAACTGCGGTCAGGGCCACTTGTGCGGTTTCCGCCTTCAGCGTTGTGCGAGCCCGGACACGGGACATGATGCCCGAGATCAACAGAGTGGCGACCACAACTACAGCGATGGTCAGAACCAACCATCGCCTGAACGGACGCTGCTTTGTTCCCGCATCGTTGGATGGGAGCGTCTGCCTGCCGATTTCTTTTTTCTCTTCAGTTTGTTGCGACATAGTGACTCCACACAAATTTTGCTTAGTGTTGCTGTTCCGTTTGGACTAGCTGTTTACGCGGACCCTGCAGAACGCTGAAAAATGCTGGCACAAAAAACAGCGTGGAAACTGTAGCGAAGATAAGTCCGCCAATGACCGCACGGCCGAGTGGCGCATTTTGTTCTCCGCCGTCTCCTAATCCGAGCGCCATGGGCACCATGCCAATGATCATGGCCAGAGCCGTCATCAGCACCGGCCGAAAGCGCGTGAAACCGGCCTCCAGTGCTGCGCTGATGGAATCACTTCCCTGCTCCATTTTTTCTGTAGCAAAGCTCACCACCAAGATGCTGTTGGAGGTTGCCACGCCCATGCACATGATGGTGCCCATAAGTGCGGGGACGCTGAGGGTCGTGTGCGTTATAAACAAAAACCACGCAATCCCGGCGAGGGCCGCGGGCAGCGCGGAAATCATGATGAAAGGATCCAGCCAGGACTGAAAGTTCACCACAATCAGCAGGTATACCAGCACGATCGAGAACGCCAGACCACTCAAAAGACCGACGTAGGACGCTCGCATGGTCTGAACCTGTCCACGAACAACGACTCGAGAACCGCGAGGCAATTGCTGGCGAGTGGCGTCAATGATTTTGTTGATGTCGCCAGCTACGCCGCCCAAATCGCGTCCGGTGACAGCGCCAAAGATGTCCACCACGGGTGCCACGTTGTAATGAGAAACCACGGCCATTCCGGAGCCTCGTTGCGTGGCCACTAAGCTGGCCATGAGCGACGGAGGAGCATTTGGGTCTGTGCCGGTGATCGGGATGTTCTCAATACCCTGCAGTGTGTCGGTGCGATACTGCGGCGTTTGCGTCGCGATTTGATAGCTCACTCGATTCTTGGGGTCGACCCAGAATGTAGGCGAGGTTTGGAAGCTGCCACTGAGCGACACGAGAAGATTTTGCGCGATATCGTGAGCTGTGAAACCAAGCTGCTCCGCTTTCGTACGCTCGACCCGCAGACGCAAATAAGGCTGATCGAAGGGCTGCTGGATTCGCAAATCTGCTGTCCCTGTGACGTACTTCAACTTGACGAGCAGCGCGTCCGCATAGCGCTGATTTCCTTCCAGGTCGTTTCCCACGACTTGCACATCAATCGGGGCCGGCAGGCCAAAGTTCAGAATTTGGCTGACCATGTCGGCAGGCAAGAATGCAAAGCTCACGCCGGGAAACTGTTTTGGCAGTGTGAGACGAAGCTGATGAATATAGTCATCCGTGGGATGGTGCGTGGCGGCGAGCGTCACAAGAATGTCGGCGTCCGATGTGCCGACCGGAGCCGAGTTACTGTAAGAAAGATTAATGCCGCTGTAGGGCAAACCTATGTTGTCAATGACACTGTGAAATTCGCTTGCTGGAATCTGCCCTCGAATCCAGCGCTCGACCTGATCACAGAGGTTGGCGGTTTCCTCGATGCGCATTCCGGTGGGTGCACGCAGATGAAGCTTGAAAGAGCCGCTGTCAACGCTGGGAAAGAAGTCCCGGCCTAGCCAAGGAATCAGAATCGCGAGAGAACCAAGGCAGCACGCGAAGAAAGCAATCAGAAAAGCACGCCGATGGTGAAGGCAAGCGTCCAGCAAGCCTCGATAGCTGTGATGGAATTTCTCGAAGGCCTCTTCGAAGCGTCTCTGAAGTCGTACCAGCGGATTCCGGCTCGGGGCTCCCGCTTCGTGTTTCTCTCCCCGCAGCAAGTACTTGGCCATGGTCGGGACGATCGTCCGGGAAAGAAAGTAAGAAGCCAACATTGCGAACACCACTGCTTCGGCCAGCGGCACAAAGAGATATCGCGCGACACCGGACAGCAAGAACATCGGAGCAAACACAATACAAATTGAAAGTGTAGACACGAACGCAGGTGTCGCGATTTGCGACGCGCTGTCGAGGACCACTGCGTCCATGTCCTTTTCCGGTTCCGCTTCCCGGTTGCGGTTTATGTTCTCAACCTCAACGGTGGCGTCGTCCACCAGGATGCCAACCGCCAGAGCTAGTCCACCCAGAGTCATAATATTGATGGTTTCTCCGATCGCGCTAAACACAATGATGGAGGTCAGGATTGCCAGAGGGATGGAGGTCGCGATGATGAGCGTGCTTCGCCAACTGCCCAGAAAAGCGAGAATCATGAAAGCCGTCAGGCACGCGGCAATCAGCGTTTCCCGGACGACA
>DATHGV010000125.1:0-19156 GCA_035490135.1 Candidatus Methylomirabilota bacterium
CCTACACCGTTCACGCCGGCTCGAGGTGGGTCAACCTTCGGTTCCGTCGCCTGCTGCGCCGTAATAACACCGGGCATGGCCATTACCACCCATAATAAAAAAGCCAGAAAACGGCCGAAGTTGTTTCTCATTAGCATCAAAATTCCCTTCGACGCGGAGACATTACCACTTTAGTTTAGTTACAGGTAGACTTTTGTCTCCTTGTTTTACGCCGGTTCGTCTGAACTCGAAAAAACAATTTGACCCTAGATCAATCACATCTGAATCAAAATGCGGACCACCTGCCGGTTCCTCGGCGGCGGTGGCTGATCGCTTCGTTACTGGGCTTTGGCGTGTTCGTGAATTATCTGGACCGCGTCAATATTTCAGTTTCACAGCAGGCGCTGCACGACGCGTTTGGCGTGAGCACGATCACTTTCGGCTATTTGCTTAGCGCATACAGCTGGACCTATGCGGCGATGCAGCTTCCGTCCGGCGTGTTACTTGATCGCTTTGGAGTGCGCACAGTTGGCTGCATCAGCACGCTTTTGTGGAGCGTAGCTTCGTTCTGCTCGGCCGCGGCCTCCGGCATTGGCAGTTTTTTTGTTGCGCGGCTGCTCCTGGGAATTGGCGAAGCGCCGACATTCCCGGGAAACTCCAAAGCGGTGGGCTATTGGTTTCCGGATCGTGAGCGAAGTTTGGCTACGGCTTTTTTTGACTCCGCAGCCAAGCTGGGGCCTGCGCTTGGAGTGCCCATCGTGGGGATTTTGTTGTTGCACTTTGGGTGGCGCTGGAGTTTTGCGGCCACGGCACTGACCAGTCTCGTCTATTTGGGGTTGTTTTACTGGCTTTACAGAAATCCCAGCGAAGACAAAAAACTTTCCGACACCGAGTGCCAATTCATCGTGCGAGGAGGCGCGCAACCTGAAAATCCAGGCAAGGGTGGAAAGGGAGCGTCAATTCCATATTTGCTGAGTCAGCGTAAGGTGATTGGCCTGGTGTTGGGCTCCGCGGCCTACAACTACACCTTTTATTTGCTGTTAACCTGGCTGCCCAGCTACTTGTCTACCGCGCTGCACGTGAATCTGCGCGACTCGGTGTTGTACTCGAGCGTTCCCTGGATTTTTGCGGCGCTTACCGATTTCATTATCGGCGGTTGGCTGGTGAATGAATTAATTCGGCGTGGGTTTGACTCGTCGCGGGTGCGGCAAATTGTGTTGGTGCTCGGAACGGCGCTGGGACTGGGCATTTTAGGCGCGGCGCTCGCGCACACGCCTCCGGCGGCAATATTTTGGATCACCATTTCCATCGGTGGCCTGGCGGCGGCTGCGCCGGTAGGTTGGTCTATTCCGTCGTTGATTGCGCCGACGGGCAGCGTTGGAAGACTGGGAGGAATTCTCAATTTTGGAAATCAGTTATCGGCCATCGCGGCGCCGATTATCACTGGCTATGTGGCCTCCGTCACGCGCTCCTTCGCGTGGGCTTTTGCCATGGCAACATTCTTTTTATTGATCGGCATTGCCGGTTATGTTTTTTTGCTCGGGCGGATCGAACCCATTCCCGATCCTGGTTGAATCTAGAAAAAGTTTGTGTCACGACACGTGGAAAAGAATCCTGTAGTGGCGTACAACGTTGAGGGCGCTTTTAGATTGCAGATGACACAATCGGATTTAACTGGGGCATTCAGGAGAGGGCAAATGAGAATCGGAATCTGCGTGTTACTGTTGATGGGATTAATAATTGGTGACGGGCGAGCTGCGGCACAATCGCCAACGCCTGGGGTAAAGACAAGCGTGTTCGGGAAGACCAAAGATGGCCGCGAAGCTCACCTGTATACGCTCTCGAATAAATCCGGCATGCAGGTGGTCATCAGCGATTTCGGCGGCACGGTAGTTTCCATCAAGGTCCCCGACCGCCACGGAAAAATCGGCGACGTGGTTCTTGGATACGATACCCTGGCGGGATATCAGGAAGGTACCGCATCCTTCGGGGCCACAGTCGGACGTTACGCCAATCGTATTGGCGGAGCAAAGTTTTCGCTGGACGGAAAAGAATATGCTCTGGAGAAAAATAACGGTGAAAATCATCTGCATGGCGGATTCAATAAGGTGCTCTGGGATGCGCAGCCCGCTACAGGAAAAGCCGGCCCTTCGTTAAAGATTCATTATTTAAGCAAGGATGGCGAGGAAAATTTCCCCGGTAATTTATCCGTGACCGCCGTCTTCACTCTCACGGACGCCAATGAGCTGAAAATTGACTACACCGCCACTACCGATAAAAAAACGGTGCTGAACCTTACCAATCATTCTTATTTTAACTTGAAAGAGTCGGGCACCATTCTTGACCACCAGCTCACATTAAAGGCGAGCCGCTTCACTCCTGTTGACGCGGGAATGATCCCCACAGGCGAGCTCCGTCCTGTTGTCGGCACGCCGTTTGATTTCCGGCAACCCACCGCCATTGGCGCGCGCATCGGGCAGGATGATGAACAACTAAAGCTTGGCCACGGCTACGATCACAACTGGGTACTGGATACCGACATGAAAGCCGAGCCCAGTTTGGCAGCTATTGTTTATGAACCCACGACTGGACGCGTCGTGGAAGCTTGGACTACTGAGCCTGGCATCCAGGTCTACACCGGCAATTTTTTGGGCGGCACCCCTCCTGGCAAGGGGGGTAAAATCTATGAACCCCGTTTTGCAGTGTGCCTCGAGACGCAGCACTTTCCAGATTCGCCGAATCATCCGGATTTTCCAACCACGACACTCGTGCCCGGTAAAGAATTTCACTCCACCACCATCTACAAATTTTCCGTTAAATAGGGAGCGTATGTCTTCACGAACCGTTAGTCGTCATCCGTTTGTTTCTTGCCGTGCCATAATTTTGTTACTGATTTTTGCCGGGGCGACGCGCGCCCAGACTAACGATACGCCCCAGTCCACTAAAAAGCTTACCGTGGAGCGGATTTATTCCGAACCCAGCCTCAGTGGCCACACCCTCCGCGGAATAACGTGGACTCCCGATGGGAAACAGATCACTTTCCTCGAAACAAAAAGAGCGAAAGACGGCGCCGAGGACGGCGTTGAAAATCAGCACCAGGGCAAAAAGAAGAAAGAAAACGATGCCGCTCTCTGGATCGTAGATGCCACGTCCGGTGACCGCAAAATTTTGATATCCGGCGAGCGCCTGGCGTCCATGTTGCCTGAAAATTCTTCCGCGCCCACGCAGGCGACGGGCCTTGGCCGACACGCGCCCGCTGACTATCAGTGGGCTCCTGATGGAACGGCGCTTTTATTTCAGGGACCCAACGCGCTGGTATGGTTTGCGTTGAACGAAAAAGCGCCGCGTACCTTGGTTTCTGGCAAAGCAAGTTTGGCCGATCCCAAAATTTCCCCGGACGGCAAGTTTGTCAGCTTCGTTCGCGACCACAACCTTTGGCTTGTAAATGTTGCGGATGGCAAAGAACAGCCGATCACACGCGATGGAGTTGAAGAAATCCGCAAAGGCGAGCTCGACTGGGTGTATCCAGAAGAGTTGGACATTAAGACGGCTTATTGGTGGGCTCCGGATTCTTCAGCGATAGCGTATCTGGAAATGGATGAACGCAAAGTGGCGCAATATCCGCTGGTGGATTTCGCGTCCTTCGACGGCAAAGCGGAAATGGAGCGTTACCCTCCGGCCGGCGGCGCCAATCCGGTGGTACATGTGTTCGTCGCGCGTGTGAGTGGAGGCCAGGCAAAACAAATGGACACGGGATCGGAAACGGATCAGTACATCCCGCGAGTGAATTGGCTCCCGGATTCGAAGCATGTGGCCATCCAACGTTTAAATCGCGCGCAGACAAATCTGGACCTGATGATCGCGGATTCGGCGACTGGCGCGTCGCGCGTGGCCCTCACCGAGAAAGATCAGTATTGGATAAATGTCAGCGATGATCTCAGATTTTTGCAGCACGGAAATTGTTTTCTGTGGTCCAGCGAACGATCCGGCTTTCGGCATATCTATCTTTACAGCCTGGAAGGGAAGGAACTTGCGCAGCTTACCAAAGGGGAGTGGGAAGTTTCTGCCATCGACACCGTGGACGAGAAAGCCGGCTTGATTTATTTCACCGCCACGGAAAAATCTCCCATGGAGCGCCATCTTTATCGCGTCGATCTCGACGGTTCCGGATTTGCGCGCATCACGAAAGAAGCCGGAACTCATGCCGTGAACTTCGCGCCCAGCGCGAGTAGCCCGCCGGGCAATAATGTGGCCAGCGCCACGAATGCGTCCGTAAATGCGTTTATCGATACCTATTCGAACACGATGAATCCTCCGCGTCAGGATTTACTGCGGCCCGATGGTTCGCGCATCGCGGTCCTCAACGAAAATAAAGTTGCGGAACTCGCGGGCTATCATTTTTCTCCAGTTGAATTTTTGGAGGTCAAAACGCATGACGGGGTGATGCTTAAGGCGTACATGATCAAGCCCCCGGATTTTGACCCACGCCACAAATACCCCGTGCTGGTTTATACCTACGGCGGCCCGCACGTGCAGGTAGTGATGAATGAATGGGAGCGGTCGACTTTTCTGTGGCATCAGCTAATGGCGCAGAAGGGCTACATTATTTTTGCGCTCGATAATCGCGGCTCGGCGGGACGCGGCCATGTTTTTGAGGAGCCCATTCACTACCGGCTGGGTGCGCAAGAGTTGTCTGACCAGCGCGACGGCGCGGCGTATTTGAAATCGCTGTTGTATGTCGATGCTAATCGCATGGGCATTTGGGGATGGAGTTATGGCGGACATATGACGCTGCACGCCATGTTTGAAGATTGGAACGACTTCAAGGCCGGTTTTGCCGGCGGTCCGGTGACCGATTGGCACTACTACGATTCGATTTACACGGAGCGCTATGTGGGGCTGCTACCGGTGAACGAAGATTATTATAAGGCTTCCTCCCCGATTGATAAGGTCAAACAGTTTCGGGGTAAATTGTTGATCGCGCATGGCACGGGTGATGACAACGTGCATTTTGCAAATACGCTCGCGCTGATCAATGAGCTGATAGAGAACGGAAAATACGTGGAAGTGCTGCCGTTTCCGGGCCGAGGTCACGGGGTCACTGACGCGCCTGCGCGGCGGCTGCTGATGGAGCGGGTAACCCGCTTTTTTCTGGATAATCTGTGAGAACAACATTCTTGGTACTCCCTGGAAAGACGTAGCAGCCGCAAGAATCTCGCGCGAAACGCGCAAACCGCCCTGCGCTCTGCGGCATCCAAAGTTAGTCACCTGAATCAGGTCCGGGCGTTGCAATTCACGCAGCCACATCTATTTGTACTTCGAGAACGACGAGAGGATTCGTGCTGCAATCGAGCAACGGAAAATCGCCAAGTAATGCCGGTTGGGGCAATCCACCGTGGAAGATCGATTTTCGCTCCACGGCTCGCGAGTTGCCGTCCGAAGTCGATTTCGCCGTTGTGGGCGGCGGTTTCAGTGGCTTGTCGGCGGCGGCCAGACTTAGACAAGTGCAGCCTGACAAAACAACAGCGGTATTTGAAGCCGATTGCGTGGGTGCAGGCTCCAGCGGACACACTGGAGGAATGACGCTTGCGGAATCTGCCGCCGGCGATTTACCGGGTCTGGGCGACGTGCTTGAGGGCTTCGCGGAAATCCTGAAGGAATTAAGGATCGAGTGCGATTTTAATTCGCCCGGCGTCTGGGAGTTGGGTCGCAAGAAAATAAAAAAAGATTCGCCCATTTCCTGGAGCGATTCCGGAACCCTTGGCGTTGTAAACGATGTTCCCGGAGGCAGCGCCGATCCGGGAAAATTAGTTAGCGGCCTGGCGCACGCGGCGCGGCAATCAGGAGCCATCATTTTTGAGAACGCGCGTGTGGAGAAAATTTCCTATAAACACTCGCTGGAACTGCAAGTGTCCGGAAGGCACATACGCGCCGGTCAGATATTGATTGTTACCAACGCGGAATCGTTGGAGCTCAGCGATTTGTCCGGCGGCGCAGAGCCAAAATTTACTTTGGCTTTGGCGACCGCTCCTTTAACGGACACGCAACTAACCGAGCTCGGTCTCTCCACGAACAAGCCTTTTTATACTGTGGACATGCCTTATCTTTGGGGACGCCCTCTTCATCGCAACCAACTGATATTTGGCAGCGGCCTGGTGCACCTGCAACACTGGAGCGAACTGCTCAATCTGGATATTTCCAGCGGTGAGGCCGCGGGCCTGATGCGCCTACTGGAGTCGCGTGTACATTCCTTGCATCCAGCGTTAGAAAATATTCAGTTCACAAACCGATGGGGCGGCCCGATTTTAATCGCCGACGAAATGACTCCCGTGTTCAAGCATCATTTAAAAAGCAAAAATATAATTGTACTGGGAGGGTATAGCGGTCACGGTGTCGCGCTTTCCGTTTATCTGGGGCGCTGGGCGGCCGAAGTTTTGGCGGGAAAAAGAAAGTTGCCGTCGTGGAATAAATCCTTGGGAGCTAAACGCTGAATGAATCTCTGCATTGCACATCGGGTGGTTCTAATCGGCGCAAAGCGCCACATGCTTCGATTTGTCGCGGGCATTGGTTTGGCATTGCTTTTTTGTGTGCCGGGCGGCTTCACGCAACAACCGCAACCGTTGGACAGTGAAGCCGTCATCAATCACCTGAATGCGGTCATTAAGTTGTATCGCAACGCCTCCGCCGAACTGCAAGCCGGCGGCGCGCCCAGCGATGTTATTTATCAGGACAATGAACAGAACTATACCGCTGACGTTGTACGGCTGGCATTTCAAGCGGCCAGGGCCGAAGCTGCCGCGATCCGCACCACCCAGAAAAACGGAGGGTCCACCAACTCGGCCCAAAGTTCAGCGCAGACGGAAGCTCGCAACAAGGCGCGCATCGCTGACGTGCAATCAAAAATCGACAATTTCGACAAGCAGATTGCTTCGGCGCCCAAAAATAAGCGGCCCGCTCTCGAGGCTCAGAAGGAAGCACTTGAAGGCGAATTGAATCTCGACAACGCCGTTCTAGAGGTCATTCAGAAAAGGGCCGCTTCTATGGAAAGCGGCAACGATACCGGGGCTGAAGGACTGGAGGGACGCATCAATCAATTGGCCCGTTCAGTGCCCGGCGTGTTTGCGTCTACGAATGACCAGAAGTCTGGGACACAAGCGAAGCCGACTCCACAAGCGGATGCCACTAAACAGACACCCGCGGGCCTGGTATCGCAAGCCCTTGCGCTCTACGGAGCGATCACCAGCGTTCACCAGATTGACCAATTGAACGAGCAGACCGCAAATGTGCGACAGCTGGTAACCGATCTGCGGCAGCCTTTGCGCGATGCACTCGTTGCGGACATCAAAAAAGGCCGCGATCTTACTGATCAAGCGGTATCGGGCAAAAGTCCTCCAGCGTCGCCGGAGCAATTTCAGGAGCTAACCGATCAGTTCAAACGGTTGTCTGCGGTGGTGCTGCCGCTGAGCCAGGAAATCGTGGTGCTCGATCAAGCCAGCGCCAATCTCGTGGAATGGCGAACTTCGATTCTTCGCGAGTCGAAATATGCGGCGCGCGCCTTGTTTGTGCGTGTCGGCGTGATCCTTCTGGCCTTGGGTATCGTTTTGGCTTTGTCGGAAGTGTGGCGCCGACTCACCTTCAAATATATCCACGACGCTCGGCGCAGGCGCCAATTCCTTTTGATGCGCCGATTCGTGATGGGATTCCTTATCGGCATTGTGCTGATCATGGGATTCGTGAGTGAGTTCAGCTCGCTAGCCACGTTTGCGGGATTCGTCACGGCTGGTATCGCGGTAGGACTGCAGACCGTGCTGTTATCCGTCGCGGCTTATTTCTTTGTGGTGGGCCGCTACGGAATTCACGTGGGGGACCGCGTGAGCGTTTCCGGTGTTACCGGCGACGTGATCGATATCAGCTTGGTCCGACTTTACCTGATGGAGTTGGCGGGCACCGGCATCGATCTCTTTCCCACGGGGCGAGTGGTGGTGTTTTCGAATTCGGTGCTCTTTCAAGCCACCACTCCTTTGTTCAAACAAATTCCCGGCACCGAATACGCGTGGCACGAAGTGGTTTTCAATCTCGTTCCTGGCGGCAATCACAAACTCGCCCAAGAAAAATTGTTTCAAGCCGTCAATGCTGTTCACGATCAATACCGAGAAGGTTTCGAACGGCAGCGCGGCTTTATTGAACAGCGCATTGAGGTGCAATTGAAGACTCCAAGTCCCGAAACGCGGCTGCAATTCGGCGATTCCGGTCTGGAGTTACTGGTGCGCTACCCCGTTGAAATTCGCAATGAATCGGTGACAGATGAGCAAGTCACGCGCAAGGTGTTGGAGGTGATTCAAAGTAACCCGGAGGTGCAAGCTGCGGTGGTTGGCTCGCCGAAGATTCGCGCGGCGATCAAGGGTTGACGAGGTGTGTAAGGTTCAAAGCCGTACTGATCGTAGTAGACGACTGAGGATTGAAAATTCCGGATGGCTAAAGGCCTTACGGCCCCAAAAGAGGATGGAGAAGGTTACGGGGCGACGATGTCTCGTAATTTTGCTTTTACTTGGATGGCTGCGAGGCTTGATGCGTCCCACCCGCCACCCAAAGCTTTCACCAGCAGAACGCTGGTAGTCAGCCGCTGGCCCTGAATGTTCACCAGTTCTTGCTGGTTACTCAAAAGATTCTGCTGCGCGGTCACCACATCCAGGTAACTCACCAAGCCGCCCGTGTATCGGCTCGTGGATATGTCCAGGGTGCGCTGGGCGGCGTCAACTGCCTGCTGCTGTGTTTGCTGCGCCTGAATGAATACGTCTAAGGCCGTCAAATCGTCCTGCACTTCGCGAAACGCATTCAACACCGTGCCCCGGTAATTCGCGACATTGGCATCGAAACCAGCCTGCGCGAATCGCACTTGGGCACGGCGCGCTCCACCGGTAAAGATGCTTTCCGACACGTTGGCGCCGACAGCCCAAAACATACTCGATAAATTCGCGATTTTCGCGAGGTCCGACACTTGCGGACCCGCAGTCGCAAATAAATCGATGGTCGGATAATAAGCCGCCTTGGCCACGCCAATCTGTGCGTTCGCGGAGGCCATTTGACGCTCGGCCTCCGCGATGTCCGGCCTCCGTTCCAACAAATCGGAGGGCAAGCCCGCGTTCAACGGTGGCGGAGCGGCGGCGTTCAACTCATTCGAAGGCAAATGAAAATCCGGCGCAGGCCTTCCGATTAAAACCGCAATGGCGTCCTCAAAACTTTTTCTTTGTTGTACCCGCAGCTGTGCCTGCGTTTGGGTTGTGCGCAACAACGTTTCCTCTTGCGCCACGTCCAGACCGGAAGCGACCCCGCCGTCGTGCCGCGAATTTACCAGGTCCAGTCCTTTTTGCAGCGCCTGCACGGTGCGATTCAAAATGCCAATCTCGCTGTCCAGCTCGCGCAACGAAAAGTAATCTCCCGCCAACTCGGCAGTGGCCACCAGTCGCACATTTTCCAGATCTGCCGCGCTGGCTTGATATGCCGCTTCCGCCGATTCAATGCTGCGACGCCGTCGCCCAAACAGATCAACCTCATAACCGGCCACAAACGGAAGCGAGAACGAATTCTGTTGCACTGCTCCATTAACGGGAAAGCCAGAATTGGGGCGGTTGCCGGAAAGCCCCTGGCGTTCAGCCGTGGGAGTAGTGGTACCCGGGGTCAAACCGAGAGTTGGGAAGAGTGTGGAGATTTGGACGGCTGCTGTAGCTCGGGCTTGCTCCAACCGTGCAATGGACACTTTGATGGTTTGGTTGGCATCGATGGCCTGCTGTTCCAACCCGCTTAGCTCATCGTCATGAAAAACCGTCCACCACTCGCCTTTGGGTATCAGGTCCTTGGGTGCGCTTTCGCGCCACGGCTCCTGCACGTCCCAGGTGGCCGGCACCGGCGCCGTTGGGCGGTGATAATTTGGACCCACGGTGCAGCCCGCGAGATACGCGGCTAGACACAAACCGCCAGTCACTGCGCTTGCACGGGCAATAAAATAATTTTGCTTGAAGTTCCAGCTACTCATAAATGGATATAAAGGGCATCAGTCGAAATTATTGATTTTTAGGCGCGGATTGACCGCTATTATTGCCGTTCGGATTCGCAGCAGGCATTCCACTGGGAGGCCGCGTTCCATTATTCGTCGTTGGGTTGTTGCCTTGGCCGCTGGAAGCGCCGGTCCCTGTGCTCGCCGGTGCAGGCGCGGGAGGCTGCGCGATTTGCTTTACGTTTACCTGCACACCCTCATCGAGTGAATCCGCCGGATTGATCACGATCCAGTCGGTGGGCTTCAAACCCTGTAATACTTCCAGCGTGGTGCCATAGTCGCGACCGATCATCAGAGCTTGCAAGTGCGTTTTGTGATTGTCATCAATAACTACCGCGCGCAATCCTTCGGAGCGGAATAACAACGCGTTCACCGGAACTTCTAGCCGCGAGCCGCTCACTTTTACTTCCAGATGCACTTGCGCGTATCCCCCCGGTAACAATTGCCCCGACTTGTTGGGGACGTCCACTTCGCTCAACAGCGTCCGCGTATTCAGATCGATGGAATCGGCGGTGCGTGCGACTTTGCCGTAAAATTTTTGGCCGGGAAACTGTTGTAATTCGACGTATGCGCCAAGCCCCTGATGAATCGCCGGGGCATAAATTTCCGGCACGTTAACGAACACGCGGATGGGGTCGGTCTGCGCCAAGGTGAATAATAACTGCGCCGAACCTCCGTTCCCGGCGTTGATCAGGTTGCCGATATCCACGTTGCGCCGCGTGATTACGCCGCTGAATGGTGCATAGATATGCCGGAACGATTCGGTCTCCTGCAATCTACGCACATTGGCTTCGGCCGAAAGTGTATTAGCCCTTTTGGCGGCCAGATCGCCGCTGGCATTGTCCACTTCCTGTTTCGATACGCTATCGGTTTTGAGCAGCCCTTCAAAACGTGAAGCCGTAATTTGCGAAAGACTCTGATTGGCTTGTGCGGTTCCCAACTCGGCGCGCGATTGCTCCAATTCCTGCGCGATTTCCGGCGTATCGATGTCCGCGAGAAGTTGGCCCTTCGTGACCCGACTGCCAATGTCGTGGTACCACTTTTTCAGATAACCATTCGTTCGCGCGTAGATGGGCGATTCCACATAGGCTTGCAGCGTGGAAGGCAATACCAGGTCTTCGGAGTCTGACTCCGCGATCGGATGAACTACCGATACCGTCGGTACCGCGAGAGTTTCCGTCTCCTTGGCCAGCGCTTGGTACTGCGAGCGGCGCATCAACAAGGTTACCCCGCCGACCAGCAACAATAAAACCGCGACCACCACCAGCACCAGAAACAACCTGTTGCGCTCGGGCTTCCGTGGAGATCGCTGCGCGCGGGGCTGCTCTCTTACCGGCTCGCTCTCCCTTATCGTGCGCTGATCTTTTTGTTCCATTACGTCCTGACTCATACGCCGCTCCGCCGCTTTCCTTTGTGCCCCATTTTATGCTGTAGCCGCCTCTTTTCCGTGAGCTTTTCTTTTTTCCAGCCAGCCGTGAATCACGGAAAAAACACACGGCACAAAAAATAATGTCGCGAAGGTGGCAAACAGCAATCCGCCGATGACCGCGCGGCCCAGCGGTGCATTTTGCTCGCCACCTTCGCCCAGGCCGATGGCCATGGGCACCATACCGATGATCATAGCCAGCGCGGTCATGATGACCGGGCGCATGCGCACAAAACCGGCTTCCACGGCGGCGTCCAGTGGACTCTTGCCTTCGTCCATCTGCTCGCGCGCGAAAGACACCATCAAAATACTATTCGCGGTAGCCACGCCCATGCACATGATCGCTCCGGTCAACGATGGCACGCTCAGCGTAGTATGAGTAATCAACAGCATCCAGCAAATTCCCGCCAGCGCGCCGGGTAACGCGGTGATGATGATAAATGGATCCAGCCAGGATTGAAAATTTACGACGATCAATAAATAGGCCAGCGCGATGGCTCCCAGCAAACCAAATCCCAAGCCGGTAAAGGAAGTTTTCATGGTTTGAACCTGGCCACGAATAATAATGTGGCTTCCCCTGGGCAACTGTTTTTCCATTTCCTTTACGCGCTTCTCCACCTGGTCGGCGACGGCGCCCAGGTCGCGTCCCTCCACGGACGCGTACACGTTAATCATTGGCTGCACATTGTAGTGCGAGATCACCGCAGGCCTTGCCGTAGTGGAAGTAGTCACCAGGTTAGCTAAAATCTGCGGAGGCAAATTCGGCGTGCTCGCGGTTACCGGGGTGTTCTGCAAAGCCTGATAAGTATCGACGCGGTACTGCGGCGTTTGCACCGCTACGCTGTAGCTGACCCCGTTTTTAGGATCGAGCCAGAAGGCCGGCGCGGTCTGAAAGCTGGAGCTCAAGGATACAAGCAAATTCTGCGCCACGTCTTTGGCTTGCAATCCTAGGTTCTGCACACGCGTGCGTTCAATGTCCATATGCAGCGTTGGCTGATCAAAAGCTTGCTGCACGTGCACGTCCGTGGCTCCGGGGATATGCCTCAGCTCATTGGCAAGTTTTTCGCCCACCACATAGTTGCCTTGCTGGTTGTTGCCCGTGACTTGTATGTCGATAGGCGCGGGCGATCCGAAATTTAAAATCTGGGTAACGATGTCGGCCGGCTGAAAGAAGAATTGCACGCCGGGAAAATCCTGAGGCAATCGTTCGCGCAGCTCGTTAATGTACGTCGAAGTTGGTTTCTGGCGTTTGGGCTTGAGTTGAACAAGAACTTCGGCATCGGACGTGCCGAAGGTGCCGGCGTTGCTGTAGCTCAGATTAATTCCACTGTAAGGAACGCCAAGATTATCCAAAAGCGTCTCAACTTCACCCTGCGGGATGGTTTGCCGGATAACGCCATCGACCTGGTCAGCAAGCCGCGCGGTTTCCTCGATACGCAGGCCAGTACGCGCGCGGAAATGCAAACGAATTTGGCCGGCATCCACGGAAGGAAAGAAGTCCCGCCCAAGCACGAACACCAGCAAGGTGGACAATACGCAAAACGCCAGAAAGCAACCGGCAAAGAGAATAGGGATATCCAGCGCGGCGCGCAGCGCATCACGATAGCGTTCGCGCATGCGTTCGAAAGCGTGCTCGAATTTCTGTTGATACCGGCGCAGGAACCCCTGCTTGTCCGCGTCTGGCACTACCTCGTCCTCCGCGCTTAAGAGATACATGGCCATGGTTGGCACGATGGTGCGCGACCACATGTAAGAGGCCAGCATGGCGAAAATCACCGCTTCAGCCAGTGGAACGAATAGAAATTTCGCTACGCCCGAAAGAAAAAACATGGGAATAAACACAATGCAAATACATAAGGTAGAAACAAAAGCGGGCACAGCAATTTGCTGCGCGCCGTCTAGAATGGCTTGCACCGTTTCTTTGCCCATGGCCAGGTTGCGGTTGATGTTCTCAATTTCCACCGTGGCGTCGTCAACGAGGATGCCGACTGCCAGCGCCAAGCCGCCCAGCGTCATGATGTTGATCGTTTCGCCCAGCGCACTGAGGCACAGCACGCTGACTAGAATCGAAAGTGGAATGGATGCGGCGATGATCAGCGTGCTCTTCCAGTTCCCCAAAAATACGAGGATCATGAATGCGGTCAGGCACGCGGCGATCAGCGCTTCGCGTAGTACTCCATAAATAGAAGCGCGCACGAAAAGCGATTGATCGAACAACATCGCAATGTGCACGCCCTCGGGTATCGATCCGGCGTAGTCTTGAATCGACTTTTTGACGCGGCTCACGATGTCCAGCGTGGATGCCGCGCCGGTTTTATATACCGCCATCAACACGCCGCGCTGTCCATTGGCGCGCACGATATTCGTTTGCGGTGAAAATCCATCGCGGATGTGCGCCACATCGCGCATATAAATGGTCGAGCCATTCACCGTTTTGATCGGCAGGTCGTTCAAGCCCGCCACCGTTTGCGGGCTTCCGTTCATTTCCACCGTGTATTCCAGCGTTCCCAGCTTCACTGTGCCGGTGGGAAGAATCAGGTTTTGTGCGTTGACGGCATTCACAATATCCATGGCGGAAAGCCCTTTGGATTGCAGCGTAGTGGTGTCCAGGTCGACGGAAATCAGGCGTTGCTTTCCGCCGTAAGGGAAGGGCAGGGCGGCGCCTTGCACGGTGGCCAATTGTGTACGTATGAAGTTGTTTCCAAAATCAAAAAGCGCTTGTTCGCTGAGATTGTCACTGGTCAAACCAATCTGAATAACCGGCACGGTAGAAGCGGAATAAATGGCCACCAGGGGAGGGGTTGTAGCCGGAGGCAGACTGCGCAAAATCGTCTGTACGATGGCGGTCGTTTGCGCCAGCGCGGTTTGGATGTTGGCCTTGGGCTGGAAGTAAATTTTTACTACTGCAATTCCATTCAACGATTGCGATTCGATATGCTCCACGTCATTCACAAGCGTCGTGACGGCGCGCTCCGAGTTGGAAGTGATGCGCTGCTCCATCTCCTGCGGCTGCAGGCCGGTGTAATTCCAAACCAGGCTGATAACCGGGATATCAATGTTGGGGAAAATGTCGGTCGGCGTGCGCATGAGCACCACTGGTGTCAGCAGAATGATCACCATGGCCATTACGATGAAGGTATAAGGGCGCGAAAGCGCTAGACGAACAATCCACATACTGTTGTTTGATTTCCCTTAGCAGGCCTGGTTCAGCCCGGAACACTCGTCACGACCACCCCGTTGCTACTCTCTTTAGATTCCCCGAGGTGCTCTTTTGGGTACGCAACTGGTTAGGGCCGTAACCGAGGATGACATACCGCTCGCTGGCTCTTGGATGCCCGTAACGCCGCACTTGTTACGGCATGTTATAAATTTAGACGCCGCTGGCGGAAAGATGGCATCCAGCAATTTCTTCAATTCACTTCAACGGAAAATTCGCGGCAGACCTACTTGTGCGTCATGGTAAAAACACCGTCCCAGCCGGACGGTGGCTCATCAAACAGGTACTCCTGGCAGCGTTTCCAGTATGTCCGCGCGGGCCCATCATTGGGCCATTTGTCGATCATGATTTGAAACACCCGTTGCGCTTCTTCCCACCGCCGCGCGCGATAAAGAATTCGCCCTCGCGCGAACTGATCGAGCCGCAGCTGCGCATCCGCGATGCTCCCGTATAGGCCTTCTTCTCCGGAGCGTCCAATCAACTCGTAAATCATGACCGGCTGGGTCTTGCCCTTTACGCGGATCAGGTCCAGCTCGCGATACACAAATTTTGCTTCCTGCGTGGCTGCATAGGTGGTCTCGTTCACGATGATATGCGTGCCGTAATCCTTGTTCAGGCCTTCAAGACGCGAGGACAAATTAACCGTGTCGCCCAGCGCCGTATATCCGTAACGCAGCGCCGAACCCATATTTCCGACGCTCGCTACGCCGCTGTTTAAGCCGATACCGATATCGAGTTGCGGCTTGCCTTGCGCTTGCCACTGGCGTTGCATTTCGCGTACCCGTTGCATCATCTTCAACGCGGAGTTGCAGGCACTTATCGCGTGATCATCCACTTCAAAAGGCGCGCCCCAAAAAGCCATCACCGCGTCGCCAATATATTTGTCCAGAGTGCCCTGATTTTCGAAGACCAGCCCGGTCATATCGGATAAGTATTGATTGAGGAACAAAGCCAGGTCCTGCGCATCCAGGTTCTCCGAAATGGTGGTGAAGCCGCGAATGTCGCTGAACATCACGGTAATTTCTGTTTTCTTTGGTTCCACCAGCTTGGGATTCCGTAGTAGTCGGCGAATAACTTCCGGGCTGAGGTATTGTCCAAACGCGGTTCGAACGCGGCGTTTTTCTTTTTCTTCCACCAACGCGCGATAGAGCGACACCAGTAAGACATTTGACACCAGCGTGAGCGCTGGGACGCTGAAGTTCAGCCACCAACCGCGCAGAAACGCGCCGTAATCAATGAATGCCAGCGGCACCAGGAAGCTGAGTCCAAACCACATCCATCGCGGAGCTACCAACGCCATCCAGATTCCCACGGGTATGCCAAAAAACAAGATCAGCGCGAGGTCCGACAATTCCTGCTTTGCGCCTCTGGTCAGCGCCTGGTGATTCAGCATGTTATCGATGGCGTTGGCATGAACTTCTACTCCGGGATATGTAATGCCGCCGTATGGCGGCGTGCGTAAATCTCCGATGCCCGTGGCTGAAGCACCGACTAACACGATTTTGTCTTTGAAAGTTCCCGGAGGAACTTTGCGCTGCACAACATCCACGATCGAATAATAAGGATAAGTACGCTCCGGGCCGCGATAGTTGATGGCCAGGCGGCCGATGCTGTCCGGCTTTACTTGTAGCTTGTCTCCAAATTGCAAGCTCACGATGCCAGTCTGGTTATAGTTCACCGTCAATTGTTCGGAAGGCACTCCCAGATAAACGCGTATAGTCTGCACCTCCAGCGATCCGTAAAGCTCCGCCTCCGCGAGTTTGCCGGAGCGCTCAAATGGAACTACCAGCAGTGATCTGCGGAGCACGCCGTCGGCGTCCGGGAGCACGTTGAAGAATCCCATGGTGCCGGCATTATTGTTGTCCGGGCTGAGCAGCGACGGGATATTCGCCATCGTCGCGGTGTACAGGAGGTTGTTGGCTTCATATCGCTGCATCAAATTTACAAAATCTTGTTTCCCTGTTGGTGGATTCAGCGAGTTTTGCGCCAGCGAATACCATTGCACCAGGTCCGCGTAGGAATTCGACGTTGCCTGATCCGTTCCTTGCAGCTCCTCCTTTGGAAAAAAGAAATTTCCGAGCACTACATTGCCAAATCTCTGGATGGCTTCGCCGAATTGTTTGTCGGCGTCGTATTCCGCCGCTAATGCCTTCACTTCTTGCTCTAACTTTGGATCGATGGCCTGGCCGGCGGCTTTGCGCTTTTCCAATTTTTCAGCCAGCGCACGCACAGGCGCGGCGGTTTGATCAGGTTTATCAAAGGTGATATCGAAACTCACCACTTTCGCGCCGCCTTCGCGCAGAACATCGAGCATGATGGCGAAGTTGCTCCTCGAAAACGGCCATTTCCCTAGCCCTTCTTGCGATTTTTGATCGATGTCGACGATTACGATACGCGGATCAGGGGGAGTGTATTTCGCGGGCCGCAGTCGGAAGCGCGTATCCAGCGCGTCGAGTTCCAGTCGCTCCATAAAAACCAGCAGGGGACTGGGATGTTCGCCAATATAAGTAACAACATATAGGCCAAGCGCGGTAAGGGTAATGACCAGGCTGATCAGAAACGAAACGCGATGCTGCCACCACTCCTGCAGCAGCTCGATGAATACCGCAAATCCTCGAGGCCCTTGTTTTCCGCCTGAAGAATCCGCCATCGCCTCTCGCGTTACTCGCGGAAGATAAAATTCAAGCGCACACCGCAAACTTCCACTTGGTCGCCGTCCTTGAGCTGCACCGGCCCTTGAATCGGCGTGCCGTTTACCGAGGGCACTTTTTCACCGGCGCCCAGGTAATAGCCGTCATCGTGCTTATTGATTTGCGCTGCCATTTTTGGTTTAAACCATCCGCTCAAGCGCACCGTGGCCAGGTGAGATTTTCCGATGACCGTCAACTTGCTGGTCAGCGTATATTCTTGCCGGTCGGTTTTGCCGTTGCCGCTGAGGACCACCAGCGTGGGAACCCTCATGCGTCCTGCCGCTAATTGCGTGCGCTCGCCCAGTGCTGCCGCCTGCTGCAGCATCTCCCGCCGCATTTTTGTATCCAGCACCATAGTTTCGTTAATTTTCGGAGTGGCGGTTTGGCGCCCCGAGCCGTAGGATGCCGGGGCTTCGCCAGCCGCGTCCACCTTGATATGGTGCTTGCCGATGTGGATGGAATCGCCGTGTTTCAGCGTGGCTCGCTCTACGCGCATTTCGTTGACGAAGGTGCCGTTCAGGCTTTTGAGATCTTCCACCACCATCTTGCCGGAGTCCACATAGACCCGCGCGTGATAATTGGAAACCGCCAGATTGTCGACCGCCAGGTCGTTGTCGGGCGACCGCCCAATTCCCACGGGCCGCGTACCCAGTGATACTTCCTTTACGGTCTTCTCTTCGAACATCAGTGTGAGCTTCGCCATGTCACATCCTCATGCTGAGCCGTTTTTGCCCGCATTTTTCTGCGCCCCGTGACGCAACCACGACAAAAAGCCGCCTGCTTTCGGTTCCATATGGACCACCACTACGGTGACGTTGTCAGCGCCGCCATTTTCATTTGCCTGCGCCACAAGGTTTTCCGCTGCTCGCCCCGGATCGGATTCCGACTGTAAGGTGGCCGAAATTTTTTGTTCCGCCACCATGCGCGTCAAACCGTCGGAGCACAGCAGCAAAATATCGCCCGGGAAAAGCGTGTGTTCCTCGGCGTCCACTTCGATTTCCGGCTGAGTTCCCAAAGCGCGCAGCAGCACACTCTGCAACTCACTGTGTTCCGCTTCCGCCGCGGTCAAAATTCCCCGCCGCACTTGTTCGGCCACCAGAGAGTGATCGCTGGTTAGTTGCTGCAATACTCCGCTCCGCAGCAGGTAAACCCGGCTGTCGCCCACGTGCACGACGCTCAGTTTTTCTTCGTTGATCCATGCCGCCGTTAGCGTCGCGCCCATCCCTTGTTGTTGGGGATTCGTTTCCGCCGATTCATAAATCTTTTTGTTGGCCAGGTGCGCGGCGCTCAGAAGCAGCCTCGTTTTGTCGCTCCATTCCGGATGCGTTTCCGTGGAGGCCGCCAATGTTCCTGTCGCTTCGCCCATGCAAGTTTTGACCACCGTTTCAACCGCCATGGCGCTGGCGATTTCTCCGTGTGCCTCTCCGCCCATGCCATCGGAAACTACGAACAAATTCAGCGGCTGCAGCATGCGGAAACAATCTTCATTGTTAGCGCGTTGCTGTCCGACGTCGCTTTGTCCACCGCTGACAATGCGCACAAATCCCCTTTGCCGGATGGTCGCGCCAACGCCTGGTCACGATGTACACCCGGGGCCTGCTAGGACCAACAACCCCACTTCTCACGCTAACAGACAGTTGTGGTATCGGTAAGCCTTTGAACCTTACTGATTAGCAAATGATTAGCAGCGGTTTGGCAACAAGTGAAGGTCTATGTTCTTTGTGAAGTTCGCTCGCCAGGTACTGACTGATGCAGAATCCTGAGGGACCTTTCTTCTTTCCCCGCCGGTA
>DATHGV010000126.1:0-15993 GCA_035490135.1 Candidatus Methylomirabilota bacterium
GGGCTGATACCGGGCCTTGAGCCCGCTCTACCTGCCGTTCACTTAACTGCAGCTCGTTGGAACTCTTGCTGAGTCATCGTCAGCATCCTTGCAGGGTGACAGAGTCTCGTTGCAGTTAAGGGGTGACATTATCTTGGAGCATCTACAGTAGTGGCACCTTTGATTGCAACGCCGGCGGGAGCCTCACTATAGTGGGAAAGGAGGTTATGTAACTTGCTGGCAGAAGGCGCTGTTTCAAAACCTTTGCATCGCGAGGTTATTCGCGGGTTGCAAAACATTCTCGGCGCTTCGATGGTGCTTTACCGGCCGGAAGATTTGTTGCTCTATGAATATGACGGATCGGTGGAGAAAGGCCGTCCGGGCGCGGTGGTTTTCCCTACTACAACTGAGGACGTGTCGCGCGTGGTGCGACTCGCCGCGCAACACGATATTCCCATCATCGGGCGCGGAGCGGGCACGGGGCTTTCCGGAGGAGCGTTGGCGCGCACCGGCGGAATCATGATTGTGTTTGCGCGCATGAACCGGATTCTGGAACTCGATCTGGAAAATCAGCGCGCGGTTGTGCAACCGGGCGTGGTCAATTACGAATTGACGCGTGCGGTAGAGCATGCCGGACTCTATTTCGCGCCCGATCCATCCAGTTGGAAATCGTGCACGATCGGCGGCAACGTTTCGGAAAATGCGGGTGGGCCGCACACCCTGGCGTATGGAGTGACCAGCAATCACGTCACAGCACTGGAGCTGGTTCTGCCCGACGGCGAGATTTGTCGCGTAGGCAGCCGCCATGGTGATTCCCCGGGCTATGATCTGGCCGGTCTTTTTGTTGGCTCGGAAGGGACACTTGCGCTGGTCACAGAAATTACTGTGAAGCTTTCACGCAAACCCGAAAGCGTAAAAACTTTGCTGGCGATATTTGACCGCGTTGACGATGCTTCCGAGACCGTCGCGGAAATAACTGCGCGCGCGATTACTCCCGCGGCGTGCGAGATGCTCGACGGCTGGACACTGCGAGCGGTGGAAGATTTCATTCACGCCGGGTTTCCGCTGGACAGCGCCGCAGTGCTGTTGATTGAGCTGGAGGGTCTGGCGGAGGTAGTAGGGGCGCAGGTTGCAGCCGTAGAAGAAGTGTGCCGCGAGCATTATGCGCGTGAAGTGCGCGTCGCGCGTGACGAGCAGGAACGGGAACTGCTCTGGAAAGGCCGCAAGAACGCCTTCGGCGCGCTCGGCCGAATCGCGCCGAGTAATTACGTGCTCGACGGCGTCATACCAAGATCGAAAATTCCCCAGGCTTTACGGCACATCCAGGAAATCGGTGAACGATATAATTTCAAGATCGGCAATATTTTTCACGCTGGGGACGGAAATCTGCATCCCATCGTTTTGTTTGATCCCCGCGATGCGGGGCAATATCAGCGAGCCATCGAAGCTTCCGCCGAGATCATTCGTTATTGCGTGGAAATTGGCGGCGCACTCACCGGCGAGCACGGGGTGGGCATGGAAAAAAGCGAATTGATGCCGCTGCTTTTTTCGGACGATGATTTTGACTTGATGCGGCGAATTCATGACGCGTTTAATCCACGATCCGCGCTGAACCCCGGCAAGATTTTTCCGCTGAATAAAGGTTGCGGCGAAATTACGCCCAGGGCGCAGGCGGCCGTTCGCGCTGCTCAGCTATGAGCACCGCGGCAACGAACGTTGCTGGGCGGCTCGAGACCGTTATCGGCGCGGACCGTGTCAGCGGCGGGTCGGACTCTTGCGCAAAGTTTGCTGTGGATGGGGTGGCTCCCTCGGTTGTTGCCAGGCCAGCCTCGTCCGCGGAAGTAGTGGAGATCGTACGCTTCGCAAAGAGCGAAAAATTAGCACTTATCCCGTGTGGCAATTGCACCAAACTTGCAGTCGGGATGCCGCCCACGCGTTATGACATTGCGCTCGATATGACCGGCCTGAATCAAATTGCCTATTACGATCCGGGCGATCTCACTCTTAGCGTTGATGCCGGAATAAATTTGACGCAATTGGCCCACGTACTTGGCGAGCAACAACAATTCATACCGCTTGCTGTCCCTTTTTTTGAGGAATGCACGGTTGGAGGAACGATCGCCTCGAACATTGGTTCCTCTCTGCGACCCGGGTACGGTTCGGCGCGAGATTTTTTGCTGGGGGCTGAATTTGTCAATGGTGCCGGCACTTTTACGAAAAGCGGCGGGCGCGTGGTAAAAAACGTCACCGGCTACGATCTTCATAAATTGCTAATCGGCTCGTTGGGAACTCTTGGAGCCATCACGAGCCTCAATTTTCGGACATTTCCCTTACCCCACGGTTACGGCCATCTTGTGAGTACTTTTTCGTCCGTCGATTCCGTCGTGCGGTTTCAAGCCATGGTTGCAAAATCGCCACTGACGCCTAGCTCTTTGGAAATTCTTGGACCTGAGGCAGCACAGCGCGTTGCGGGATTTAAAGACCATCGGGATTCGGCGTTGCCTTCCTGGTTCACGCATGGCGCGTGGCACGTGTGTGTGGGATTTGAAGGCGTAGAAGCGATTCTCCGCCGATACTCTTCCGAACTGGCGCGATACGCGCAAGAATGCGGGGCGAGCAATTACCATTTGCTTGAGAAATCCGATGAAAAACCTCTCCGTGGTGGGCTGCGTGAACTGCTCAAGCTGCTTTCTCGTTCCACCCCACCTGCAACCATTTTCAGGATCACTACTGTTCCTGGTCTTTCGGCAGATGTCGTAAATCTACGTGGTTTGGCGCAAAGATTCTCTATTCCGTGCTGTATCTTTGCAAATTCATCCGGTCCTTTACATTTCGCGCTTCTGCCCGATGATTTGGACGATAAAACGATCGGCTCGTTAGCACAGATTTCTTCAAGCGTGTTTGAGTATGCGGCCACGCACAATGGCTCCGCTTCCATTCTCTTTTGCCCTACGCTCTTGAAACGTGTTGTCAATGTTTGGGGGCCCACCAGAAACGACGTTGCTCTTCTGCGCCGCGTGAAAATTGCCTTCGATCCCCTAAATATCTTTGCGCCTGGCAGATTCGTAACAGCTGTTTAATTTCTTGAAGTCTTCCAGGCTGCCTCTGGGCAAGAATCGTTCTGAAGGCGGGCGTAGATATAGTTTACAGGGAACGGCCGGGCGACATCGCCGTTGGCGAAGAGGCAGGGTTTGCCGGCGGACTCTGAGGATTTTGTACAATTCCATCAAGACCCAAAACATTGATCAGTGCTGAGTTCGCAGGCACGATGTATTTCGTATTTTGCGCCAAAGTATTGTTGAGGACTTCAAGCCTTCTCATCATTTCGGCACGTTCCTTGAAAAATGTTTCCGCGGCATTAGAGACCAACTTGATGGCCTCGGCCTCAGCGTTCGCGCGGGTGATGCGCGCCTGAGCATCACCCTCGGCTTTCAGGATTTCAGATTGCTTGGTGCCTTCCGCTTGTAAGATTTGACTCTGTTTCACACCCTCAGCATCCAAGATCGCCGCACGCTTGTCGCGCTCGGCCTTCATCTGCCGAGACATCGCATCGGTGATATCGCGAGGAGGATCGATTTTCTGCACCTCGACGCGTGTGACCTTGACGCCCCAGCCATTGGTAGCTTCCTCCAATACCTCGCGAAGGTTGGTGTTGATCATGTCCCGCGCCACCAGGGTCTCGTCCAGCGTGCGGTCCCCAATCAGGTTGCGAAGGTTCGTCTGCGCCAAGGTGGTGCAGGCATAGCCAAAATCCTGCACTTCGAATTGCGATTTCGCGGGGTCAACCACTTTGTAATAAACCACTGCGTCTACTTCCACGGTGACGTTATCTTTAGTGATCAATTTTTGCGGCGGCACACTGATGACCTGCTCACGCATGTCCACGCATACGATGTCATCGACGAAGGGGATGATGAAGGTGAGCCCCGACGGGGCCATGCCATGATATTTCCCTAGACGAATAATCAAACCTTTCTCATATTGCCTTACGGTGCGTGCGCCTTTCGCAAGCGCGACCAAGCCAAAGATCAGGAACACCAGAAGAAATGCCGTGAATAGAGTTCCGCTCATCGCTGCATCCATTTCTTACCTCACTTTCAGCGTTACGCCTTCGACTGCTTCCACTTTCACCGTTGCGCCGGGTTCGCGGACGCTATCATCAGTAGTGGATAATTCCGCTCGCCAGACTTCATCGCCCAACTTCACCATTCCGGCACTCCGGCTGGCGATTTTTTTTGTTACCACGCCGGTCTTTCCTATCACCGCGTCGGCATTCGTGAGCTGGTTTTTAACTGTGAGCTTTGCTTTCAACCACCTTCGAAATACTGCCAGGTAAACCAGCGACAATCCTCCGCCTGCCAAAAGCCCCGCGATGGGCGAGCGCACGCTCAAGCCGATCACACCACCGATCGTTAGTGAGGCTCCCACTAACGCTAAATCCAGACCGGTGGCCGCGCCGAGCGCCAATTCGATCGTTACGCACACCAAGCCCCCGATGATGAGAATCCAGCTCACCCAATTTCCCACAATGTCTCCTGGCGAATAACCGGCGAATTACACGCGGGACAGTATCACTCAGTCGTCAACCATTCAACGAGTTCGTACAGGTGTTCGCGTTTTGCCTATATCGGTCGGCAAGGCCGGCTTATCATAGATAAATTACTCGAAATCTCATGACACTGAGTCCCATTCCTGGCTTGATTCCTATTTACGAAGATTACGCGCGGTGTATTCATTGCGGGCTTTGTCTGAATGCCTGCCCGACATACCGGCTTTGGAACTTGGAAGCCGATTCACCACGCGGGCGAATCCATCAAATGATTCACGTGGAACACGGCGATGTTCCGGTCACGGATTCCTTCGTCGATCACATCGACAAATGTCTCGATTGCCGCGCGTGCGAGACGGCGTGTCCCTCTGGCGTCGAATACGGAAAGCTGGTGGGATACGCTCGTGCGCGCATCGAGCGCGATTACCAGCGTCCGCTATCGTCGCGGATTGCTCGTAACGCGGTCTATCGCCAGCTGCTGCCTTATCCAAAGCGCATCGCGACCTTGGCGCGCTTGCTGCGTGTTTATCAGCGCTCCGGACTGCAATCGCTGGCCCGCTCCACCGGTATTTTGAAACTTCTTGGCGTGGATAAACGCGAACGGCTGCTGCCGCAGGTTGATAGTAATTTCTTCTACGATCGTTTCGGCAAGACGTTTGCGGCCACTGGCGAAAGGCGCGCCCGGGTCGCATTTTTTGCAGGCTGCGTTGCTAACGTAACTTTCGCGGAGCTGAACATCGCAACGATTCGCGTGTTAACCGCGAATGGTTGCGATGTTGTTGTGCCCGACGGGCAACTATGCTGCGGTGCGCTTGCGGCTCACGCGGGTGTTCGTGATGTAGCTCGCGAGGTGGCGCGTAAAAATCTTTACGCGTTCCTGTTGGATGAAATAGACGCTATCGTGACGAATGCGGCGGGTTGCGGTTCCACGCTGAAGGAATACGATCATCTGTTTACCCCAGAGGAAAAGGAATACGGGCGAGCGTCAGCCTTTGCAAAGAAAACGCGAGATGTGACTGAATTTCTAGCCGCTTTGGGGTTGTCCGCTGCGCTCAAGGCCCTGCCGCTGCGCGTCACGTATCAGGACTCATGCCATTTGCTTCACGGCCAAAAAGTGCGCGAAGCCCCGCGAAAATTGCTGCGTTCTATTCCCGGGCTTGATCTGGTGGAATTGCCGCACTCCGAACTCTGCTGTGGGTCAGCCGGGGTCTACAACGTTACACAGACGGAAGCGTCTCTCGAGTTACTTGAGGACAAAATGCGTTACGCCGCCGCTACACGGGCGCAGGTCGTCGCCACTTCAAATCCGGGTTGCCTGCTGCAGATGCGTGCCGGCGCGGAAATGCATCACACCAATCAGCAGGTTTTGCACGTGATCGAGTTGCTAGACCAAGCTATTTCGAATTGAATCGCGCCAGTACCAATTGGCGCGATTCATGTAGGCAGGCTTACTCCAACCTGCCCGGCCACTAATGTGCTACCGCGGCCGCGGCCATCCCATCATTGAAGTTCTTGAAAAACGCATCGTATTGTCCGCTGGCCTCGGCGAAGCGCAGTGGCTTGACGCGCTCCACGCAAATTTCCGTAACATTCGGCGAGTTCTCGAGGATGCTCATGGTTTCGGATATGAAATCTTTGAGCGGCATGGCATTCGGATCGCTTGCCATTCTCGGTCCCATCAATTCCGTCTGAACGTAGGGCGGGATGAGTTCGAGTACTTGCGCTTTAGTGTCTTTAAGCTGGTAGCGCAACGATTCCGTATAAGAATGGATCGCGGCCTTGGTAGCGCAATAGGTTGGGGTCATCGCCAAGGGCACAAATGCCAAGCCAGACGAAACGGTCATGATCACAGGGTTTGCCTGTTTCAGAAGAAACGGCAGTAGCGCTGCGTTCAGGCGGATTGGGCCGAGTAGATTCGTCGTCACTATGGCCTCCGCATCCGCAACTGCGGCGTCCTTCAAGGACTCGGGTTTCATAATCCCGGCGTTATGGATAACGACGTTGAGGGCAGGGAAGTCCTTCTTCAGTTTTTCCGCGAAAGTCCGAATCGTTTCACTGTTCTCAATGTCCAGAATTGCAGCGTTCATCCCTGGATTCGCCGCTACGGTTTCATCAAGCAGCTTCTTGCGGCGGCCTGCAATCACGACTTGATTGCCCTTCGCGTGGAAAGCCTCGGCGAGGCCACGGCCGATCCCAGAGCCTCCACCGGTTATCAGGATTGTGTTGCCAGTTATTTTCATGACGTTTCTCCTACGCTCGCATACTAAGCCCGACACGAACCAATGGGAAGAGGGTACTTTAGTCGAGCTGACTGGGCTAGGTTGAAGTCCGGCGATGCAAACGCGATGTAGGAAACCCAATTCTGCCCAAAGCCGTCTAACACCCAGCGATCACGCAACTTACCTTTCCGCACGAAATGCCACCAAACCCGGCCGGAGCGCCGGGGAACTTTTTAGGCCTTACCTGGGAAATGCTAGATGAAACGCATAATGCCTGATCAGACCCGATGAAAATTCGACAAAACGATCAGGACGAAGAGCTACTGAAACGCTCCGCCAAGGGCGATGAAGAAGCATTCACCGTTTTGTATCGCAGGCATGTGGATGTTCTGTATCGCTTTGCGTTTCGCATGACCGGCAGCTCCTGGGGTGCGGAAGAAATTATTCAGGACGTTTTTATGACGCTGGTTCGCGAGCCGGGCAAATACGACGCTGAACGAGGCACTCTGCCGGCGTTTCTTTTCGGAATCACGCGCAACAAGATCATGAAGTACCACGAGCGCTTGCCACGGGAAACTTCTTTAGTGGAGCGGCAGGAAGATGGCAGTGGTGGCGGGTTGACCTTGCGGGATTCTTTCACGCCAGCGATGTGGGCAGAACAACGCGAACGGCTGGAAAAAGTAAGAGCCGCGGTGATGGAACTCCCCATCGAATTTCGCGAGACGGTGGTTTTGTGCGAGTTGGAAGAAATGAGTTATGACCAGGCGGCGCGGATGCTCGATTGCCCCATCGGCACGATTCGTTCCAGGTTGCATCGCGGGCGCGCGTTGCTGCTCGCCAAGCTGGAAATGCTTCGTGATGCTCCGCGCCGCTGGAGCTCGGTAGCACGATGAGGAATGGAAGAGTTGATATGAACTGCGAAGAATTTGAAATTTTAGGTTTGGAGTCGCAACGCGACGTCTCAATCAGCGACGAGGGCCGCGAGCGCGCATTGCAGCACGCTCGAGTTTGCGGACGGTGCGCCGCGCTGGGAGCCTCCTGGGAGGCGGCCCAGACGGAGTTGGCTGCGCTGGCGGAGAGCAGCCTGTTATTACACGTGCCAGCTCGCGTGGAGACACGACTATTGCAACAGTTTCGGCTGAAGCACCAGCCCAGGCAAGAGCGCAGATTTCTGCAGCTTGCGACTTGGGCGTTGGCAGCGGCCGCGGTGATCGTGTGCACATTTGGCGTTTGGGACTGGCATAAGTGGCGGCAGGGTTCGCTGGGCGGTGATAGTAAGGCTGCTGCGGTTGTGGCTCGCGACAAACTTTTAAGCTCTGCGACGGGTTCGTCGGCGACAAACGTCAGCCCAGTCACTGATGATTCAGAGATACTGATGGCCGGCAATGAGAGTATTGAAGGCAAAGGGGGCAGCGGGGGCAATGATTTTATCCAGTTGCCGGGGAGTTCTTTGCAGGAAGCGGAAGATGGCGCCATTGTGCGGGTGGGAATGGAAAGAGCTTCGCTGGCCGCGTTTGGTTTGCCCGTGAATGAAGACGAGGCCAGTGACTGGATTCAAGTTGACGTACTGGTGGGCAGCGACGGGTCTGCGCAAGCGGTGCGCTTGCCTGAATAATAAATTTCTGCGGTGATGAGTCACCGCGTAGGGAGAGAAGAGGAGAGTTGCATGAAGCGAAATGGGTGGATGCATTTAGTATTGGGTGGTGCGTTAGTTTTGGGTGTGGGAACGGCGCTTGCCCAAGGGCCCGGGGGAGGTCATCGGGGGCCATTTGGCGGTCCGATGGAGTTGATGGGCTTCGAGGGAATGCACGGTGGGAAAGTTGTAACAGGTGCTCCATTTTCGGCGACCTCCACGTCAACTACAAATCAAACCTTGCAGGACGGAAAGACCACCATCAATCGCACCGTCCAGGGCGCTATTTACCGCGATAACCAAGGCCGCTCTCGCCGGGAAGTGACTTTTACGGGCGTGGGGCCGCTGGCGGCAACTGGCGGCACACATAAAATGGTGGCCATATCCGATCCGGTTGCTGGCGCGCACTACATGCTGAATCCCGATAAGAAGGTTGCGTACAAGATGACCTCGCCCGCTGGCGGCACCGCCGCCAACGCGCAGGCCTTTCAGCAGAAAATGCAAGCTCGCCAGCAGCAGGAAGAAGCCTCTGGAGCGTTGAAGGTCGAGTCTCTCGGAACGCAAGTAGTGAACGGCGTGAGTGCCGAAGGCACTCGCACCACGCGCACGATCGCAGCGGGAGAAATCGGCAATAGCGCTCCTATACAAATCGTGTCGGAACGCTGGTATTCGCCAGATCTCCAAACGGTGGTACAGAGTACGCGAACGGATCCGCGGTTCGGCACCACCACTTTCTCGCTGTCAAATATTCAGAAGGCTGAGCCCGCCGCGACATTATTTACCGTGCCGGCGGACTACACGGTGCAAGCCGGCGGACCAGGACATGGACATCACGGTGGAACCGTTGCAGGAGTCGCCCCGGCGCCTCCGGCCAATTAACGATTTTATTTAACCCCTTCTCTCCTTGAAGACGGGGGACGCCTTTCTGGCAACGCAATTAGCTGTCGGAAAGGCTTCCTCGTTTCTATTGAGGAAAAATTCAGTCTGCAGTGCTGGATTTAACGCGGCGTCTTCTTCAACGGTGGCGCGGTTTGAACATACCTGCGGCAATGCGGGTGACCATTCGGCGCGGCACCAGGCGTTCGCCCTGCGCGCCGAGATAATTTCCAAGGCCAGAGATCACGTAGCTCTTGCCGGCCGCCAACGCTCGCAGACCGGTGCGCGCTACTTTCTCCGCCGTTTCAGGTTTACGCATAAATTTTTCCTGGCCTGCCACCACATGAAATTCAGATTCCGTCGACCCGGGGCAAAGCGCGCAAACACGAATGCCGTGAGCCTTCATTTCTTCCGCCAGGCCTTCTGCGAAGAGCAAGTCGAATGCTTTGGTGGCGGCGTAAGTTGAAATGTATGGGACGGCCTGGAAGGCCGCGGTAGAAGCAAGAATCAAAATATCGCCGCTGCGCCGCTCGACCATTTCCGGCAGATAAAGCCGCGTCAAATGCACAACAGCCGCGCAATTGACCTGCACCATTTCCAGCAAGCGGCTTACCTCAACGGCATGCAGCTCGCCGTAAGCGCCGAAACCCGCGTTGTTCACCAGCAGCTCAATCGAAATTCCTTGCGCGCGCGTAAAAGCATAAATTTTTTCCGGCGCGGTTACCTCGGCAAGATCCGCTGCAAATATGGAAGTTTTAATTTTGTGTTTTGCCGCGAGCTCCCTCGCCAATTCTTCAAGTCGCTCTTGCCGCCGCGCGGTTAGAACGAGATTCGCGCCACCGGCGGCCAATTCCTTTGCCAGGGCGACGCCGATCCCTGCACTGGCCCCGGTAATCAACGCCCATTTTCCCCGCCACTCTGCAGTCATCTGGTTCGCCTCGTCCTTTTGGCCTGATTTTTGGCCTGATTGCATACATATAAGGATACGTCAGCTCGCCAGTGTACTGAATTCACTCGAAAATGTGGGGATACCGCCCGAAAACTTGGTCCGAGGCGCTGTGTAAAAACGCTCTCAAAGTGTCAAGCAAGAAAATCCCATCCAATTTCCGGCAAAACCAGGTATTCCAGCGGGATACGGCGCGCCGAATGTATTCAAGAGGTTAATAGTGCAGCCGTGCGGGTGGGTCAAATCAGTACTAAGGTCCCATTCTGAAACACTCCGCTGCCCCCTAAAAACGTACTGATAGTACTAGCTACGTCTAACGCGGCCTCACTGCCGGGTTGCGCCGTTGCTTGTACGCGCAGTGTTGCCCAAGTGGCCGAGAGCGGCCACGGAGAAAGAAATGCCGCTAGACCAGCTAGATCAACAAATGGTCGACAGCCTTCCGCAGTTGGCGGACGTGTACGACCGGTATGGTGTGCAAGTGAACGCGCTATCGGTCACTGAAATATTCGCTCTTTATGAGCGCACTGGGTTTCTGTATCCGGATAAAGCCGCACGACTTTTTCCTCACGTTGCGCAAGTGCGTGAGAACTGGCGGCGGATGTTACGAGTCGGCGATTCACTTTTGTATGTGCTCACGGCCGGGGACCACAAAAGAGGACTGGCATCTTTAGCTGTTTGGAGAGCCTCGCAGAACGGCTGGATGTCCCAGCACCTGGTCTCCGACAACAACCCCTATGCATCACGGGCGGTATTGCTTGCGGCGGCGGCGGCGAGAATTCGCAAAGATTGCGACGTCTCGGCGCAGAACTGGTTTCGCCCTGAGAATCGCTTTCCGGCGCGGGTATTTGGATCGATGGTAAAGACCATCGGGGAGTCACTCTCCTCGGTGCAGCGGCATGCTTACTTCGGGCTGCCGCGAACCTTGGTGCTGCCGGCGGCGAAACGAATTCGCGTAGTGCCCTACAACCCGTCGCATAAAAGCGCCCTGCTCGAAATTGCTTCGCAGGCACGGGGCAGAATTTACGTCATCGCTGAGGAATTAGAGCAAGACACAGAGTTCGAAACGGTAGCGGAATTGTATCGCAGCGTCGGACTGCGGCGTTCGCGGCACGTTTGGCTAGCCTATCGCGCGAATAAAGAAGAACCAATCGGCGCGGCCATCGCGTATCGTGGGCCGTTGGGCATTAATTTCAGCTACCTGGAGAATCGCTGCGACCTGCTGCTACAGCCGACACTTCCAGACTCGGAAGTCACCGAGGTCACATCCGCACTTCTGAGCGCCTCATCCGCCGCTTATAACGATTTCGAACTGGCTGAGATTCCGGTAATCGCGGACGAAATGGCTACGCACGCCTTGGTGAAACTGGGTGGTGAGTTTGTCCGCCATTACTGCCAGGGAATTTGGCTCAAAGATGGGCACCCAGGTTTCTACAAACACGTTGACAGTTTTTATTCGCGAATATTAGCGCGGCTCGAGAGGCAGCAGGAGCCGCAGGAAACTCTGATTGGGCAGGAAAGATGATGAGTAAAGGCGTGTCCGCAGTCGAATACATCATGGAAGATCCGCGCGAGGCGATGAGGCTTGAGGTGAAAGTGGACGCCCATGCCTGGGTGCAAAAGTACCTGGCGCATCGCGTTGGTGCGGGTGCAGAAGTTCTTTCCGTGGGTTGCGGGCCGGGAGTGATCTTGCGTGAAGTAGTCGCGCTCGATAAGTCCATAGAGGCGACTGGCCTGGACATCAGCGAGGACCGTATGCGGGAAGCGAGACAGCGGCATCGCGGGGTCGAATCGATGAATTTTGTGCGTGGGGACTCGCACGCCATGGAATTTCCCTCGAATCGCTTTGACCTGGTGTACTCGCGGATGTTGCTCGAATACTTGAGGAACAAAGAACAGGCCGTGCGCGAGATGGTGAGAGTTTGCCGGCCAGGCGGAACGGTGCTTTTGCAAGACCTGGACGGTCAGCTCTTGTGGCACTACCCGGAAGATGCGGAGATGCAACGGACCAGCGAGAAAGTTGTGGACGCGCTAGCCGCCACTGGATTCGATCCCTTCGTTGGAAGAAAACTTTTTTCCTTCGCCCAAAGAGCGGGGTTACAGGACATCGATGTGCAGGTTGAAAGTTACCACCTGATAGCGGGCGTAGTTGGTCCAGAAATCTTGAAGCAGTGGGAACTTAAGTTGGAAATAGCGGCACCGCAACTGAAGAAGGTGTTGGGCGGCGAGACGGCAGCCCGGGAACACGCAAAAAGATTTCTCGAATATTTGCGCCGGCCGGACACGCTGACGTATTCGACAGTATTTACCGTAAGTGGAAAAAAGACCCTGCAGTGAAGCTGTGTCCAGAAGCATTCGGGTAAGTAGCGGGCGAAGGGGAAATGCCGTGAACGAGATTAAGGGCCAGAAAAGAGCAAGTAAATATCCAGTTTGGGGATCCAGCACGAGCGCTGCTCGAGACTTCAGAGAAGGGAATACAACAATGTTTTCGAAACGCCCATCCAGTTTAGCCGCGGCACGGGTCGTCGGGCGAACCGTGCTTGCGAGTTTCATGACCGTCTTTCTGGCAGCGAACGGCGCTGCTCAGAGCCAGCAGAGCGTGCCGGACGTTACCGCTCTAAGTATGGAAGACCTGATGAACATTCAGGTGACCTCCGTCTCCAAGCGCACCCAGAAGGTCGCTGACGCCGCTGCCGCGATTTTTGTCATCACCCAGGAGGACTTGCGACGCTCGGGCGCTACCAGCATTCCCGAAGCGCTGCGACTCGTCCCTGGTTTGGAAGTGGCGCGCATTGACGAAAACAAATGGGCCATCGGTTCGCGCGGCTTTAACGGACGCTTTGATAACAAACTACTGGTCCTCATCGACGGCCGAAGCGTATACACGCCGCTCTTCTCGGGCGTTTACTGGAACGTTCAAGACGTGATGCTCGAGGATATCGACCGCATCGAAGTCATTCGTGGACCCGGAGCAACGTTGTGGGGAGCGAATGCCGTCAACGGCGTAA
This sequence comes from Candidatus Methylomirabilota bacterium, assembly GCA_035490135.1. Lineage (GTDB taxonomy): Bacteria > Acidobacteriota > Terriglobia > Acidiferrales > UBA7541 > Acidiferrum. Next base: position 13,208 of record DATHGV010000126.1, read on the forward strand.
TCAACATCATCACCAAGAAAGCCAAAGCTACGCAAGGTGGTGTCGTGACCGCAGGTGGCGGCAACGAAGAACGCGGCTCAGTGGCTGCTCGCTATGGCGACAAAATCGGCGGGGATACTTCCTACCGAATTTATGGAAAATATTTTGATTGGGGTCCCTCGCAATATGCCAACGGTGGTACTGCGAATGACGGCTGGGAGGCCCAGCGCGGCGGATTTCGAGCTGACTACACGCCGGCGGGCTCGAACTCTTTCACGCTGCAAGGTGACATCTACCACAGCGGGTACAACGAAACTTTAACGGTTCCTTTTTTCGCCGCGCCCTATTCCAGCACATTTCCGAACTCTGGAGCGTACAGCGGAGGAAACATTCTGGGCCGCTGGAATCACGCTACCGAAGATTCTTCGATGTCTTTGCAGATGTACTACGACAACACCACGTTGTCGGATAATTCATTATTCGTAGATCATCAAAATCTCTTCGACGTGGACTTCCAGGATGGCTTCCACCTGGGCGATTCACAACAAATGGTTTGGGGCCTGGGGTACCGATCCATCATGGATCGCAACGATCCCAGTTTCTCCGTTTCGCTACAACCCAACCAGCGAACTTTGAATCAATTCAGCGCTTTCCTGCAGGACGAGATCAGTCTCGTTCACTCTCTGCGTTTAACAGTCGGTTCGAAATTCGAGCATAATGCGTTTACCGGTTTCGAATTCGAGCCCAACGTCAGACTCCTGTGGACCATGACGCCCAACCAGTCGATCTGGACCGCAGTGTCCCGCGCGGTTCGCACTCCGGCACTAACCGAAGAAGGATTGCGACTGACGTCGGAGATAGTACCTCCTGGAATACCGCAAAATCCCACCCCGTTCCCTGCACTGGTAACCGTTTATGGGAGCAATAACTTCCAATCGGAAGATCTGCTGGCCTATGAATTGGGCTACCGCGTTCAGGTAACCAACACTCTTTCTACGGACGTTGCGACGTTCTACAACCGCTATTCGAATCTACGGACGGCGGAGCCGGGTGTGCCGTTTCTCGAAGGCAATCCGGTTCCGACGGATCTAGTTGTTCCCTTTGTGGCCGGCAACAAAATGGGCGGCGGAACGTACGGCGCCGAGCTGATTGCCGACTGGAAAGTCACGCCGAAGTGGAGGCTGGTGGGTTCTTACAGCTACCTGCAAATGGACATAGCGAAGAACTCTAACAGTCTGGACCCCACGGCCGACCTTCCCAACGGTTCAAACCCACGTCATCAGTGGTATGTGCGATCTTCGCTGGATTTGCCACGGCATTTTGACCTCGACAACACGCTGAGATTTGTCGATCACCTCCCGGCGCTGAATATACCGGCCTACTACTCGCTGGATGCGCATGTCGGATGGCGCCCAGTGCCACGAGTGCAGTTTTCCATCACCGGCCAGGACTTGCTCAACAACCAGCACCTGGAATTTATTCCTGACTTCATCAATACCGCTCCTACGATCGTCAAGCGGGCCGTCTATGGCAGCGTTACTGTGAATTTCAAGTAATTGGAAAGCGAACTGTGAAGCATTTTGAACATACGAGGCCCGCGAGCGTCATGTTGAGACGACTGGCAATCCTGATCGCCGTCTTCAGCATGACGTTGAATTGGACGGCATCGGCTGGCGCCCAAGCCGGCGATGGGTCCGATTCGTCGGAATATCTCGTCAAGGCAGGCTTCATTTACAATTTCGCGAAATTCGTGGAGTGGCCCTCCACGGCGTTTGCGGAGCCGGATTCTCCCATTGTCATCGGAGTGCTGGGGACGGACCCATTCGGAGAGATCATCAATCGCGTTGTGGAAGGTAAGAAAATTGGCGCGCGTGGTTTCGTCATCCGACGGTTCAAGTGGAGCAAAGAGCTGAAGGATTCCAAGGATTTTAAGGAGTGCAGGATTCTGTTCGTGAGTTCCTCGGAGAAAATGCACTTCGAGGAAATAGTTGAGGCCGTCAAAGGGCTTCCTATCTTGACGGTCGGTGAAACGCCGGGCTTTGCGGAACGTGGCGGCATGATCCGGTTGATGTTGGAAGACAATCGCGTGCGATTTGAAGTGAATGTCGACGCGGCTCACGACGGGAATTTGAATATAAGCTCCAGGCTATTGACGCTGGCGAGAATCATCGCGCCGGCCGGGCCCTCGGCAAGGAAGCCCGGATGAATTTTCACAATCTATCCATCAAGCGGAAATTGACGCTCATCACGATGCTCACCAGCAGCGCCGCGCTGGTGCTTTCGGCATTGAGCTTCCTGATTTATGACTTGGTTTCCTTTCGCCACTTGCTTGTTCAAGACCTTCGCACACAAGCGGAAATTATTGGTTACAACAGCGCCGGCGCCATGGAATTTAAAGACGTGCCCGCCGCGACCGCGACACTGACGGCGCTCACCGCGAAAGAAGACATCGTGGCGGCGGTCCTGTACGGAGTGGATGGCAAGGAATTCGCGCATTATTCGCGCACCAACGACACTTTCCCGAAGGTCCTTCCGTCTCTGGCGCAAGATCAGGGATATCGATTTTACGGCGGATACCTGCAAGTGTTCCACGACGTCACTCTCAACGGGGAACAGCTCGGAACACTCTTCTTGCAATCGGACATGCGGCAATGGAGTGTGCGGGCCAAACGGTACGCGGGAATTCTTTGTATTTTTGTGCTGATCTCCGGCACGTTCGCGTTGTTCGTTTCCTCGAAATTGCAGAGATTGATTTCCAGGCCAATTCTGCACCTGGAAGATTCGATGAGAGAGGTCTCCGCTAACAA
>DATHGV010000127.1:0-3575 GCA_035490135.1 Candidatus Methylomirabilota bacterium
CAAAAATGTAAACAATATGTGAAGGTGCGTCAAATTGTTCGTGCAATTTTCACTCTTCATTTCATTGCCACCAGAGATGCTGGTTTCTGCGCGTGACATCCTGATACGCTTTGTGCTGGGCGACTCCGACAACAGTCGCGAGCACGCGAACTCCGAAAGCTTTCGCTCCTCGGCACAACGCCCTTCTCTGCATTCAACCTGTGTAAATCTGCGCAATCTGTGGACGAAGAAGAGGCATGATCGAAGATCCAGATCGTCTCGCTCCTACATCATCGAGCACGGATCGCGTGGTTTAATGTTTATTTTCCCTTTCTTGTCCGCCAAAATGGAATCCACGCAGACTATCACACCAGCATGTCCATGAGTAACGACGTATTCATCAGCTACAGCCACGACGACAAGGAGTGGCTCGATCTCCTGCAAAAAACGCTCAAGCCCCTCCTTCGCAATAAGACCATCTCCTGCTGGGACGACACCAAGATTCGCGTCGGTGCGAAGTGGAAAGATAATATTGAAAAAGCGTTGAGCGAAGCCAAAGCCGCGGTCTTGCTCGTCAGCCAGAATTTTCTCGCCTCGGACTTTATCGCCAGTGAGGAAGTTCCGGAGCTGTTGGAATCAGCGCGCACCAAGGGACTCAAGATTATCTGGATCCCGATCAGCGATTGCTTGTGGAAGGAAACGGAAATAGCGAACTACCAGGCCGCCTATTCGCCAGAATCGCCATTAGACAGCCTTGAAAAATGGCAGGTGAACAAGGCATTGGTGCAAATCTGCAACGAAATCAAGGAGGCCCTCCGTCCACCCGCGGCCCCTCTACCTGACGACGGAAAGGAAGATGAAGATGATTCCAACAAGTGGAAGCCGTCCCCGCCGCCACCTCCACCATCATTCGCGCAATTCGCCGGAACATGGAACAACCCAGACAGCTCGTACGTAATCATCCAGCAGAACGGAGCGATGATTACGGCGGAATCGTTCGTTAACGTCTTCGGCGTTGCCACGAGAACGACCTGGGGCCAGGGAACGATTGTAGGCCGACAGGCGATTCTCGACTTCATGGATATCTACGGCAACGCCGGCAGAACAGAAGTCACTCTCGCCGACGACGGCCGATCGATTATCGGAGTGGCGCGCTACAACAACGGCATGGCCCAGAATATTTTTGCCTCCCGAGCGGGGTGAGAATGATGAAGGGAGTTGAGGCCTTCCCGGTGTACTCTAAAGCCGACCGTCGCGCCGTCGCTTCTGATCTCTGAGTTCTGCTCCGCAACTCGTCACTCTTCACATGTCACTCGTCACTAGCCTGCCGCGCCGTAGCGCTTTATCGAAGGCGGATCACTCTCCTGGATCAGTCCGAGCTTAAGCGAGAGCGACATACCCTTCCCATCGTTCGCGAACGCGCTCCTCGCAATTCTCGCGCTGTCACGGGCCTGCCGCGCCGTAGCCCCTGGCTCGCCGAAGCCTTGCGAAGGTGGCTCGCGCGAAGGCGGGTCTCTGCGCCGCCGTCCATCCGAGCCGAATAGTCACCCCTTTGAGCAGCGCGAAGAAACTTCTGCCCGGATGGCAATCATTCACTCGTCGCAGATTTTTCCGCGGATGGATTTATTGACGCGCGTGTGGTTACAACCACCGTTGTCGGTCATCCTGATTCTTAAGGCAGCTTGCACTCTTTTCTGCCATCTTGCTATCGTGCCGTTGGATGAAATTCCGCGAACTGGGTGCGGCTGCTCGAACGGATCTTGGATTGACCTCGCAACAATTCGTGTCGATTCGTGGTTATCATTCGCTGCTCCCGATGATCACGCTGCCTTACTCGCTCATTATCGAAGCTACCGAAGATCCAGATTTTTTTGGCTTTTATTCTGCCGATCTGGATGGGTTCACCGGTATCGGTCACTCGATTGAAGATTGTCTGTACAAAGCGCGTTGGGGGATGGCCGATCACATTAAGCTGTTACGCAAACAAGGATTGCCAGTGCCGTCGCCGAACCCAAACCCAACGATCGTCATTCAGAACACTTCGAAGCTTCAACCCGCCTGACCGCGTTCTCGCCGTCGCGCGGAAGAACGAATCGGGAAGCCAGGAAGTCAGGAAAAAATCTGTAGCCGACGGTTCTGACCGCGGCCTGGATCATTCGGCGTTCGATGTTGGATGTTGGGCGTTGGGCGTTCTCTGCTCCCGAATATCACCGTTCATCCTTCTTAATTCGTACTTTCCTGGCTTTTCTGCTTAGACTCACTGCTCCGGAGCAGCGCGCCTCCGCCTTCCGCTAATCAGATAAACCGCGGCCCTCAACTCAAGCAGCGGGTCGTCCGAAGGCTCAATCCCATCCAGGCGAGGAATCGGATCGAAGATAATCTGCTTCTGTTCGTGAGCATGGTTGGCAACTGTACTCGTCAGCGCAATGGTTCCGAACTCCACCACCTTCCGCTCGGCTGGCCAATGCACTGTCGCGTCATTCACAACATCGCCGTCCTCAGCAACCTGAACCGTGATCTTGAACTTGATCGGGCCCTTCGCCAGCCGCTCATTCAGCTCGTTGAACAGATAGTCCGGTCCCTTCGCCGCAGCCGTCGCAGCATCCAGATGCTCCTCTCCCGCCTCTGGAACAATCGTGTACCGCCCATACCGGCTCACGCCATCCTTATTGGTGAACTTCATCGCAGTAAGCCCAAAGTATTTCTCCTTCGCAAAGCTCGCCGGAAACGGTGTAATCGCCTGCACAAATGCCATCGCCTTGGGATGACTCCCCACAAACGCCTGTACCTTCGCTAGATCGCTCTGCGCCACGCCCCGCAAAAACTCCAGAAACTCCTGGCCCGTAGTCGCCGGAAATCCATTGACCGAGTGCGCCACAATGTCCGTGTGCACATGCTCTGCAAGGTTGAACCGGATCGCCATGCCCCGCGGATCCGCATTCGGATCGTTGTCGGGAATCAGCGGAACTCCCGTCGCATCGGAAAACCTCACCGTCACTGGAGTCGAAGCCTGCACAGCATGTTGCGCCCGCGTCAGCGACGCTGCCGCACTAGACGATGTAAACGTCCCCCTCAATAAAATGCCCTTGGCATGGACCGGCCTGAATCCGGGATGCAGCCCAAACATGGCTTCGAACTGCTTCAAAATCTCTTCGCTCAGTGCGATCAGCTTTTCGTCATTCGGTAGTGGCATAGTCAGTCTCCTCCTCAGAGCCTAATTCACCCCATTCGATGCCCGGCGCAACCGTCACTTGCCTGCCACGCCATAGCCTTCGGCGACGGCGGGTCGCGCCGGAAGTCAACGAAGGCGGATCCGCTGTGAAGGCCAATAATTCCTCCTTCGTGCTTGCCGAAGCGGAGACCAGCTGCGTGAGGCCAGCAAACGGGACCCCGAAGAGATTTACCATACAACGAAGTTCCTACAAAAATATCGTTTGACTTACTTTTGCGAGTTAGTATAACTTAACAATCATGAATCCAACATCGAAAACCGACACCGTGTCATTCACCGTAAAAGGGCAGGTGGTGATTCCCCGGTGGCTGCGAAAAGATTTCGAAATCAACGAGGGAACGCGCGCTGTCGTTTACAAGCAGAA
>DATHGV010000128.1:0-33730 GCA_035490135.1 Candidatus Methylomirabilota bacterium
GGCGTTCCTTTTGACGGCACGCCCGGCCCACTCAATGCCATCACCGATGTAGCCGGGGTGACCGTTGGTCACACCACACTTATTTCCGGTGAAGGAAAACTGCAAATCGGCAGAGGCCCGGTGCGCACCGGCGTCACTGCCGTTTTGCCGCGAGGGCAGCAATCCATGAGCAATCCTGTTTCTGCCGGTTGGTTTACGGAAAACGGAAATGGAGAAATGACCGGCACTACTTGGGTGGAGGAATCCGGTTTTCTAGAAGGTCCGGTGATGATCACCAACACGCACAGCGTCGGAGTCGTGCGCGATTCGGTAATTCAGTGGCGCGTTGCTCGCGGCCAGCCTGATCCCGCGGGGTATTGGTGGTCGCTGCCGGTAGTCGCGGAAACGTGGGACGGCTGGCTCAATGACATCAACGGTTTTCACGTCAAACCCGCCGACGCTTTTCACGCGATCGATTCGGCGTCATCCGGACGAGTGACAGAAGGCAACGTCGGCGGCGGCACGGGAATGATTTGTAATGAATTCAAAGGCGGCATTGGTACGGCGTCGCGAAAGCTTGATGCAAAATTCGGCGGCTACACTGTCGGCGTGCTGGTGCAGTGCAATTATGGATCACGCCCGAATCTGCGCATCGCGGGCGTTCCGGTGGGCAAAGAAATTCCAGAGGACCGCGCTTACGCTTCCACCGCATTTAGTGAACTGGATCGCGGATCCATCATCGTGGTGGTCGCCACCGACGCTCCTCTGATGGCTCATCAACTGAAGCGCGTTGCTCGCCGCGTAACTCTAGGACTTGGCCGCGATGGAAGCATTTCCGGAAACGGTTCCGGCGATATTTTTATCGCTTTTTCAACTGCCAATCCTGGAGTTGCTTTTGCGGACCACGTGGTGGATTTGAAAATGTTGCCCAATGAAAACATTGAGCCGATCTTCGCTGCTACCGTGCAAGCCACCGAAGAAGCCATCATCAATGCAATGGTTGCAGCCGAAACCATGACGGGCATCGAAAATCACAAAGTGATCGCACTGCCGCATGACCGCCTGCGCGCGGTATTGAAAAAATACAACCGCCTGAACGAGTGAGCAACGTTTTAAGGATATTTCGAAAAGGCCGCCGGGCTATGCCCCCGGTCAAATGACCGGCACGGTGGTCTTGCGGGCGGGATTAAAAAACGGGAGCGGCACGATTTTTGCTGACACGGTGTGCCGCACGGCTTCAACGGTGACCTCCATGTTCAGCGTCGTACCCGCAGCGGAGTTCTCGCGATTCACGCAAGCCAGCGCAATCATTTTCTTAAGCGTCGGCGACCACGTCGTGGACGTCGCCTTGCCAACGACTCGCCCGCCGCGATACACGGGCACCGCGGTACGAGAAGCCATGCTCGGCACCTGCGGCGCCATACCGACTTTGTCGTATAGCGATTCCACTTCGTTCCAATTAATTTCCAGCCCCACCAGCGCGCGATCCGCGCCTTTTTTCGCCTCGCGCGCCAGCGCTTCGCGTCCGACGAAACTCTCTTTCTTCAAGTCCACCAGCTTGCCCAGTCCAATCTCCGCGGGAGAAAATTTCTGCGCATCGATCAAAGCTTTCTTGCTGGAGGTGTAGTCGACCTCAATCAGAATCAGGCCCGCTTCGATACGCGCGATGTCCAGCGCAATCATTCCTGCTGGATGAATATCAAACGACTTACCCTTGGAATTCAACTCGTCCCAAACTTTTACGGCGTCGCGCCAGGGCATCCAGATTTCGAATCCCAGGTCCCCGGTGTATCCGGTACGCGAAATGTCCACGTCTACGCCGCCGATTTTTCCGTGCGTCACACGAAAATATTTCAGATTGCTGATATTCGCTTCGGCCGCAGCGTTTAGCAATCTTCCGGACGTAGGTCCTTGCAGCGCCAATGCGGCAACCTGTTCGGTAATATCTTCGATTCTTACATTGAGGCCCAGTGCATTTTGCTGAAACCATCGCAGGCTGGGATCCGCGGCTGTCCAGCGATATTCGTTTTCGGCCAGCCGCGTGATGGTGCCGTCGTCGATGACCTTGCCTTCAGGATCGCACCAGCAGCAATAAATTACCTGATCGATTGCGACTTTATTGATATCCCGCGAAATCACGCGATTCACGAATTTCGTCGCGTCTTTTCCCGTCACTTTGTATTTGAACAGCGGAGAGATATCGATCAACGCCGCGGAATTGCGGATGGCGTTGTATTCGTGCTCGTGATGCATTTCATACACGCTGACGGTGTAGTAGCCGGACCATTCGCGATAATTCAGGCTCTCGCAGAGCGCGAGTGTTCTCTCATGAAACGCAGTACCAACCGGCACGAGCCCTCCACTGACCGCGGCGCAAGGTGCACGCTGCAAAAACATGGCGTGTTGCGAAGCTATCGAATTATAGGTGTTGGTTCCGCACAGTCGCAAGGCGGTCGCCAACGTAAGTTTTCATTTCGCTAGTGCTCCTTAATTCCCTAACGGATTCAATCTGCTAATCGGGCGCGAAAATGTTTCTTCCAGCTTTCAGGAAAAGCTGCAATCTGCAAGGTGCGGCGCACCGCTTCAATATCAACATCTCTGTATTTTTTCGCGACGTACAAACGAATAATTTCAGAAATCGAGACGTGGTTGGGGTCGCGAGAAAGTTCTTTGATTTCATCCCCCGCGCCGACCTCACCCTCGGTTGTCACAGCAAGGTAAAAGCCCGACCGTTTGCTGGCCAGGAAACGCTTCACCATGGCGTCCGACTGAAATCGAATACCCAACTTGTAGCAAGGCAAGCGAGGCTGAGTCACTACAACTTCCGCTGAATCAATAGAAAATCGATCACCCAGACAGACGGCCTCTTCCAGCAGTCCTTCGGTAGTGAAATTCTCTCCAAAATTTCCCATCGTCAAATCATATTCGGGCAATTCTTTCTTCCAATACCCATAGTGCTCGATCGCGTAGCAATATACGGCTTTGTACTCGCCCCCATGCACGGCGAGGTCAGCCTGGCGATCACCGTCAAGATCTAACTTGCGCAGAAGGATGCGGTTCTTAACGGGTTCTTTGAATATGCCGGTACTCACCGACTGTCCCCGCCAGAAGACGTCACGCGGCAATCCAACGTTGACTGAAATTATTTTGCTCACGGATGCTCACCCGCGTGTGCATCGCGCCGATGGCGCTTTTGCAGTATACGCGATGAGCCATGGCATGAACTGCTGCGAGGTTTATTGCCGCGTACTTGTGCCGTATTGCCGCTGCCAGTAGAATGCCTTTTGCTTTCCTCAGCCTTTCGTGTTCACGTGCGCGCTTTGCGATCGCCTCATTTGTCGATTCCTCGCGCTTTATGTTGACGGAGCCTTAGCAAAATGACCCAGCATTACGACGTGATCGTCATCGGTGGCGGCCACAATGGCCTGGTCAACGCTGCCTACCTGGCGAAGGCCGGTAAGAAGGTTTTGGTCCTCGAACGGCGTCACGTGCTCGGCGGCGCCGCGGTAACCGAAGAAATCATCCCGGGCTTTCTTTTCTCGGAATGCTCCTACGTGGTCTCCTTGTTGCGTCCTGAAATCATTCGTGAGCTTGATCTTCCTCGCCATGGCCTGGAAATTCTTCCGCTGGATGGCACGTTTTCGCCGATGTCTGATGGCAATCATCTATGGCGCATGAACGATCACGCCAAATCCGTCCGCGAAATTCGGCGCCACTCCCGGGTTGACGCCGAAGCGTACGACGAATTCTCGAAGATGATGACGCCGATGTGCCGCTTCGTGAAGCCCATGCTTTCCATGGTGCCACCGGATCCCACGACGCTGAATCCGCGCGACTTGAAGCAGCTGCACTTTCTGATGCAACGCTTCCGCGAACTATCTTCCGACGAGCGCTACACGCTGATTCAGCTGATGACCATGAGTTCCGCGGATTTCCTGGACCAGTGGTTCGAAACGGACGTGCTCAAAGCCACCATGTCCGCGTCCGGAATCATCGGCACTTTTTTGGGCATCCGCTCGCCGGGCACCGCGTACGTCCTGCTGCATCACTACATGGGCGAGATTGATGGGGCGTTTCGTTCCTGGGGATTCAGCCGTGGAGGAACCGGCGCGATTTCCAACGCCATCGCGGCAGCGGCACGCGAAGCCGGGGTCGAAATTCGCACCAAAGCCCCAGTGGGTAAAATTTTGGTGAAAGAAGGTCGAGCAGCGGGAGTCGTTCTGCAATCCGGAGAAGAGATTACCGCCAACGTAATATCTTCCAGCGTCGATCCGCATCTGACGTTCGAAAAATTCCTGGAACCTTCGGAATTGCCTGCCGATTTTCTGGAAGGGGTGCGGCGCTACAAATTCCGCGGCTCATCCGGCAAAGTAAACATTGCGCTGGATGCGCTGCCCGAATTCAAATCTCTGCCCGGCGATGGAGCGCATCTTCGCGGCGCGATTTCCATTTCTCCCAGCATGGAATACATGGAGCGCGCTTACGACGACGCCAAGTACGGTCACTATTCCCGCCGTCCTTACATCGATATGGTGATCCCAAGCTTGACCGATCCGAGCGTTGCGCCTCCCGGCAAACATGTTCTTTCGTGCTTCGTGCAATACGCTCCTTACAAGCTCGCGGAAGGCACCTGGGACGAGCAACGCGAAGCTTTCGGCGACAACGTGATCGACACGATCTCCGAATATGCGCCCAACGTTAAAAACATTATCGTCGGGCGCCAGATTCTCACGCCGCTCGATCTGGAACGCGAATTTGGTCTGACGCAGGGAAATATTTTTCAGGGCGAACTTTCGCTTGAGCAATTATTTTTTCTGCGCCCGGTAGCCGGTTGGGCTTACTATCGCACTCCAGTTGACAACCTTTATATGTGCGGTTCGGCAACGCACCCCGGCGGCGGCATCATGGGCGCCAATGGCCGCATCGCCAGCCAAGTCATCCTCAAGGAATGGAAAAAGCCCGCCGCGCAGCGCCAGACAAAAAATGGCGCGCAACCTTCGACGGAGCCCGTGGCATCACCGGCAGCGCGTTCCGCCAAAGAGCACAACTGATATGCCCATCGGACAGCGCGTAGCATTCATCGGCGGTGGCCACAATGCGCTCATCGCAGCCTTTTATCTGGCGAAGGGCGGATTCAAGCCGGTGATTCTGGAGCGGCGCGAAATTGTTGGCGGCGGCGCCGTGACGGAGGAGTTTCATCCCGGTTACCGCGCTTCGACATTAGCTCATACGCTTGGTCCGTTGCGGCCTGATGTTGCCCGCGACTTAAAAGTTGAAAAATTCAATTGCGAGATTCTTCGCCCGGATCCGCGCGTCTTCGCTCCAGCACTTAATGGCCAATCGCTCCTGTTCTACGACGATCCAGGCAAAACTGCCGGCGGCATCGCTCGCTTGTCGGCAAAGGACGCCGCAAAATATACGGAGTTCGCTGCTTCGCTCGCGAAAATTTCCAACGTCTTTGCTCAACTCTCTACCATCACCCCACCGTCCATCGACAAGCCTTCCCCGGAAGACCTCTGGAACTTGCTGAAGACCGGGCGCGGCGTTCGCGGTCTGGGTAAGCACGGTATTTTCGATTTGCTGCGCTGGGGACCGATGGCCGTCGCGGATTTTGTTGCGGAATTTTTCGAGACGGAATTATTGCGTGCCGCGATTGCCGCTCGTGGAATTTTTGGCACCGCTCTGGGTCCTTGGTCCGCCGGTTCCACCGCGGTACTTCTTTTGCGCGCAGCAGCGGATGAGCATCCGGTCGGCTCGGCAGCGTTTTCTCGCGGTGGTCTGGGCACCTTTACGCACGCGCTGGCCGAAGCGGCCAAGCAGGCCGGCGCGGAAATTCGCACCAATGCTGAAGTGCTGCATATCCGTATAAAAAATGGCGCCGTCGCCGGGGTTGTGCTCGCTGACGGGGATGAAATCGCCGTCGAAGCCATCGTCTCCGGCGTGGATCCCAAGCGCACATTTTTTCAGCTCATGGATCCGTCGCAACTCGATCCTACTTTTGCTTTACGCGTCCGCAATATCCGCGCGAAGGGCACTGTCGCCAAAGTAAATTTGGCGCTTAACGATCTGCCAATTTTCCCTTCGCTTGCCGGCGCCGTTGGAGCCGACGGCTTCCGCCAGGCGCTGTCCGGCCGCGTTCACATCGGCCCTGAGATTGATTATCTTGAGCGTGCCTTTGACGCTTCCAAGTATGGAGAATTTTCAGACGCTCCGTATCTCGATCTCACCATTCCGACACTTCTCGATCCATCTCTGGCGCCTGAAGGTAAACATGTTCTCTCCGCGTACGTGCAGTTCGTACCGTACAAATTGAAAAATGGAAGTTGGGACGCGCGCCGTGATGATTTGTGCGAGACAGTGATCAAAACAATTGCCGCGTACTCTCCAAATTTCGCGGAGCGTGTGGAAGCCTCGCAGGTTATTACCCCGCAGGATCTGGAGACCACATACGGTTTCACGGGCGGCCAAATCTTTCATGGCGAGCTCGCGCTCGATCAGCTTTTCACCATGCGCCCGGTTCTGGATTGGGCGCGTTACAAAACGCCTATTCACGGATTATTCTTGTGCGGCTCGGGAACACATCCGGGCAACGGCCTCACCGGAGCATCGGGCGCTAATGCGGCGCGCGAAATCATTCGCGAGCTGCGTTAGGGTGCGAATATTCCTGTAGTGGTCTCCAGGGTGAATGCGTGCTGCAATCCGCTTTTCGGTAGCAAACAATTTCTACGGTAAACCAATGCGGAGTCGCTAGAATGGTGCCCTTCGAGAGAGGTGATCACTTATGGCTTCCGACTATTACTTGCTGAAAACAGAGCCTACCGGATATTCGTTCGCCGATTTGCAACGCGACTCCGTCACAGAATGGGACGGTGTTTCCAATCCAGTGGCGCTAAGAAATCTGCGCGAGATGAAGCCCGGAACGAAATTAATCATTTACGAAACTGGCGATGTCAAGAGCGCAGTCGGGACTGCGACAGTGGTGTCAGTAAACAATGACGATCCCAAGAATCCTATTATCACGATAAAAGCAGGGCCACCGATAAAACGTCCCGTTTCACTGGCGGAGATGAAAGCGGACCCGCTGTTCGAGGATTCGCCGCTTGTACGCCAAGGGCGTCTCTCCGTCGTTCCGCTTACCTCGGCGCAATACAAAATCCTGACGAAATAAACAAATTCTTGTCGTGCACGGTATTTTCTTTTAGATTCGCGGAATGAATGCCAGTTGGATCCGCGACCTGTGTCTTTCCTTTCCAGCCGTCACGGAACATGTTATCTGGGGCAGCGATCTGACCTTCAAGGTAGCGGGCAAGATGTTCGCCCACTCGGTTCTCGAGCCGGCTCCCGTATGGCTGTCTTTCAAAGCTTCTTCGGACAATTTCTATGAACTAACCGAGCGGCCCGGCATTATTCCTGCACCTTATCTCGCTCGCGCGCAATGGGTAGCCCTGGAAACGAAAGACGCGCTTTCCTCCGCCGAGTTGGCCGCATTCGTGCGCGACTCTTATGACATCATTGTCGCCAAGCTTCCCAAGAGGACTCGCGACTCCCTCCTGAAATCACCCCGTCCAAACTCGCGGCATTCAAAACCCCGCAACCGTTGCTGACAGGATAGTTGGATCAAAACAAGTCGCGCACGTCGAATATTTTTAAAAAAAGCTTGACATCATACTGTGTGAAACATAGTATATGGCACATCCTATGCCACACATTGTACATGCATGAGCTCAGAAAACTTTGACAATCTGCGTCTCGAACTTCGGCGTGGAGGTCTGGTAGTCGCAGTTTTAGCGGCCCTGCACGCAGAGCAATATGGCTACACGCTGCGAAAAATCATGGCTGACCATGGCATCGAGATTGACGAAGGCACGCTGTATCCCCTACTTCGCCGTTTGGAAAGCCAAGGACTGCTTACCAGCAGATGGCGCGAGGAGCAGAAGCGCAATAAGCGTTTTTACAAGCTTACGGCTGCGGGCAAACAAATCCTGGAGCAGTTGCTCACAGAGTGGCGAAGCATGGATTCCTCGATAAATTCAATTTTGAAGGAGTATGGTCATGCAACTTCTCGAACGGTATTTGCAAGCCGTTAAATTCTGGCTGCCCAAGGACCAGAAGGAAGACATTATCGCGGAACTGTCGGAGGACATCCGCTCTCAAATTGACGAGAAGGAAACCGAGCTCGGCCGCAAACTGAATGAAGTAGAGCTGGAGTCCATTCTTAAACAGCGGGGCCGGCCGATACTGGTGGCCAACCGTTATTTGCCACAGGAGCAATTAATCGGACCAGTCCTGTTTCCTATTTATCGCCTGGTGCTGAAAATTGTCATGTTGTGTTATCTGGTGCCCTGGACAGTGACATGGATCGCCTTGTTAATTTTCAATTCGGGGTACGCCGCGAAATTCGCTGGTCACTCCTGGGTTGAGATATTGGGATCGTTGTGGGCGCAGCTATGGGGCACCGCCTTTCTAGCGGCCGGCACAGTGACGCTGGTCTTCGCCATCCTTGAACGAGTGCAGCGCAAGTCTCATTTTTTGGAAGAATGGAACCCGCGCAAGCTGCCACCTGTAAACAATCCCAACTTAATTTCGCGCTTCAATTCCATAGTTGAATTGGCCGCCAACATGATCTTCGGCCTCTGGTGGTCCGCAAATATGTCCACGGGTGTGGTGTTGAACCAAGTGAATTTACGAATTGCGCTAGCTCCTGCTCTCTGGCGCTATTTTTTTTGGGGTTTTTTGCTCATCGCATTCGTTAACATCGGGCTTGCTGTTGCCAACCTCGCCCGTCCTTACTGGACGGCACGCCGCGCCGCGATTCGACTTGTTAGCGATATGGCGGGCTCCGTATTTTTCTGCTGGCTTTTGAAAGCCAATGTTCTGGCCGAACTTTCCGGCGCAAGTATCCCACCGGAGAAGGCCATTCAAGTGACAGCGCTGCTCAATCTCTGGATGGGAAGGGTATTTCCGATAGCTGTAATTTTCGGACTGGTGATTGCGGTCGTTAACATTCTCCGTATCGTGCGTGTCGCTGCGCCGACGGCGCACATCCCCGGGAAAACCGCCGCGATGGCGTGAGTTTACCGCGCGGATACCTCGCACCAAGCTGTCTAATCTTCAGACTAAAAATAACTGACCTGCTGTTTCGACTTGTTTGAACGCGGAAAGCGGATAGAACGGCACACACGATCAGGCTCAAATGGAGCGGTACAAACTCTGACTCTGACTGGCCTCGAGATCTCAGGCCAGCAATCGAGGGAATCGTGATGCCAAATAAAATTGTTGCCATTTCTACCGAAGTTGCCGACACAGTTCGCCAAACCATGCGTGCGCCTGTATATGGATTTCCGGCGCATAGGGAGTTAGCAAGCGAAGCGGCGCCATGCCGTCATTGCTTGCGCCTGATTACTCCGGAAGTGGACGACGCCACACTGTTCATCTATGACCGATTCGCTGGCGTGGAAGAATTACCGCAGCCCGGACCAATTTACGTGCACGCGAAAAAATGTTCCCGATACGACGAGCTGGGCGGTTTCCCTAAAGAACTTCGCGGCAGCGCACCTACACTCGAGGCTTATTCCCGGGGCCGGCGCTTCATCACACAGGAATATGTAACCGATGGAGCATTCGAGGCCGCGATTGCACGCCTGTTTTCGAACCGCGAAGTCGATTATTTACAGGAGAACAGCACGAGTGCTGGCTGCTTTACATTTCGCATTGAGCGAACGGCTGATAGATGAACCGACCATCGCGAAGTAATTAATAGCAGCGGACTGGCGAATCGCGATTGAAGCGCACAAATGGAAATACGCCCAGCGTTTTATAACTTAACGCGGGGCGCATTTCCCGAACACAACTGATCTACTACTGTGCTTGTCAAAAAAACAATTAACTTGGACTCAATTGTGGCCCCCGGCGGACTTGGCCATTTTGTCCTGCCATTCCTTGGCGCGCCGTTCCATCTCTGCTGGCGCAACGTCTTCCACATGTTGTGCCAGGCCCCAATGATGGCCGAAGGGATCGGCTAGTCTGCCGTAGCGATCGCCCCAGAATTGATTCTGCAGCGGCATGGTGACCTTGCAGCCGGCGGAAACCGCTTTGTTGAAATCGTTGTCCACATCGCTGCTGTAGATGAATAGGTAGCTCGATGGCGCGGACTTTGAATTTGGATCGGGTGCAGACGCCATGGACGGAAATTCATCGCTCAGCATGAATTTCGAATCACCTATCTGCATTTCAGCGTGGCCAATCTTTCCATCTGGTCCTTCCATGCGGTGAATTTCCTTCGCTCCCAACGCTTTCTTGTAGAAATCGATGGCCTTGGCGGCATCTCTGCAAGTTAGTGCGGGAGTAATCGTGTGATAGCCTTCGGGGATCGCCCGAACATTGTTTGCCATAAGTCCTCCTTAAGCGTTTCCTAACGGTTGGCGCCCCACATGAATAACCGGCGCGTCTGCTGGTAATACCGAACTACATCGTCGAAGTCAACCGTCAAATTTTCTGACCCTGGAAGGTGAAACCAGAGGGCTGCAACTGTCTCTTGCACGATTGTTTAAATCAAACGCGATCAGCGGGTTGTTACCTGGAAGCGTTATTTTTTAGTCTGGACAGGAATTCAAATTCGGCCGGATGCATTTTTTCCCGCGCGGCTTCGAGCGTGAAGAAATCGGCTCGATCGATTTCCGGGAATGTGACCATCCTTCCGGATTTCGGCGGCCAACCCATTTCAAATGTATTGCTCTTCAAAGAAGAAGGATCGCAATCGCCGGCAAACGCCCAGGCATACACAGTTTTGCCGCTTTTATGCTTCACGTTGCCGAGAGATACAAAATCGCCCCGCGGAACGAGTCCGGTCTCTTCCTGAAACTCGCGTTTCGCCGCATCGAGTAAGTCTTCGCCGGGATTAATTTCTCCCTTGGGGACAAACCACGCTCCGCGATCCTTGTTTTTCCAGAATGGCCCGCCGAGATGCACCAGCAGCACTTCGATCTGGCCATTTTGTTCCCGGTACATGAGCAATCCAGCGCTAGTTTTTGCGGCCATTGTTCCCCCTGAAATATTAATAACAGTTACGGCCAAGAGCGCCACGGTATAATTGCTCATCGCGAGCGTCAATTGGTGTTCGCGATTCCATCTATCGAACCATGTCCGAGCCAGCCATGGTAGTTCGGAATATTTCAGACACCGCGCGATGGGCCGCGGTGTTTCGCGCGAACGAAACACTGCGCCCTGACGCGCTTTTCCGTGATCCCTACGCAGCGCGACTTGCGGGGGCGCTGGGTGTGGATATCGCTAACACATTGCCGGAGGGAAACAGTTATGCGTGGGCGTGGGTAGCCCGCACCTATCTCTTCGATCAATTTATTTTGCGCGAAATCCAGCGGGGCGCGGATATGGTAATAAATCTGGCCGCCGGTCTGGATGCGCGGCCGTATCGCATGCAGTTGCCGCCTGCGCTTCAATGGGTCGAAATCGATTTGCCGGAAATTCTCACGTACAAAGAGGGGATTCTTGGCGCTGAAAAACCGACCTGCCGGCTTGAACGGATCCGCCTGGATCTTTCCGATGTTGACGCTCGCAAGCCGGTGTTTGCAAAACTTGCGGAGCGGGGCAAAAAAATGTTGGTGCTCACCGAGGGATTGCTTATCTATCTGGAGCCCAGTCAAGTAGTCGCACTCGCCAAGGACTTTGCCGGGCATCCACAGTTTCAGCGCTGGATTCTCGACATGCATTCGCCGGGACTGCTGCGCATGATGCAGCGCACCACCGGGAAACAACTTAGTCAGGTTGGCGCGCCATTTAAGTTCGGGCCCGCGGAAGGTCCACAATTTTTAGAGCCATATGGTTGGCGGCCCGTTGAAGTGCAAGGTTTGCTGAAAACGGCCGCTCGCTTTAAACGCCCTCCATTTGCTTTGCGTCTAGTTTCTCTCCTTCCGGAAAAAAAAGGGCCACAAGGCTCGCGCCCATGGTCAGGAGTTTGTCTATTTGAGGCAATGGACAACTAGCGACAATAAAATGCACGGGGTTTGATTACGCATTTCCGTGCAAGTGCATCGTCCACAAGAGAATCCGAGATTTTCAACTCTTTAGGATTCTCAGTACTTCCCGGTATGGCCGCTTCCCTGTTCGAATGGAAGAATCTTTCGTGAGTGAGCGGCCCTGCCCAGCTGGCCCTAGAAATGAATCAACAGGAGACATTTGATGAAAGCAAAATTAGCACTGAGTTTTCTCGCGCTATCCAGCCTGGCGATGATTCCGAGAGCGAGCTTTGCAGCTCAGGACGAGCAAAAAAAGAGTGATTCGACGCGCACGTTGACCGGTTGTCTTTCAACGGGCGATAAATCAGGCGAATACAATTTGACGGCCGAGGACGGCAGTACCTGGGTGCTGAGCTCCAAGAACGCCAAATTGGGCGAGCATGTGGGCCATACCGTGACAGTGAACGGCAGAGTGTGGCATGCGGGCATGCACGGCACGAAGGAAAAAGCCAAGGACGAAACAAATCCCAATGCGACTGAGCACGGTCATCTGAACGTGACGGACGTAAGTATGGTCAGCGAAAGCTGCAGGCGATAAGGTAGTTTCCAACTTAATTGACTAAGAGCGGGAGGGCATTTTGCCCTCCCTTTTTTTGAATATGCCCGCCGCCTTTCGTGGTGATTGCCACTGGGCTGAACTCACTGCTAGAAATATTGTGAGGCAACGCCGATGACTTACGACTTTTTGGTGGAAACTTACGAAACCGAGCGAGTCAAAATTATCAGCACGTGGAGCGAATTCCGTGATGAAGATATGCAACGCCGCCCGCGCGACGGCGACGCTCGCGGACGCAGCGTGCAGGAACAGATGGTGCATCAGTGTGTGAGCGAAGACCTGTGGTTTCGCAACATGCTGGGCATAGATGTGAGCGCACCGCCATTGCCGGAAAAGGAGACGCGGCTGGAATTCATGAAACGCTACGCGGAAGACAGTGAAAAGCGGTTGGCGGTTTTGCGCACGAAAGACGAATCGTGGTGGTCCGGTGAGACACAATTCTTCGACGTGCCGCGCTCGCGCGCGTGGGTGATGACCCGCAGGATTGCACATAGCGCTCATCATCGCGGCCAGCAAATGGCGATGCTCAGGATGTCTGGCTACTCGCTGCATAGCAACTATGGGCCGACGGCGGATACCGGTGGGCTGATGCAAAATCATGCGCCGACAATCTACGCGTATCCAAATCTTACGTCGCTCTTCGCGGGAGAATCGGCCGGCGGCAGAAAGTCCTCCTTGCCGGCTCGCAGCGACAAACCTGTCACCGAGCGACCAGAGAAAAAGTAATTCTCTGGCGGTTTATTCCAGGTTTGCGATTACGCCACAGGCGATGCGTGCAGGAGCGCTTGCTGAGGAAGTATCGGTGACGGCGTGAATCACGATGGCAGTCCCACCGTTGCTGAATACCGAATTGTCACCACTCCCCAGGGTGACGTTGGGAGCCACAACGCTAACATGCGAAGTGTGATCTGCCGCGACGATCAACGAAAAATTCGGGATGTCGCCGGCGGGTACGGTGCCGTGTTGGTGATCGGCCTTCGTACCACCGAAGTGTGGACCCGCGGATTTGAAATCGGGTGGGTCGCATTTGCCTACTTGATGGATGTGAATGGAATGCTCGCCCGGGGGCAAATCCTTGATGTCGAGCTTGATTTTTACACCGTGCTCGGCGGGGGTAAGCGTCGCGGAGCCGACGCTCTGGCCTTCCGCGTTTTTTAAATTCACTAGAATTGGCTTCGACTGGCTACGGGCTTGCGGTGTGATAAATGCGGCTGCGGCCAGAAAGAACGACCCTGTCACCGCAAAGGTTTTCATTTAGTCTCCTCCAAATGTGGTGCCGTGAGATTTGCTAGACAGATTTATTGATTGGAATTCTAACAGTATCTTTTGCTAGGCGGTAAAAATACGTGGCCGGGGCTGGAGGCTGGGCCCCACAAGGCTGGACGCAGCGAAACTAATCGGCGCGGTAGAGACTCGGGAATTCTCTCTGCAGACGCTTCAGTTTAGGTAAATCGTTGAAGACGATGTACGGGTTGCCGGGATTTTTCTTCAAGTAATCCTGGTGATAATCCTCGGCGGGATAGAACGCTTCGAAGGGCACAACCTTGGTCACGATGGGACGTGAATACACACCTGCGGAATTCAGCTGGGCGATGTAATCCTCTGCGATGCGTTTCTGTTCGTCATTAGAATAAAAAATGGCCGAGCGATATTGCGAACCGGTGTCAGGGCCCTGGCGATTCAACTGCGTGGGATCGTGAGCCACTGAAAAATAAACCATCAACAGTTGGCCGTAAGTGATTTGCGAAGGGTCGTAGATAACCTGAACGGATTCGGCGTGTCCGGTCACACCCATGCTGACTACTTCGTAGGAGGGCGATTTCACCCGACCGCCGGAATAGCCGGAGGTCGCAGACTTCACTCCTTTGACGTGCTCAAAGACGGCTTGCACGCCCCAGAAGCAACCGCCAGCGAAGACAGCTGACCGGGACTTAGAGGAATTTGCAAGCGGCGCGTCGATGGTGGGCCTGGGAAACAACGCGGCGTTGGGCGTTTCGGTGGGCCGGGCGCCGAGAGCGCGGATGGCGGTCCAGGCAAAGAACGCAACGATTAAAGCGACTACCAAGATTTTGCCGAGGTACGGTCTTTCCATGATGGCGGGACCTTTCTTCTAACTCTACGATAAACCTTGATGATTGGATGCGCGTACCCGAATAAAGGGAAGATCCGTTGAGCGATACTTCCCAAGCAAGAGGGCGAGGGTTGCGTGCGCTTCTGTGGCTGAACTTTTTCGTCGCTGACGTCCAGACTGAGTTACATTGTGGCGGGCGAGATTGCAGAGATGCACGCTGGGCTAATGGAACCTGAGCAGACGTGGTGACATCAAAATATCAGGGGACACCTTTTTGGAGGAAGCACACATGAAAAGTAACGTCGAGGCCAGTTCGGTAGAGAGTAAAAGGGCGGTACGGTTCATGCAGCGGATCGCGCCGCCTGCGAGCTTGCTGTTGGGATTGATCATGGCGCCGGCGCTTCTTGCGCAGGTGACCAACGGCAAGAAGCCGGGGCTTCCTGCACCGTTTGCGTCCAAGTCCGCGACGAATCCCGCAGAGGAAGGAAAGCCGCCGAAGGGATTTCTGCCCACTGTGCCGGAGGGATTTAAAATAAATATTTTCGCCGCGGATTTTAAAGGCCCGCGATGGATGGTCATAGCGCCCAATGGCGATATATTTCTTGCGGATACGGCGGCGGGCAAAGTCATTGTGTTGCGCGATCCGCAACACACCGGCAGCGCGCAGCAAAATGAAGTGTTTGTAAGCGGGCTGCGAGAGCCGTACGGCGTTGTTTTTCATGACGACTATGTGTACGTAGGCGATACGGATGCGTTGCTGCGTTTCAAATATGACGCGAAAACTTCCAAGCGGCAGGGCGAAGCGGAGCATTTGATGGATTTGCCGACGGGCGGACACTCCACGCGCTCGCTTTCGATGGCGCCCGATGGAAAGCATCTCCTGGTGGGCATCGGATCGGCATCGAACATAAATATTGAGAGCGACTCGCGACGCGCGGCGATTACCATTTGCGATTTAGATGGCAAGAATGCGCGCCTATATGCCACGGGAATCCGGAATCCGACTGGCATTGGGCTCGAGCCAAAAACCGGAATTCTGTGGACCAGTGTGAACGAGCGTGACGGATTGGGGAACGATTTGCCGCCCGACTATTTTACGTCAGTGAACGATGGAGCATTTTTTGGGTGGCCGTATAGCTATATCGGGGACAATGTGGACCCACGAGTGAAGCCGCAGAAGCCGGAGCTGGTCGCAAAAGCAACTGTTCCGGACGTGTTGCTGGGAGCGCACCGCGCGCCTCTGCAATTTGCGTTTTATACCGGGAATCAATTTCCAGTTAGCTATCATGGCGGAGCATTTGTGGCTGAACACGGTTCGTGGAATCGCTCGCCACGTGCGGGATACCAGGTGGTGTTTGTACCGTTCAAGGACGGAAAACCGAGCGGGGATCCCATGCCCTTCTTGACGGGGCTGGTGCCGGACCCTAACAAGAGCGAAGTGTATGGACGTCCGGTAGGGGTGGCGGTCACAACCGACGGATCATTGCTGGTGTCCGACGATATGGCTGGAACGGTTTACCGGATTTCCGCGGCAAAATAATATTTTTGATATTTGTGACGCTTGCTTCCATGATTCAGTTGACTATCAACGTCAACTGAATCGGCGGCATTTGCAGACTTTACCTGAAGCGTTGGTGGCTGTTGGCCTGATAACCAGAGTGGAAGTGCCGCTCGGCGTAACGATCGAGCTTTTCTGAGCTGCAGGCGCATTTGTCCCTGCGCCTCCGCCGGGGTTTAGTCCGATGGAATTGACGACCGCGAGGTTCGCACCAGTTGGCTCGGTAGCAATCAAGGTTGGACTGTTGGTATTAGCCAAAGCGAAAGGCGAGCCCGGGACTTCGGTGTAAGACCCGGTGACGGAATCCACCTGATACATATGAATGCTGTTATTGCCGCGTGCGAAAATGAAGCGTCCTTTGGCATCGAGAACCGCGGGAAAACCAAGCACCGCAAGAGGGGACGCGGATGTGGGCGCAAGCACTCCGGTGGCGTCATTGCGGGTGGCGATGGCTCCGCCAGTGGTATAGACGAACGGCTGTTGAAGTTGCGCGTTTGCGGAACCCGCCAAGACGAGCAGCACCGCCAAGAAGAGACAGATCCGGGCGGCGATCGAACTCGGGGGGGACACACGGAGACAGACCACGAGCGGTGTGCGAATGGAAGGGCCGGATAGGCATTTGTGCTTTCTAGTCGCAAACCGGAGACGCGTGGAGCAACCACCATACGAGCTATTTCTGATTACTTCAATAATATGTTACCAATTATTAAAATAAATTGAGGAGAGGGCGGGGTCGCGAGCACGGCGTGCCGGCGGTTCCCCTCGCGGAATGTCTCGCGTTTACAGAATTTTAACATTGAGACTTTTCAATTTTACGGTACGCTCGGTAACTTATGGAAAGCCCAAGACTTCAGTTGCAACAAGGGAAAGATAATGGGAATGGGACTGTGGCCACCAGGCTGGACGGAAAACTGAGCCTTGAGACGGTCAACGCCTTTCTTCAAACCATGCGGAAAGAGCAAGCAAAGCATCTGGTGCTGAATATGAGCGGGGTTGCGTTTCTGGATTCGTCGGGAGTGGGAGCGCTAGTTTCGTTGTTTGTCACGCGGAAGCACGCTGGAAAAACAATGGCGCTGGCGAGTTTAACGAAGCAGGCGATTGCGGTGTTGCAAGTGTCGGGGATCCTGAAACTGATCCCCACTTATCCCACGATGGAAGCGGCGGTTAGCGAGCGCGAGTAAGGCTAGCTGGGCGTCCAAGTGGGATGACTTGTGAACAGGCCGTCAACCAAGCCGATGTGGTAGCAGATAAACAGTCCGAAGGCCAGACTGACCAGGCCGGAAGCGGTGATCAGCCCTCGATTGAGCCACGCGAATTTGTATCCCGCGAAAGAAAAAGGCAGCGCGATGGCGGCGGTGATGAACATCATGCCCGCAATAGTGCCCACACCAAAAACCAACAAATAGAGGACCGCCCATCGCGGGTCGCGAATCGTGCTCAGCACCAGCAGCGCTACGGCGGCGGAGCCTGCCAGTCCGTGGACGATGCCGACAAACAACGGACGCAAAGTATGGAAGAGGCCAAGCCGCGCAAATGGGATGCGAAGCCGCGCCGGCGGAGGCACGCTTTCACCGTGATGCTCTCCCGCAGGGCCGTGCGAATGCCAATGCAGATGGAGGTGAGAATTGTGTTCGTGAAGGTGCGCGTGGTCGCCAGTCACTTTGGGATGCGATGGCGAAAATTTCTGTGTAAGCCAGCGCATCGCGCCGGTAAGGTTCAAAACCCCAAGCAGGATCAGCATCAAGCCGACGGAAAATTCCATGGTCAGGCCTACGCGAGCCGGAATCGCCATTCCGAATAGGATTATGGCGGCGCCTACGGCAACGATGGTGACGGTATGGCCGCAGCCCCAGAGAATGCCGATCAGCGCGGCCTTCAAGATGGAGCGCTCGCGGCTGACGATGGTGGACACCGCGACCACGTGATCGGGGTCGGTTGCATGGCGCATGCCAAGCAGGAACCCGATAGTGAGAATTGCGAGGCCGCTAGGCATTTAATTCTTCTATCTCCATCACTCGTTGCAGTTCACAAACGGCCACAAGTATCATCCAGATACATTTCTACGCCACGGGAGCCCCACACGCGCCGGGTGTGGCAATAATCATACATGTTGCTGACGATCTCATACACGGGCGAGAGTGCAACAGACCTAGGTTATTTGCTGCACAAGAGTCCATTTCGTGTCCATTCCTTAGGGCAGGTTTTTGGACAAACCCATGTTTTTTATCCGGAAATTTCCTCCGATCGCTGCACTGCGGTTCTCACGCTCGACATCGATCCGATTCTGGAACGTTTACGAAGCCGCTCTGTATCGACGAAACGTTCATTGGCACTCCGCGAATTTGCTTTGGGCATCGAAGCCCTGGAGCGATTCATTCGACGGGAACCGCTGCGGCGGGTTCACGAGTGCGTGTTTGGAGTTCTGGCCCTCGAGAGCGAGCCGATTGATCCGCGGCTCTAGCTATAGCTAACAAGGAATGTTTTTCGCATGGTCTCGGGATGCTCTTTTTGCGTCTTATACCTCCGAGGTGTGGCCATCGCGGAGGATGCGCATGAGTTCGGCGGCGG
Organism: Candidatus Methylomirabilota bacterium; assembly: GCA_035490135.1. Classification (GTDB taxonomy): domain Bacteria; phylum Acidobacteriota; class Terriglobia; order Acidiferrales; family UBA7541; genus Acidiferrum. Next base: position 18,765 of record DATHGV010000128.1, read on the forward strand.
CGTGAGGGAGGCGTGCGCCGCGGCGGCCCACGAGATAGACGTGGCGTGGAATGTTGAGCTGCTTCACTTTTACTTCTTTCATCCAGCCGTGTTCGATTTCCCACTGCACGCACATGCGCGGCACGATGGCTACGCCCATGCCCATTTGCACGAAGCGCTTGATGCTTTCGATGGTAGGCATCTCGATGGGCATGTTGAGCTCGGTGTGATTGCGCGCGAAAAGTTCAATGACGCGGCGGCGGAAGGGCGACTCGACGATGTGCGCGATGAACACTTCGCGGCCCAAGTCGGAGATGTCGACTTCACGCTTGCGGGCCAGCGAATGTTTGGGCGGCACGACCAGGCTTAGTTCATCCTTCAGAATTTCGGTGGCTTGCAATTGCGGATCGCGCGGAACGTAGGAGACGGCGCCAAGATCCAGGCGGTAGTTCAGCACTTCATGAGGAATGTCCCGCGAAAACATCCGATGCACCCGCACCTGCACGCCGGGATGCTTTTCCCGAAAGATGGCCAGAGCCGGCAGCAGCGCGTGGATGGAGCTTTCGTTGACGCCCAGGGAAAGTTCGCCGCGCTCCAAGCCTTCGAGCTCGGTGAGGCCCTTTTTTACTTCATCGCGTAGGTTGATGAGGCGCTCGGCGTAGTCCTTTAATAAGGTGCCGGCGTCAGTCATGCGCACGGGACGAGAGCCGCGAACGAACAGCGGCTGGCCAAGCCCGTCTTCCAGTTTGCGAATCGCAAGGCTCACGGCGGGTTGCGTGCGATAGAGGCGCTCGGCGGCTCGCGAGAAACTGCCCTCTTTAGCAACCGTCAGAAAGACCTGCAGTTCGCCCAGATCCACGTGAAAACCCCGGAAAGCAGTATAAGCCCTGATTATCAAAAGCAGAATAAAGATAAATTTGACTAGCGGCTGGCCAGGGTGCGTTACTTATGCATGGGAGTGTCTATGGACGTAGTGCGCATATTCGACACGACGCTGCGCGATGGTGAGCAGTCGCCGGGATTCTCCATGAATACCGCGGAGAAAATCCGCATGGCACACCAACTGGCAACGTTGGGCGTGGACGTAATTGAGGCCGGATTCCCGATCTCCTCTCGCGGCGATCTGGAGGCGGTGCGCAAAGTGGCGCAGGAAGTTCGCACCGTGCCGATCGCGGCGCTGGCACGGGCGCGTAAGGACGACGTGAATGCCGCAATTGAGGCGCTGGAGCCTGCCGCCGCTCCCCGGTTGCACATTTTTCTGGCTACTTCGGATTTGCATTTGCGCGTGAAGCTGCACATGACACGCGAGCAGGCTCTTGAGGCCATTGGCGCGATGGTCAAACTCGGGCGGAATAGTGTCGAGGAAGTGGAATTTTCCGCGGAAGACGCCGGGCGCACCGATATCGACTTCTTGTGCCAGGTTTGCCGCGTAGCGGTGGAAGCCGGCGCGACCGTTTTGAATTTGCCGGACACCGTGGGATACGCGGTGCCTGAAGAATATGGCGAAATGTTCCGCAAGGTGCGCGCATCCCTTGCAGACGTGGACGGCATTACCCTGAGCGCGCATTGCCACGATGATTTGGGCATGGCGGTGGCGAATTCGTTGGCCGCGGTGCGCGCTGGAGTGCGGCAAATCGAATGCACCATTAATGGCATCGGCGAACGCGCGGGGAATGCCGCGTTGGAAGAAATCGCGGTGGCGCTGGCGGTACGCAAGGAAAGTTTTGGCGTGACCACCAACATTCGCCTGGAACATTTATTTCCGTCGAGCCGCATGCTCACGGAAATTACCGGAGCGCTGGTGGCGCCCAACAAAGCGGTGGTGGGCGCGAACGCGTTTGCACATGAAGCGGGGATTCATCAGGATGGCATCATCAAAAATCCGCTGACCTACGAAATCATTTCGCCGGAGACGGTGGGCGTGCCTTCGCGGCTGATGGTGCTTGGGAAGCATTCCGGGCGAAATGCGTTGCGCATGAGCTTGCGCGATTTAGGATATGAGCCAAACGATGCGGAGCTGGCGGAAGTTTATCAGCGCGTGAACGCGCTGGCGGACAAATCGAAGAACGTGCGGCCGCGCGACCTGGTCGCCATTGCGCACGAGATTTTGCGGCGGCGCCCCGCGGCGGTGGCCGCGGAAGCGTCCAGCACGGCCTGAGGATATCGACATTGGCACTACGCCTGGCACCACATGAGAAAGTAGCGGGACCGGAATTTTCGATGAAGAAAAACATCGTGTTGTTACCGGGTGACGGGATTGGTCCGGAAGTAACCAGGGCCGCGGCTGCCGTTTTGCGCGAATGCGCGCACGAATTCTCCCATCAATTCGAGATGCACGAATTTCCAATCGGCGGCGCGGCGATTGACGCTACGGGTACGCCGTTGTCGGCGGAAACGCTGGACGCTTGCCGCAGAGCCGACGCGGTTTTTCTCGGCGCGGTGGGGGGAGCGAAATGGGATTCGCTTCCCATAGGGAAGCGCCCTGAGAGCGGGCTGCTGGAATTGCGCAAAGGAATGGGACTGTACGTGAATGTGCGGCCAGTGAAAGTTCTGGAGCCGCTGCGAAGTATTTCGCCCTTGAAGCCGGAGCGCCTCGGCGATGTGGATATTGAAATTGTGCGCGAGTTGGCCGGAGGCATGTACTTCGGCGAACGCGGCAGCGCTACGGAAAAAGGCGAGGAGCGCGCGTGGGATACGGAGTCGTATTCAACGCGGGAAATTGAGCGCATCGCCACGTTCGCGTTTTCGCGGGCAGAGAGCCGCTCACGGCGATTGTGCTCGGTAGATAAAGCGAATGTGCTGAGCAGCTCGCAACTGTGGCGACGCACCGTCACCGCCATGAGCGCAGTGTATCGCTACGTAAAACTCGAACACATGTACGTGGACAATGCCGCGATGCAGCTGACACTGAAGCCCACTCAATTCGATGTGATCCTCAGCTCCAACATGTTTGGCGACATTTTGAGTGACGCCGCCGCGGCGCTGGTCGGCTCGATCGGCCTGGTGCCTTCCGCCAGCTTTGGATCCGGCGCGCCATTGTTTGAGCCCATCCACGGCTCGGCGCCGCAGTTGGTTGGTAAAGACGCCGCTAATCCCATCGGATCGATTCTGAGCGCCACGATGATGTTGCGCGACGCGTTTGGCCTTTCGCTGGAAGCGGAGTGGGTGGAGCAATCATTGCTGCGCGTGCTGGGCGGTGGCTACCGCACGCCAGACATCGCCGAGCCCGGGCAACGCGCCATCGGCGGCTCGGTCTTCACAGAATTGCTGCGCGAAGAAATGCTGCGCTCCCTGGAGCACGCCGAACGCTACGGCTGGGGCGTTTAGATAGAATTGCAGTATTCTTTCTTCTCATATTTGCGTCAGGTTTATTTCCTGCAGGTCTTTGCGTTTGTTCGAACATAAGTTTCTCACCGTTCTTGGCCCTTGCTGCGTCGCCGCGTATGATGCGCTTGTATGGCGCTAATCGACCACCAAAAAGAACAACAGCGGCTGGCTGCTCTCTACGCTTCCAAGAGTGACGCAGAGCTCACTGAATTGGCCCAGGATCAAAAAAATCTTACTGAAGACGCGCTGAGCGTATTGGAATCGGAGTTCTTGCGCCGAGACTTGCAATTCGAAAGGCAAAATCTATCGCCGGTCGCCGACGCGGAAGATGTGAAGCTAGTAGCCCTGCGTCGCTTTAGAGATTTGCCGGGAGCGTTGGTCGCAAAAGGGCTGCTCGATTCCGCCGGTATCAAATGCTTTTTGTCCGACGAGAACACCGTGAGAATGGATTGGATGTGGTCCAATGCGCTTGGTGGAGTCCGTCTGTGGGTCAGAGAAGATGATCTCCCCGAGTCCGCCGCTTTGCTCGGTCACGACTTTTCAAGCGAGTCGGAAATTACGGATTCCGCCGATAGCCAATAGCCCGGTTCAGTCCAGCGGTGGTTGGCCGGTGTATTTGAGGATGTAGAGGCCGCCGGTTTCGCGGTCGACGGCGTAAATCCGGCCGTGCTCATCCACGATGGCGTGATTGATCGCGATGGCGTGGGCGGGGTTGTTGGGTGGCGCTGGTGGAACGAAGTAGCCGACTTCTTCGATATGGGGAGGCGCGTTTGAAACTCCAGGAACGTCCACAAGGCGAAAGATGCGAACTCCGCCATTGAAGAATGTTGCCACCGTGCCGTTCTTCAACTTTGCGGAGGTCGGGCTGGGGAAGTTGGGACTTAGATTATGCGAGCCGTAGCGCCCGCCGCGCTTACATAGTTCGCCGGCATTGGGGGCGAGCGGAGCGGTGCCGATAATTACGGGATTAGTTTCGGCGCGAATGTCCACCAGCCAGACAAGCTTGGGCGCGTCGGCACAAGCGTCCTGGACGGATTCATCTGAGACGAACGCCAATCCGCGGTCGAATATTGGCCGGACGGTGTGAGTCCATGCAGGGTACGGCGGCGAAAATTTGAGTCGGCTGACCAGCTTCGGCGTGAAATTGGTTGCGCGTCCAGCGCGCACATCATCCAGCCCGGAAATATCCAAAATCATCTGGCCGCCGTCGATGTAGCCAACGTAGGCGCGGTCGGGCCGCTCTGGAAGCACTTCTATGGTGTGACTGCGATAGCCGTCATCGATCTTGTGGCGCTCCGGGAGGCAGTTGGGTAGGCACGCGTCGCCTTGCTGCGTGCCGGGCAGCCACCATCGCGCCACTTCGCGGGGCTTACGAGGATCGCGAAGGTCCACGATGATGTAGAACTGATTATCCTTGGGATTCGTAGGACGCGAGTCCTTCGTGCCGGTGGTGAGATGTGCGAACTGGCCGTCAACAAACCACACGTAGTGGACGCCCGGAGAAGCTGGCCCGGAAGTGTCGAAGAAGGAAAATGTAAGATCCTGCAATTTCCGCGCGGTCTGCAGGCGGTTGAAATCGGAAACATCCAGCACCCACAAGCCCGCCGAAGTCTGCCCCACCTTTTTGGCTTGATTCGCGACCACCAGCACAGTTCCCGAGAGTCCCAGAGAATTGCAGCGCGTCACGCCCGGCTGCGGTGACGGCAGTTGGTTGACCATCACCGGCTTTTCGGGATGGCTGACATCGACGATGCTGAGGCAGGTCTTTTCGCCTTCATGCGCTATATAAAGGATGCGTCGGCCATCTGGCCATTGCTGGATGGCCATGCCCTCGCCGCCGTCGCCATTGCCATTCAAGTCGCTGTGGCCCACCAGCTCCATGTTTTTTTGCTCAGGAGATTGCTGCGGAGGATTCCGCGCCCGGCTGTGGACAGGTAACAGCAGCAATACGCCGGCTAGTAGCTGTGCTGCAAGAATGGATTTAGGCGAGTGCATGTTTTCCTTCCCGGCATCAGGGCATCAAGAAATGTTTCCGCGCAGGCACTTCGATGGTTTTACCAGGTTCCGAGTTGGTGCCCGAGAGGAAACTGAGCACCGTCGGCACGATTTGATTGATGCAAGTCACCACCGCGATGTGTCCACAGCCGTCATAAATCGCCAGCGTCGATTGCGGAGCGGCGCGATGGATGGACTCGCCAAGCGAAAGCGGCGTCATCGCGTCCTGTTTGCCCCAGACAATCAACAAGGGCATTTTCAGCGTGGAAAATTTCTCATCTAGATCATCGGCCCCGGAGGTCATGGAGGCCAAGGCGCGCTGGGTCACCCAGCCGTAGCGTTTGGTTTTTCGAATATAGTCGGACTTCACGAATTGCGGCAATCGCGGAGCATTGGGTGTGACTTCGGCCATCAACTGGTCCACCTGCTCGCTGGTCTGCGGCGTGAAAATGGCCTGATCGAAACTCAACTGGAACTTCATCCCAGCACTATCAAACAGCATGAGCCGCTTGACCAGGTCGGGCCTGTCGAGCGCCACGGTGGCCGCGATCCATCCGCCCATCGATTCGCCACCCAATGCGACCGAGGTTAAATGGTTCGCGTCGAGAAATGATTCGACAAATTTCGCCTCTTCGCGAATGGAGTAGCTAAGCTCTGGGGGCTTCGCCGAGCGTCCGTACCCGAGCAAGTCCATCGCATACACGTGATATCCCGCGCGCACCAGATACGGTCCCAGCGCAACCCAATCCTGTTGTGCTTTGGAGCCCAGACCGTGGATGAGCACCACGGGAGCACCGCTCTCGGGGCCACCCTCGAGATAAAAAACGTGATAGCCATTGATGACCATCGAGCGCTTCTGAAATCCAGCTGCCAACAGTCGCAACAGCGTGAGCTCCGCGCCAACCCATAGTGGCGCACGCCACACCGTAATGCTGAAGGCCAAAGCAAAAACTGCAAGGATGGAGAGGAACCCAATGACGATGACGCTTGGGGCGCTTAACTTACGAGGGCTCTTCGCGTCCATGAGCCCTCATGATGCGCTGTGCAAAAATCAAAGGCAACACGACGCGCAGTGGGGCTCCCGAAAATTTGAAATCCGCTTTTCCGATCTTCACGTTTACCAGAACGTGCTCTCATTCGAGACCTGCGGGTGTAATATCTTCTGTGGGACAGCGTGTATGAAATCGCGCACTCTGTTCTCTTTACTATCGTCACGATTTTCACGTCACCTTCGTTCGCCCGCACGCATGATCCTCAAACTACTCAACCGGCCACAATATTCTCGTCTCAGATGGAGGCCGAAAGGAAGCAACTACTGACTAGGGCAGAACGCGGGCACAAACACGCACAGATGTGGCTTGGCGCATCTTTTGAGCAAGGGCGGTTTGGAAAAATTGATTTTCAACAGGCGCTGAAATGGTTTAGAAAGGCTGCCGCCCAAGGCGACCCTGATGCATCAGTTCTGCCTTGGACAAATGTACGAAGATGGGGAGGGAGTGCATCAGAATTATGTTATGGCTGCTAAGTGGTACCACCAAGCCGCCGAGCACGTTCCAGACTTCGGGGGGGCAGGTCAAGGTAGAAACAATTTGGGCCTTCTCTATCTGAATGGTTTGGGAGTTCCAAAAGACTATGTTCAGGCGTACATGCGGTTTAGCTTGACCGGCTCTCAAAAAAACCTCCTCTATGCCAAGGCTGAGATGTCGCCCGCACAGGTTTTGAAGGCTGAGCGAATGGCCCAGCAATGGAGGGACCGACACATAGCACCGTAGTGCATGGATGGTCCAACCGCTAGTGCTGGTAAGGTTGCATGTATAAGTCTATGGAGGAGCTTGGGGTACAAAAGCTCAACTCAGTGACCGCGCTGATTCAGAGACACTAAAGGAAACTCTCCATGCAGAGCATGGATTCCCGCGTCTTGCGAGAAGCGCACAGGGAGTGCTACTTTTAGGCGGTATTTTTGGGGCGCTGGCAGCTGCCGGCAGGGTCTGGGCGCGGCTGACGACCGCTCCAGGCCATTTTATCTATGGGCGCGACAATTGGCGCAATAACACGAGCTTGCGGCCGTGAATTTTAGGGGCGGCGCAAGTGATGGCGTAAGATGTCTCGTCTCGTGTTGATCGCTGACTAAATGTAACTGCTGATTGCAACTGTTGGCGGCGTTTGACAAGCTGATTACGCACCTGCATGTCGACTTCACATCACAATTCGCATAGTGCGCCTTACGCTTCGGACAATGCCAGTACCGCTCCCGCCGCTGGCAATTCGCGGGGCGTTACGTACTGGCGTGTAGAAGGCTCCCTGCTCGAGCTTGGCGCGCTGCGCCCGGTGCTGTTTTTTACCTGGAATTCGCGGAGCTACGCGGAGCGCTGGGCGCGGCGGGCGGGCATGGCCGGCATGGCGCTGGTGCGTCCTTTTATGTATGCCGCCAGCCGCACATTTGCCACGCGGTTTTTGCATACGCTGTTGCGCGGAGTGAGCCGCGACCGCCTGGACCTGCTGGGCGAGGAATATTTTCAATATGTTTTGAAGCCGCAGATGCGACGCGAAGCGGTGGATAAATTGGTGGAGGCCATTCGTTCCGGCGAGCGAGTGGTGCTGGTCAGCCAGCTGCTGGACCATATCTTGAAGCCGCTCGCGAAACATTTTGGCGTGGAGTCCATCATCGCGAATCGGCTCGATTTCCGCGACGGCATCGCTACCGGGCGGTTGTTGGATCCGGTAGTTCGTCCGCGAGGGCCGCTGGCTTGGGTTGCCAGTGGATCCACCGATGGGCGCATCACGCGAGAGAAATTGCTAAGGCAACTTGGCTGGGCTCGGAAGGCGAGCCTTCCTGAAGCTTCGGTGCAAAGTAGCGAGCGTCCGCGAATTATTACTGACACGTCGGTGGCGTTGTTCGGCGAAAGCCCGCGTGTAGAAAAGATTTCGGTGCGCGGCACGCTGGCGAACCGCCACCTCATGCTGATCGGCGTCACCGGCTTCATTGGCAAAGTATGGCTGGTGAACCTCCTCGAGAATGTTCCGGAGATTGGCAAGATTACGCTGCTGATCCGGCGAAATCGCACCACCTCTTCGCAGCGGCGCTTTGAAAAAATTGTAGAGGAGTCACCCACATTTGACACGCTGCAGGAACGCTACGGACGGAGTCTTGGCGCATTTTTAAAAGAAAAAGTTGAGGTGGTGGAAGGGGATGTAAGCGAGCCAGGACTCGGCCTGGACGCAGCCACGCAGGCACGGCTGGCGAAATCGCTGGATCTGATTGTGAACAGCGCCGGGCTGACGGACTTTAATCCCGACTTACGCGAAGCCTTGTCATCGAATGTAGAGTCCGCTGTGCATCTGCTTGAATTTATTCGCGGGTGCGATCACGCAGGCTTGATGCATCTTTCCACTTGCTACGTGGTGGGCATGCGCGACGGGCGCGTGACCGAGGAATTGAAACCGAACTACAACCCCGCTGGCGATCCCGAATTTGACGTGGACCGGGAAATCGCCTCGTTGCGCGAAACGATTCGCAGCGTCGAAGATCGCGCCGAAGGTGTGGAACTCATCAAAGCGCTGAAACGCCAGGCGCTGGGACGCGGCGTGGATGACTCGGCGGTCCCCGCGAAGGAATTGGATGGCGTGTTGCGGCGCAACCGCATCCGTTGGGCGCGCAATCGCCTGGTGCGTATCGGAATGCGGCGCGCGCAGCATTTAGGTTGGCCGAACACGTATACATTTACGAAAAGTTTGGGCGAGTCGGTGCTGGCCACGCGCGGCGGTGATTTGCCGATTGCCATCGTGCGGCCGTCGATTGTGGAAAGCTCGGAGCGTTCGCCGTTTTCCGGATGGAATGAAGGTATCAACACCTCCGGTCCGCTTTCCTATTTGCTGGGGACAAATTTCCGGCAACTGCCCACAAATGCGCGCAAATGCCTGGACGTGATTCCCGTGGACATGGTGTGTCGCGGGATGAGCCTGATCGCCGCGGCGGTGATTGCGCGCTGCAACGCGAGAATGTATCAATTGGCAACCTCGGCGGTGAATCCCGTGAATATGGGCCGTAGCATTGAACTTACCGGATTGGCGCACCGCAAGCATTACCGCATGGAACAAAGTGTGGACAACTGGCTGAAAGTAAAGTTTGAAACGATTCCGGTGTCCAAACAGAGATATGAACGGATGTCGATCCCCATGCAGAAGGCGGTGGTGTCGCGTATCAATCGCGTGGCCATCGCTTTGAAGATGAAGAAACCGCCGCTGGCCAAGGCGGAACGCGATTTGAATCGCGCGGAAAAATTGATCGAGCTGTACGAGCCGTTTATCTTGCACAACGATCACGTCTTCGAATGCGAGAACACGCGCATGTTGTCGGCGGCCCTTCCGCCGGAGGAAAGTGCCGCGTTTGATTTTGCGCCGGAAACGATCGAGTGGTGGGATTACTGGATCAACGTGCATATTCCCGCGCTGCGCAGATGGTGCTATCCGCTGATGGAGGGCCGCCCGCTGGAATCGCGGGCTCCGAGAGAATTGGATTGGACCGCAGCACCGGCGCGCGCCTCGCTTTCGAATACCGCTGCTGCACCTTCCGATCCGCTATGGCGATCGTCGTAATATGGTTTTCTTCCTGACATGGCTATCTTCGTAACTGGCTCGACGGGCTACCTGGGAAGTTACTTGGTGGCCGGGTTTTTGCGCGAACACCACAACATGCTGAACCTGTTGGTGCGCGCAAAGTCGGAACAGGAAGCGCGCGAAAGATTGTGGAAGGCGCTGCAACTCCATTTTGAATTCCAGGAATTTTCTGAATACCTCAATACGCGTGTCCGAATTTTTCTGGGCGACCTGACCAATGAGCGATTTGGGTTGCCGGATGATGCCTACCACCACCTCGTGGATTCGACCGAATCCATCGTTCACTGCGCCGCTTCGCTCAACCGCAAATCAGAACGGCAATGCCTGAACGTGAATTTGCGTGGAGCATTGGAAGTGATTCAACTGGCCCGCCGTGCGCAAAATCGTAATGGATTGCGGCGCTACTCGCATGTTTCGACCGTGGCGGTTGCGGGACGCAGACAAGACGAGATAGTTAACGAAGATGCATCCATCGATTGGGCGCGCTCCGATTACGATCCGTACGCGCGCACCAAAAAATTCGGCGAGCACATGGTCCACCAGTTGTTGCCAGATGTGCCGGTAACAATTTTTCGCCCGGCAATCGTGCTGGGGGACAGCCGCTGGCCGCAAACCACCCAATTCGATATGGTGCAGGCCTTTGACGTGCTTGCTAGGCTGCCGGTGCTGCCGCTGCGGCCGGATGATCGCATCGATATTGTGCCGGCAAATTACGTAGGCAAAGCAATCGTCACCATTCACCAAAAAGATTCGACAGCGCATACCATTTATCATTTGTCTTCAGGCGCGGGCTCGCAAACATTTCGCGAATTGACGGATGCTTTGGCTGCCGCAGGCGGAACGAGCCGTCCAAGTTATTGGCCGTGGCTCGGCGGGCCATTTTCCGGCATGGTGAACTGGCTTTCGCGGCGTGGAGGGGCAACGGGGTATGGCGCGTCGTTGCTCAAAGTTTTCTGGCCGTATTTGAACTGGAACACGGTCTTTGATAATTCGCGCGTGGCAGCGGAGCTGGGTGGTGAGGCTCCGGCGAAATTTTCGACTTATGCGTATCCGCTGCTGAAATTCAGCCGCGAAAATAAATTCAGGTATCCGGCAAAATCGTGGCCGGTTCCGACAAGCAATCCGATTCCAGCGATTGCCGGGCAGGTGCATGCATGACCGATTTTATTTTAGTGGCGTGGGTTAGCGCGCTGATTGGCATGGCGCGCGTGAAGTGGATGCTGGGGCGCGGCCAGCGCTGGAACCGCGGCGAGAAATTGGGCTTGCTCTTCGCAGGCTATAACGGCACACGTAATACCGGCAGCGACGTGCGTGTTAATGAAATGCTGCACCAGATACGGCATGTGTTGGGCGCGGAGAATGTGGATTTCAGTGTAATGACCCAGGATTTTGGGCGCACCAAGGGATATTTCGAAGGCACGCATCAAGTGCACCTGCCGGATGTGTTTCCTCCGATGCTTTACCGCGAGGTTGGAAAAAGCCACGGGGTAATCGCCTGCGAAGGGTCCATGTTCAAGAGCAAATTCGCGAACGCGCTCACCACCATGATGATTGGGTCGTTGGGCTTGGCCTCGGCAGAAAATAAATTATCGGTGGGGTATGGGGGCGAGGCCGGTCACATGGACCCGCTCATTCGAAACATGTGCGCTCGCTATGTCTCTGAGTCGCTGGTAATCACACGCAACACCGAATCGCAGAGCCTGCTGCACTCGCTGGGCATCCAGGCGGAGTTGGGAACCGATACGGCGTGGACATTCAAGCCGCATGCGCCGGAATATGCGCAAAAAGTTTTGCGCGAAGCAGGATGGGACGGAAAAAAACCGATCCTGGTAATTTGCCCCATCCATCCGTTTGTGTGGCCGGTGAAGGCCTCCATCGCCAAGTATGTCGCGCGTGTAACTACCGGCGCATATAAAGAAAGCCAGTACCGCACCGTTTACTTTCACGAATCGGGACGCGAGGTAGACCAAAAATTCCAGAACTATGTTTCGGGAATCACCAACGCGACCAAAGTGTTTCTGCAGCGTCATCAGGTGTTTCCGATTCTAGTGGCTATGGAAAGACTGGACGCCGTGGCCTGTCGCGAAATTGCCGCGCAGATTCCGGGTACGCCGGTGTTTACTTCCGACGATTACGACATGTACCAGATGGTTTCCATTTTGCGCGCGTGCACGTACATGGTTTCTTCGCGGTATCACGGCATCGTGACCTGCATGCCAAGCCTGGTGGCTTCCGCGGGTGTGACCATGGATGAGCGCATTCGCAACTTGATGCGCGAACGCGGCCACGAGCATCTGTTTTTGACCGTGGACGATCCCGAGCTGGAGCCGAAATTACTGCACATCATGGAGACGCTGGTCACTGAGCGTGACGCGGTTCGCGAAGGAATCGGAAGCACCGTGGTGCGCAACCTGAAAATGATGGCGCGCATGGGAGTTTTATTGGAGGATGCGGTTCGGCGACAATATCCGGAATTCCCGCTGCGGTCCGGCATATTGTCCTGGGAAGATTACTTACCTCCGCTGGATGAAAATCTAGTGCAGCTCGCGGAACGTTACGATGCTTCCGCCGCAGTGCTGGCGGCCAACCACTGATACTCGATGGCTAATTTCCTGGAATCAATTTTCGCTCAACTGCAGCGCGCGGACGAGCGCGTAGTGTTGCGGGAAATTCATGGCGAAACATTTACAACCACCACCGGCAGGGAACTGCTTGTCCAGGTGCAACGCGGCCGAAGCTACGTACGCAAGTTCGGTTTGGTGCCGGGGGACCGCTGCGCGCTGCTGGGAGCAAATTCGATTCAGTGGGTGGCGGTGGATCTGGCGTTGATGGCGGAAGGGATCATCGTGGTGCCGCTTTATTCGCGGCAGGCCGCTGCCGAATTGGCAGGCATGATGAAAGATTGTTCGCCGGGTCTGTTGATTATGAGCGACGCGGAACTTGGCGCGGCCATTGAGCGCGAATGGCCTGACAGACCCCACCGTGTTTTGATGGAAGAAGTGTTGCGCGCCGCGCCTGCGCGGGAGCCGCTAACGGAGGCGCCGAATGTACGCACGGAGGGCGACTTGGTGACGATTATTTATACTTCCGGGACCTCCGGCGAACCGAAGGGCGTGTGCCTAAACGTGGGTAACGTTACACACATGCTGCGGTGCACCGGCGAGCGGTTGGATCAGTTAATGGGCGCGTCAATGCAGGCGGACGGACGTGATGAGCCTGACAAAGTGTTTCATTATTTACCGTTTAACTTCGCTGGCTCATGGATCTTGCTGCTGTCCTGTTTATCGCGGGAAAGTGTGCTGACGCTGTCAACCGACTTGAACAAGCTTGCGGACGAGATTCGCCTGAGCGCGCCAAATTATTTTTTGAATGTGCCCACGCTGCTCGAACGAGTGCGCCGCGGAGTGCTGGATTCGATTTCGAAACGCGCCGCTCCAATTCGCATGTTGTTTAAGAACGCCCATGCGAACTGGGAGCGCGAGCGCTCTGGCCGAATCGGTGTTCTCGACGCGATGTGGTTGGCGCTGGGCCGACGGCTGATTTTTGCCAAGGTGAAGGAGCGCTTCGGCGAAAATTTGCGTGCGCTGATTTGCGGTTCCGCGCCGCTGGCCGTGGAGACGCAACAATTTTTTATGATGCTAGGGATACCGGTGCTGCAGGTGTATGGACTGACGGAGACGACTGCGATTTGTACCATGGATGATCCGAGGGCTGCAGTGGAAGCGGGCTTCGTGGGCCCAGCGATTAGCGGGATCGAGATGACTTTGGGTGATAACCAAGAGATTGTGGTGGGCGGGCCGCACATTTTCCCTGGCTATTGGAAGCGGGCGGAGGAAACTGCGCGAGTGATAAAGGACGGATGGTTTCATACCGGCGATCAGGGAGAAAAGAACAAATCCGGAAACTGGCGGATCATCGGCAGAATAAAGAATCTGATTATTCTGAATTCCGGACATAACGTGCCGCCCGAGCCTATAGAAGAAAAAATTGCACAGCGCCTCTCTGGCGCTCAGCAAGTTGTGGTGGTGGGTAACGGCCGCGGATATTTGTGCGCGTTGATTACTGGTCCGGTTCCGACCTCAGATACCCAAAAAGTGATCGAGGCCGTCAATGCTGATTTGCCGCATTACCGGCAGATTCGGAATTTTTTGATACTGCCAGGCGTTTTTACGGCCGAGGATGGTCTGCTTACCGCCAATGGGAAACTGCGCCGCGACGCAATTGAGCGGCGCTACTCAGCGGAAATTGCCACTATGTACAGTGGAAAGTCCGCATGAAATCGTTTACCGGAAAGACGCTGCGATGGAACTGGAATGACGGCGTCGTGGAATTGACGCTCGATCGCGAGCCTGCCAATGAAATTGGCACAGCGATGCTTGCGGAACTCGAGAAGTTTGTCGGAGCATTCGATGCGCTGACGCCAGAAACTTCCGTCTGCATTATTTCCAGCGCGCGAAAGCACGGCTTTTCAGCGGGAGCCGATCTGCGAGAGCTTTACGAAGGCGCGACGCGTCTCGAAGGCGGTGAACGGCTCGCCGGCGTGCGCCAATTTCTTGAGCGCCTTCACGCGGTATTGAATGCCATCGACGAAGCGGCTTTTGTAACCATCGCAGCAGTACACGGAATTTGTTTTGGCGGCGGGCTGGAACTCGCGCTGGTATGCGACATTATCGTGGCCGACAAGATGGCGCGATTTGCGTTTCCCGAATTGCGGCTGGGACTGATACCGGGCTTTGGCGGAATACCGCGACTGAAGCGCGACTTGGGTAACGGCTTCGTGCGCGATTTATTGTTCACCGGACGCAGCGTGAACGCCGCGAGAGCGCAAGCCGTCGGCCTGGTGTCGCAACTTGCCGCGGAAGGCGAAGCGTTAAACGTGGCCCGTTCGAACGCCACGCAGATCAAGAAGTTTGATCCGTTTGCGCGGGCAGCCACGAAAAAATTCCTGAAGCCCATCCCGCACGAGGAATTACGCCGCGAAATAGATTTGTTCTGCGAGCTATTTACACGGCCCGCGGTAATGGCCGCACTGAAGAAATTCGTAGACT